>JAENWU010000026.1 GCA_016649905.1 Thermoleophilia bacterium
ACGGTGGCAGCGCCAGCCAGGACGCCCCCGGCGGCGGCGATCGCGGCGGTGCGCACGTCCGAGCGCAGCACCGGCAACGAGGGCTGCTCGTAGGGCGCCGGCAGGGTCCGCACCGGCCCGGTGGCGTCGCGCGGCTCGACGTTTTCCTCGGCCACGATCTCGCCGTCTACGTCGAGGTCGCTCACCGCTTCGACTCTAGCGAGGCCCCAGGTCGCCTCCTGAGGGGCGGCTCGCAAAGGCCGGAGGTTGCGGCTTTCAGGCCGGCCCTACAGCGAGCGCTCGTAGAGCCGGTAGCGCTTGACGACCTTGCCGCCCATGCCTTCCATGGCCCGATTCATCGACTTGTTCGTCTCCAGGATCCAGCCCATCTCGCCGCCTTCGATCGCGCCCGGTTTGGACGCCTCCTCGAGGTGGCGGAGATAGAGGCCGGCGGCGACGCCGGTGTGGCGGTAGGCGTGCGTGACCCCCAGCGCGAACACGCGCAGCTGGTCGATCTTGCGCTTGCCGAGTAGGAACCTGGCCCAGCCGAAGGGCAGCAGCCGCCCGTTCAGCTTCGCCATCACCTGGTTGATGTCGGGAAGGGTCAGTGCCGCGCCGACCACCTCGCCGTCCTTTTCGGCCATGAAGGTCCAGTCCTCGTTCAGTACCTGCTTCAGGTTCTTGGCCTGGAACTCGATCTCGGCGTCGGTGATCGGGACGAAGCCCCAGTTGTTTCCCCAGGCCTCGTTGTAGACGTCCATGAAGCGGCGCACCTCCCCAGCCATGTCGCGCTTGCGCATGTTGCGGATCGTGATGCCTTCGTCGTCCAGTGCCTTCTTGGCGGCCGCATGGATCGAGGGGTCGAACTGCTCGCCCTCTTTGAGATCGCCGAACTGCAGTTCCCACATCAGCATGTCCATCGCCTTCTCGAAGCCCTCGGCCTCGATCAGCTCGCGGTAGTAAGGCGGGTGCCAGGGCTCGAGGATCATCGGCCGCCGCTCGTAGCCCTCGATCAGGATCCCGACCTCGTCGTTGGTGGTGAAGTCCATCGGCCCGAGGATGCGCTGGCGCCCCTGCGCCGCCGCCCACTCGCTGGCGGCGTCGATCAGCGCCACCGCCACCTCACGATCGTCGGTCGTCTCGAAGAAGCCGAACATCGCGTCGCTGCCGCCCTGGAACTCGTCCCAGCGGTGGTCGACCTGGGCGCTGATGCGGCCGACCGGCTCGCCGTCGCGCTCGGCGACGAAGAACTCGGCCTCGGCGTGCTCGAAGTAGGGGTTCTTGCCGCGGTCGAGGAACTCCATCCGCTCGAAGACCAGCGGCGTCACCCACTGCGGGTGGTTGCGATGAAGGTGGAACGGGACCTTGACGAACCTCTTCAGCTCGCGGCGGCTACCCACCGGCCGGATCGTCACGCTTCCCATACGGGGCGCAACCTACACTCTTGTCCGATGAGCGAGACCGCGAAGGCCCCGGTCGACGTCTTCGAGAAGGCTCGCAGCCACGATCGGCTCGAGCAGCTCGAAGCGGCCAAAGAGCACGACCTGCTCCCCTACTTCCGTCTGCTGACCTCGCAGGCCGGCCCGGTGGTGGAGATGGAGGGGCGCGAGACGATCATGCTCGGCTCCAACAACTACCTCGGCCTGACCGGCGACGAGCGGGTCAAGCAGGCGGCCCGCGACGCCCTGGAGACCTACGGCACCGGCGTCACCGGCTCGCGGCTGCTGAACGGCACGACGCCGCTGCACGTCGACCTCGAGCGCGAGCTGGCGGAGTGGATGCGGACCGAGGACGCGATCGTCTACACCACCGGCTACCAGTCGAACCTCGGCTGTATCGGCACGATCCTCGGCCCCGGCGACACGGTGATCTGCGACTCCGGCGACCACGCCTCGATCCTCGACGGCTGCCGGCTCTCCGGCGCCAAACTCCGCCCCTTCCGCCACAACCGCATGGACAAGCTGGAGAAGATGCTCCAGCGCGGCGCCGAGGACGGCGGCGGCGTCCTCGTCATCGTCGACGGCGTCTTCTCGATGGAGGGCGACGTCTGCAACCTGCCGCGGATCGTCGAGCTCTGCCAGGCCTACGGCGCGCGGCTGATGGTCGACGAGGCGCACGGAGCCGGCGTACTCGGCGCCCGCGGCGCCGGCGCCTCCGAGCTGTTCGGGCTCGAGGACGAGGTCGACCTGCGGATGGGGACCTTCTCCAAGAGCCTCGCCTCCTGCGGCGGCTTCATCGCCGGCCCGGCCGACGTGATCGAGTACCTGCGGGTCTCATCGCGCTCGTTCATCTTCAGCGCCTCCGCTGTCCCGGCCGCGGTCGGCGCGGCGCTGGCGGCCCTGCGGGTGATCCGCGAGGACGGGCCGGCGCTGTTCGAGCGCCTTCTCGCCAACGCCGAGTACCTGCGCGAAGGCCTGCGCCACCTCGGCCTGAAGGTGATCGAGCCCGGGACGCTGCCCGACGGCACCGTCGCGACGACGCCGGTGGTGCCGGTGGTCTGCGGCGACGACTGGCAGGCGGTGCTGCTCTGGAAGGCACTGTTCGACGCCGGCGTCTACACCAACGTCGCGATCCACCCCGCGGTTCCGCCCGGCGGAGCGCTGCTGCGGACCAGCCTGATGGCGACCCACGAGCGCGAGCACCTCGACGGCGCCCTGGGGACGATCGCCAGGGTGATCGATGACTTCCCGGATCTTCCGCGCTCCTGAACGCGTTCACCAGGAATTGACATCCCCCGTCCTGGGTAGTTTCAGGCTCAGCTGATCCAACACCGAATTTCGCCGTTACGAAATTGTTGCTCTTAGCGACCGGGCCGGTCGTCGTTTCGACGGTGGCGGGTTGACGGCGGACACCTCGGCGACGTAGCTTGGCGTCCTCGCCCGACGAACCCGGCCGGGGAGTTCGGACACAAGTAACCGGTCCGGTAGGCCAGGGTCCCCGAGTCAGCCTCGTTGGTGAGATACCCAGTTGATTGATTCCTTTGAAGGGAGGAGTACCAGTGGACGCTGCCGCTATGGCACCCGCAACGACGATGGCAACTTCGGTGGAGGCACCGCAGCACATGAGAGCGCTCGAACGCGCCAATACCGTCCGCCTCGCTCGCGCCGAGTTGAAGCGGGCGATCGCGCGGGGCGACATGGAGGCATCGGACGTCATCCGCGAGTGCCCGTGGGAGACCGAAAGCATGACCATCTCCGAGCTGCTGACCAGCCAGCGCCGCTGGGGACGGACCCGCGCCCGCAAGTTCCTGTTGCCGCTCTCGCTGAACGAGAACAAGCAGCTCGGCACGCTGACCTCGCGCCAGCGTCGCCTGCTCTCCACCGAGCTCGCTTCGCGCACGACCAGCGGTCGCAGCGCGATCACCGCCGCCTAGGAGGGTCGAGCGACATCCCTGTCTGCGACTGGCGAGCGCCGGACCAAGCGGGGCAAGGACGCAGGGAGGCCGAATAGCAACGCTATTTGGCCTCCCGAGGACGCCGCACCGCGCCGTGTCCGCCGCCGCCAGGCGCGGGCGGGGATGTCGCGAGCCCCTCCTCAGCGACTAGCCGCGCATTCCACCGATCCGGAAGCTGAGGCCTCCGGAAGCGCGCTGGAATGCGCGGCGCGCCAGGTAGAAGGTGATCGCAAAGGTGACCGCGCCGATCGCCAGCGCCACCGCGAGGATCTGGTTGGCGACGTAGAAGGCGATCCCAACGCTCACCACGAAGACCGCTCCCGCCATCAGGGTGGAGTGCGAACGGTAGCCGGCGAAGTGCTCGCGGACCGCGACCTCGAGGCCGCCGAGGCCGGCGAGGACGACGCCGGCGCCGATCGCGGTCTCGTTCTGACCGACGACGCCGACGATCAGCGCGACGATTCCGGCGAAGATCACCAGCTCGGCGAGCGGGAATTTGCCCCAGGGCGCCGGCGGGCGCTGGTCCGGCGCCGCCACTCGCTTGGACTGCTCTTGCCGCTTAGCGCTCAACGGCCGCAAGCCGCCCGGCTAACGGACATCCCGAGGAGACCTTGACCTGCCACCAGCCCATCAGCATTCCGAGCGGGCCGAGGCGCGGTTTCGAGTGCCAGTTGCCGCAGCCGGGTTCGCCGACGTCGGCGCGGGTCACCCGCACCCACTTGAAGTCGGCCGGCCGCTCCAGCATCGCCCGCAGCAGCCCACGGCTGGCGGTTTCCTCGCGGGCGCGGCGGCGCAGCGCCGAGCGCGCCGCGGCAATCCGCTCGGCCAGGTGGTCGCGCATCCGCTCCAGCTCGCCGAGGTCGAGAACCCGCGGTTGCGCCGCCAGCGCTGTATCGCGGCGATCGAGCTCGACCCGCCCGAAGGCCTCGGCGAAGAGGCCCGCCAGCTCGAGCTCGAGCCGGGCGATCTGGCCGCGCAACTGGGCCCGCGCAGGCCGCTCGTCGACCGCGACGTCAAACGCCGCGATGCCGTCTCTTACAAGGAGATCCTGCATACGCCTCGGATCGAGTCTAGATCAAGGATTTGCGACCGCAAGCGAGGGAACGGTTAAGCGCTGGACTGGAGCTCAGGCGCGCTCGAGCGCCCCAGCGGCCATCCACAGTGCCTCCTCGATCGCCATCTGCGGCACCGACCCGACCGAGACGGCGGCGATCGCGACCCGGCGCGTGTCCTTGGTAACCGTCGCCGGCTCGGCGCTGGCGCCGAACAGGAGGCCGAGCGTGCTGGCCTCGTCAGCGAGGACCAGCGTGCCGGGGTCCAGCTCCACCGGGTCGCCCGGCAGCGCCTCTTCGGGCATCGACTCGCGGATGCACAACCGCCCCTGCAGGCGGTCGGCGTCGAAGGCGCGCAGCGCCACCCCGGTCTCGACCGTGGCGATGGTCAGAGCGTCGGCGGGCAGGCCCTGGCTCTTGAAGCCGCCGTCGTGGAGGCGTTCGAAGATCAGCTGCTCGACGGGAGTGCGGGTGCTGTCGGGGTCGAGGCCGATCTGGCGGAAGAAGACCCGATAGGACCAGGCGACGGGCTGTTCGCGCAGGCGGATCGCCTGCGCTCCGTAGATGCGGTCGGAGAGGTCCCGCAGGCGGCGCTGGACCGGCTCAGGACTGCGGCCGGCAGCGCCCTCGACCTCTACCCAGGCGACGCCGAGGCCGGGGAACTCGCTCGCCAGCCACGGCACCACCCAGCCCTGGTGCAGAGTGAGGGTCATTCCCCCTGGGCGGACCGGGTCGCCGCCAGCAACCGCTCGACCCTGCTGCTTAGCTGCGGCGCGGTGAGTTCGCCGAAGCTGGAGCTCTGCAGCGTTCCACCGGGGTAGGCGTAGGCGAAGGTCGGGCAGACGCCGACTCGGTAGAGGCCACCTACGGCGCCGTCGCGGTCGTAGCCGACCGGCATCGTCCAGCCGTGCTGGCGGACCAGTTCGCGAACCTCGTCGCGGTCGTCGCGGATATCGAGCGAGAGGAAGTTCACCCTGTCACGGTAGCGCTCGTGGACAGCCTCGACGACGTCCTGCTGGGCGGCGCAGCTGCCGCCTTTCGTGAACCAGAAAGAGATCACCAGCGGCCGGTCGAAGAAGTCGCAGATGCGCAGCGCGCCGGGGGTCTCGATCCGGCAGGCAGGGGTGCGGCGGGCATCCTCGGGACAGGGCACGGCGGCCAACGCGCAGTCGTCCTGGGCGACGTTAGCGTCGCCTTCGAGCTGGCCGGGGGCGGCGGGGACGGCGAACTCGGGCAGGGCCCAGTGCGATTCCTGTTGGTCGAGTCCGAGCGTCTCGCCGCCGTCGCCGCCGATCGTGTTGATCGCGGCGACGACGACCAGGACCAAGAAGATCAGGCCGACGGCTATCGAGTAGCGGTCTTTCATCGCTCCTCGAGCCAGACCAGCAGCGCCGGCAGCACCACCATCACCCCCAACAGGGCCGCGGCGAGGTCGATCACGGTGACGAAGCCGAAGTCCCGCAGCAGCCGGATGTCGCTGGCGATCAGCACCGCGAAGCCGGCGATCGCGGTGACGCCGGAGGCGAGCACCGCGGTGCCGGTGCGGGCGTAGGCACGCCGCAGGGCGGGCTCGGCCTCACCGCCGCCACCGCCCTCCTCGTGGAAGCGGCCGCTGAGGATGACGCCGAACTCGGTGGCGATCGCGATCGTCAGCGCCCCGAGCGCGGCGGACATCGGGTTGAGTGGGATCCCGGTCGCCCACAGCAGCAGCGAGGCCCAGCCGGTGGCGAGGACGGTCGGCGCCAGCGGCACCAGCGCTCGCCGCGGCGAGCGGTAGGCGACGAGCAGCACCAGCGCCACGGCGATCAGGCCCGCGAGGGTCAGCCAGTAGCGGCTGGAGGAGAGATCGGAGGCCGATTCGGCGGCGATCACCGGCAGCCCGGCAAGCCTGACCTCGACCCCGGGCGGCGGGCCGCCGGGGGCGCCCGGCTCGCCGATCTCGGCCCGGACGCGGTCGATCAGCCGCTGCTGGTCCTGCAGCGACTGGGCGCGGATGCCGAAGCTGATCAGCGCCTCGTGGCCGAGCTCGCCACCGGCTTCGAGCGGCGCCACCTGGCGCAGCGCGTAGGGGGAGAGCGCCGCCAGCGTCGCCTCGATCCCCTGTCGGGTCACCGTGTCGCCTTCGCGGACGAGGAAGTCCGAGAGCGCCGGCCCGGGGCAGATTTCGGCGTCGAGGCAGCTCGGGTTTTCGCCGCCGAAGCCGTTGGCGCGCAGGACCCGGCGCTTGAAGGCGGCCATCCATTCGATCGTCGCCGGGTCGGCGAGATCGTCGGCTTCGATGCTGACGTCGAGCTCGCCCGATACCCCGGTCGCGTCCTGCAGCTCGTTGAGGTCGCGGATCGCGTCGATGTTCTGCGGCGCCAGGGTGCGGACGTCGGAGACGGTCTCGATCTGGGTGCCGACGCCCCAGCCGATCACCGCCAGCGCGAGGCCGACGCCGAGGACCGCGACCCGCCGCTCGATCGCGAAGCTCAAGACGCTCTCCCCCAACCGGGCGGCCCGTGGCGGTTTTGTCCCACCCCCTGGGACAAACTCGCCACGCCGTAGGCTGAGCGCGGCCGATCCCGCGGTAAGTGCGAGAACGAAGGCGATCGCGACGCCGGCGATCAGCAGCAGGCCGAAGCTGCGGACCATCGGCGTCGGCGAGAGCAGTAGGGCGAGGAAGCCGGCGGCCGTCGCCAGGCAGGCGATCGCGATCGTGGGGCCGCCGCGGGCAGCGGCGGTGCGGGCGTCTTCGACCTCGTCGTAGCGCGCCTGGAACTGGATCGCGTAGTCGACGGCCAGCCCGATCAGGATCGGCAGCACCGCGATCGAGGCCATCGTCAGGGTGCCGCCGACCAGGCCCAGCAGCCCGAAGGTGAGCGCCGCCGCCGCCAGGGCGATGCCGAGCGGCAACAACCGCAGGCGCGAGCGGAAGACGAGCAGCAGCGTCACCGCCATCACCACGATCGCGACGCCGAACAGCAGCAGCAGCGCGTCCTTGAGCGCCCGCGCCAGGCCGTCGACGACGACCGGCGCGCCGGAGACGACGTAGCTGCCACCTTTGAGCTCGAAGCAGGGCGCCGGTTTGCCGTTCTCGGCGCAGGCCTTGCGCGGCGTCGTTTCAGCGACCGCGGCCTCGATCAGACCCAGCGCCCGGTGCCGTTCGGCCTCGCTGAGGTTGGGCTTGAGGCGGACGACGATCTGGGCCGTCTGGCTATTCGGGAAGAGGTAGGAGAGCCGCGCCTTCGGCGTGCCGCGGGCGCGGGCGAGGTCGAAGACGACGGTGGCGACGAACTGTTCGTTGTCGAGGGTGGGGACGCTGGTGATTCCATAGCGGGTGGCGACGGCGAGGAGGAATTCCTGGAAGCGCTCGGCCGGAACTTCCTGGGCCAGCCGCCGCAACTGGGTCTCGATCTGGACCACGGCCTCGTTGAGGAAGGTGGCGGGGCCGGCGACGAACTCGACCGGTTCCATCTCCGCCAGTTCGGCGCAGGGCCCCGGCAGCGCCTTGCCGCCTTTCGGCACCTTCGCCGCCAGGCAGCCCTCGAGCCGCAGCAGCCGGAAGATGTTGGTGGTGAGGATCAGTTCTGGCAGGTCGCCCCGCGCCAGCACCACCACCGGTTCTTCGCCGAACGTCTGCTTGACGTCCTCGGTCGCACCGTAGGTCTCGGTGTCGGAGTCGACCAGCGTCCCCACCCCGGCGTCGGTGGAGATCTGCGTCGCCCCCGCCGCCGCCAACGCGGCGACGATCACGGCGAGCGCCAGCACGACCTTCGCGTTACGAGCCGCCCAGGCGGCAACCTCCCCTAGCCAGCGACCGAGGTTCACTCAGTCCATCGACAGCGGCCCGCTGATGTCCGCGTTGAGGAACTGATTGACGAACGGGTTGCTGGAATCGAACAGTTCTTCTTTGGGCCCCGACTCGACGATCTTGCCGCTCCACAGCACCGCGATGAAGTCGGCGATCCGCCGCGCCGTGCCGAGGTCGTGGCTGATCACCAGGTAACAGCCGCCGTTCTCGGCGTGGACCTCGCGAATCAGCTCGCAGAGCAGCGCCGTGCGGACCGGGTCGAGCCCGGAGTCGGGCTCGTCGAACATCACGATCGCCGGTTCCAGCACCAGCGCCCGGGCGAAGCCGGCGCGCTTGCGCATCCCTCCCGAAAGCTCGTTCGGCATCTTGTAGGTGGCCTCGGAGAGGCCGACCTCTTTGAGCCGGCGGTTGACGATCTCGCCGATCTCCTCCTCGCCTTTGTCGGTGTGCTGGCGCAGCGGGAAGGCGACGTTGTCGTAGATGTTCATCGAGCCGAAGAGGGCGCCGTCCTGGAACAGCAGGCCGAACTTTTTGCGCACCTCGAAGAGTTCGTCGTCGGTCATGTTCGGGATCGATTCGCCGTGCACGAGGACGTCGCCGGAGTCCGGGTAGAGGAGGCCGACGATGTGCTTGATCAGCACGCTCTTGCCGGTCCCCGAGGGGCCGAGCACCATCGAGACCTGGTCCTCGGGCAGGCCGAGGTTGAGGCCGTTGAGGATGCGGGCGCGGCCGAACTGTTTGACCAGGTCGATGATCTCGATCGCGTCCTCGCCGCCGTGGTCGCGCTTGCGGCCGGTGTGGAAGCGGTAGGGGTCGTGCTCGCTCGGGTCGACGCCCGGGATCACGAAGTCGCGGCCCATCATCGCGCCGTCTTCACTTATGTAGGGACCGCTCTCGTCGGCCGAGCGCGCCGGCACCGCCCGCTCGCCGATCTCCGGCGGCTCTTCGCCACCCATCACGGCCTCGTCCTGAAGCTCTTCTTCTTCCCTGCGGTTCTCGTCCTCGATCGACACGTCAGCCTCCTATTGGCGCCCGCGGGTTTGCCCCCCAGAAGACAAGGGTCCCAAGCATCCCGATGATGTGGACTAAGACGATGTTGAGGACCATCGACTTCGCGGTCGCGGTCCCCACCCCGACCGGCCCGCCCGAGGCGGTGTAGCCGTAGTAACAGCCGACCATCACGATCGCGGTCGCCATCACCATGCCCTTGATCAAGCTGAAGATCAGGTCGGGGGGGTTCTGGAACATCCAGAAGATCAGGAAGTAGCCGCCCGAGGAGACGTCGCCGATCTGCTCGACCACGGCGATGTAGCTGGCCAGGTACATGATCCCGATCCCGACCAGGTACATGAACGGGAAGGTGATCCAGGCGGCGAGCAGGCGGGTCGCGCAGAGGAAGGTCACGGGCGGCACGCCCATCACCTCGAGCGCGTCGATCTCGTCGGAGATCCGCATCGCGCCGAGCTCGGCGACGATCCCGGTCCCGACCTTGACCGCGAGCATGTAGCCGAAGGCGTAAGGCATGATCTCGCGCAGGTCGCACCAGGCCGAGAAGACGCCGGCGTAGGCGGGCGCGCCCTGGGCGCGCAGCAGGTAGGCCCCCTCGATCCCGCACTGCAGGCCGAGGGTGAAGACCAGGCCCCAGATGATCAGCGCCGAGCCGAGGATCAGGATCCCGGCCTGGCGCAGGCTCTCGCCGAAGAAGCGGAAGACGCGGCCGGAGTAGACGAGGCCGGCGACGCGCGAGCCGAAGCGGGCGATCTCCCCGAAGGAGTCGAGCCAACCGCGCGGGACTGCGAGCCATTCGTTCATCGAATCGTCTGCAGCTCTGGGTTGGTGGCAAGCAGGGTCTGGGTGAAGACGTAGTTGAAGGCGAAGACGCCCATGAACGAGATCACGACCGCCTCGTTGACGGCGCGGCCGACGCCGGCGGCGCCGCCGGACGCGGTCATCCCTTTGTATGAGCAGACGACGGCGATCAGCGCCCCGAACAGGGTGCACTTGATCACCGAGCCCCAGAGGTCGGTGATCGAGGCGTTGGAGAAGAGGGTGGCGAAGAAGCCGCCGAGTGGCTGGTTGTAGAGCATCTCGGTGAGGATGCCGCCGCTGATCCCGAAGACCAGGGCGTAGATGTCGAGCAGGCCGGTGATCAGCATCAGTGCCAGGAAGCGCGGCACGACCAGGTTCTTGATCGGGTCGACGCCGAGCACCTGCAGGGCGTCGAGCTCCTCGCGGATCTTCCGGGCTCCCAAATCGGCGGTGATCGCGGTGCCGGCGACGCCGGCGACGACAACGGCGGTGACGAAGGGCGCGAACTCGCGAATCGAGGCGAGGACGAAGAAGCCGCCGAGGCGGTCGAGGGCGCCGAAGAGCGAGAGGAAGTTCGCCGCCTGCAGGCCCGGTGCACCGAAGCCGAAGGCGACGGTCGAGACCAGCAGCGGGAACCAGCAGAGCTGCAGGGCGAAGAGGAACTGGCCGATGAACTCCTCGCCGTAGGGGTAGGGCGGCCTGACCGCGGAAACGATGGTACGCCCGGTCAGGAGCATCATCTCCCCAACCTGTTCGAACACAGACTTAGCGGGCAGGAATGCCCTGTTAACCGCGGATCCGACCATCTGCTCCTCCAGAAGGGGCATCACACTCCCGCGACGCCCCGCTGGCGGAAGTCTATGGGATGGATCAGCCCCTTCCGTTAGCCCCGTATTGAGATCAGGCTAACCCGATCGACGGCCCCGAAACCGCCCGGATGCTGGGAAAGCCCGTGGTATGTTCGGGCCGCTTTGCGGGGGACCGGAAGACATGCTCGGCGTACCCGCCTCAGAGCCACGGCTACCGGGTTGGCCGCCGTGGCCGTGGCGGCGCTGCTTGCTGCCTGCGGCGGCGAATCCTCGTCGGACTCGAACGAGCGCGCCGGCACTTACCAAGTGAAGGTGGTCGACGCCAACTTCCCG
Organism: Thermoleophilia bacterium; assembly: GCA_016649905.1. Lineage (GTDB taxonomy): Bacteria > Actinomycetota > Thermoleophilia > Solirubrobacterales > 70-9 > VAYN01. The sequence goes on from JAENWU010000026.1 coordinate 11,170, forward strand.
AGCGAGCAGCGGCTCGGCCAGACCACGCTGATGCGGCTGGCGATCCGCAACACCGGCGAGCACACGGTGCCGACCCTGACGGTCACGATCGCGATCGGCGGCAAGCAAGGCGAGAACTCATCCCTGCCGTTCGGGGTCGACGACCCGCAGGCCGGGCTCGCGCAGTCCGACCGGCCGGTCTGGGTGCTGGCGGAAAGCTACCCACGCTTCGTCGGCTCCTCCGACCCCGGTGGCGCCTCGACCTCGAATCGCAAGACCTTCGCCCTCGGCCCACTGAAGCCGAACCAAACCGCGACCGCGGTCTGGAAGCTGAGCGCGGTCAAAGCGGGCGACTGGACCGTCGCCTACCGGGTCGGAGCCGGCCTCGGCACCCAGGTGAAGGCGGAGATCGCGAACGGCGGCGAGCCCGGCGGCACCTTCGTCGCCACGATCACCTCCGACCTCCCCGAAACCGAAGTCACCGACGACGGCGAAGTGGTCGAAATCCAGGATCCTCGGAGCAGCGGCCGCGAATAGGAAGCGTCGCCCAGGGGTAGCGTTCGCCCAAATGCGGCGCCCCTCACTGGCAGCGACACTGCTTGTCGTCCTCCTTTCCTTGGCCCTGCCGGCGTGCGGCTCAGCCGAGACGGGCTCGCAGACCGATGGGTCGGCAAGCGGGACGACCAGCGACGCAGCGACCAGCGCCAAGGGCGGCGTCGCCCTGAAGAAGATCGGCAACTTCGAGAGCCCCGTCTACGTCAGCGGCGCTCCCGGCTTTCCACGATTGCTCTTCGTCGTCGAGCAGCCCGGCCGGATCGAGGTCCTGCGCAACGGCAAGCGGCTGGCCAAGCCCTTCCTCGACCTCGGCGGACCGGTCCAATTCGGCGGCGAGCGCGGCCTGCTCTCGGTCGCCTTCCCGCCCGACTACGCCCAGAGCAAGCGCTTCTACGTCTATTACACGGACGCCGCCGGCAGCATCCGGATCGATGAGTTCGAGCGCGGCAGTCCCACCCGCGCCCTGCCCGGCTCCCGCCGCAGCGTGATCTCAATCCCCCACGCCGAGAACTCCAACCACAACGGCGGCCAGATGCAGTTCCTCGGCGACCTCCTCTACTTCGGCACGGGCGACGGTGGCTCCGGCGGCGACCCGCCCAACAACGCCCAGAACAAGGAGGCGCTGCTCGGCAAGCTGCTGCGGATCGATCCCCGCCGCAGCGGCGGCCGGCCCTACTCGGTGCCGGCCTCGAACCCGTTCGTCGGCCGCGGCGGCCGCGACGAGATCTACAGCTACGGCCTCCGTAACCCGTTCCGCTTCTCCTTCGACACGGTCACCGCCAAGCAACCGCGAATCGCGATCGGCGACGTCGGCCAGAACGTCTTCGAGGAGCTCGACTACACCACGGTCGGCCGAGCGAAGGGCGCCAACTTCGGCTGGGATGCATTCGAGGGCTTCGCTCCATATAGAGACGAAAACAGCGGCACCGCGGATCCGGGCGGCACGGTCAAACCGATCTTCGCCTACCCGCACAGCCGCGGCGGCAGCTGCTCGATCACCGGCGGCTACGTCGTTGCCGACCCAAAGCTGCGCTCTCTATATAAGCGCTACGTCTACGCCGACTTTTGCGAGGGCCAACTGCGCAGCCTCATCCCTCATCTCAAACGGGCCTCGAACGAGAAGAAGCTCGGCCTCTCCGTGTCCTCGCCAAGCTCATTCGGAGAAGACACCCAGCACCGTCTCTACGTCACGTCACTGGAAGGGCCGGTCTACCGGCTCGTGCCGCGCTGAGTTGCCTTCCGCTGTGCCTTTTGTCCGCATAGCGACCAAAAGGAACAGCGGAACAGGGGCGAATCCAGCCGTCAGGTGTCGCGCAGGGCGCGGCCGACCTGCTCGACCGTGATCACGCCGCTGAGCCGCCCTTCCGCGTCCACCGCCATCAGCGCCCCGAACCGGCGCAGGTTCTGGTTGCTGAGCAGCGCGTCGAGCGGGGTGTCGTCGCGGACGAAGAGGCCACGATCGGCGTCGACGAGCTCGGAGACGTTGGAGCTGGCGCGGGAGACCTCGGGGACCTCGTCGGCGCGGTCGCGCTGGAGCAGGCCGAGGAAGCGGTAGGCGGCGTCGACGACCGGGAACCAGGGCCAGCGGTAGCGCAGGAAGTACTCGTCGAGGGCGCGCTCGACGCTGATGTCGCCGGGGATCGCGACCGGCTCGCGGTCCATCACGTCGGCGACACGGATGCCGTCGATGCGGCTGGTCAGCGCCGTCTGCATCGCGACGCCGCGGGCGGCGCCGTTGACGATCATCCCGATCAGCGCCAGCCAGATGCCGCCGAAGACGTCGCCGAGGGCAATCAGCGCCAGGCCGCCACCGATGAAGAGGTAGCCGAAGCCGCGGCCCATGGTGGCGGCGATCCGCGTCGCCTTGGTGCGGTTGCCGGTCCGCGCCCAGATGATCGCGCGGGCGATCCGGCCGCCGTCCATCGGGAACGCCGGCAGCAGGTTGAAGACGAGGACGAAGGCGTTGATCGCCGCCAGCCAGGCGAACATCGAGGCGACCCCGGAGACGTCGGGGTCGCTGTGGAGTTCGACCGCCAGCCGCAGCGCCTGCCCGAACTCGCCGAACCCGGCGACCAGGGCGCCGATCAGGCTGCAGAGGAGGATCACCCCGAAGGTCACCGCCGGGCCCGCGACGGCGACCTCGAACTCGACCTTGGGGCTGTCGGACTCGCGGTCCATGTGCGCCACCCCGCCGAAGATCCAGAGTTGGATGCTGGTGATCCCGATCCCACGGCGGATCGCCGCGAAGGCGTGGCCGAGCTCGTGCAGGACGATCGAGCCGAAGAAACCGGCGGCGCTGGCGAGCGCGAGCGCGAAGGGCGCCGCCGAGGTGCTCGATTCCCCGAGCGCGTCCCCGTAGTTGCTGGACATGGTCAGGATCAGGAAGAAAAGGATCAGGAACCAGGACCAGTCGACGGCGATCTTGATCCCGCGGACGTGGAACAGCGTTATCGAGCCGCCTCCGAGCATTGCTCAATGGTAAGCGGATAGCGTGCTGGCCAGATGGCCAGTGAAGCGAGTTGGCTGCGGGAGCGGCTGGAGGAACTGGAGCGGATCGATCGCCCGTCGGCCTCCGAGGGCGAGCGCCGCGCCGCCGAGTGGCTGGTCGAGCGCTTCGCCGAGGAGGGCGCCGAGGCGCGGATCGAGGCCGAGCCAGCCCACGGCACCTACTGGTGGCCGCTGGGGATCGGCGCCGGGCTGGGCGTGCTCGGGGCACTGGCGGCGCTGCGTGGCCGGCGCCTGTTGGCGGCGCTGCTCGGCGGCATCGGCGCCGCCGGGATCGCCGACGACTTCCCGCCCGGCCAGCGCCGGCTGCGCCGGCTGCTGCCGCGGCGCACCACCTACAACGTCGTCTGCGAGCTGGGCGATCCCGCGGTCGAGCGCACCGTCGTCGTGATCGCCCACCACGACTCCGCCCACTCCGGGCTCGTCTTCCATCCCCAGATCCCCCTGATCGCCGACCGCCTCGGCCTGATCGAGCGCACCGACACCAGCCCGCCGCTGCTGGCACCGGTGATCGGCGGCCCGATCCTGGCCGCGCTCGGCGCCCTCAGCGGCCGCCGCCTGCTGGCCAAGCTGGGGCTTGCGCTCGGCCTCGGCTCGATCGCGGCGATGGCCGACATCGGCGCCCGCAAGGTCGTCCCCGGCGCCAACGACAACGGCACCTCGGTGGTCACCCTGCTGGCGCTGGCGCGCCGCTTCGCCGCCGAGCCGCCCGCGGGCACCCGCGTGATCCTGCTCTCGACCGGATCCGAGGAGTCCTTCAGCGAGGGGATGAAGGCGTTCGGCGAGCGCCACTTCCCCAACCTCGCCAGGGGCAGCACCTTCTTCCTCTGCCTCGAGTCGGTCGGCTCACCGCACCTGCTGGTGCTGCGCGGCGAGGGCTTCCTGAAGATGCGCGAGTACCCGCCCCGTTCGCTCGCCTTCATGGACGGCCTCGCCGAGGAGCTCGGGATCTGGCTCTTCCCCAACCTGCGCCTGCACAACGGCACCGACGGCCTCGAGTCCGCCGCGGCCGGCTACGAGACCGCGGTGCTGGCCGGATGCACCGACCTCAAGCAGCCCGCCAACTACCACTGGTCCCACGACCTCGCCGAGAACGTCGACTTCGGCACGGTGGCTGATGCGGTGCGGCTCAGCGAGGCCGCGATCCGCCGTCTCGGCGAACGCTGGCTCTAGGCCGACGGGCCGGAAAGTGGCTCATAGCTCAACTTTTAGGCCCATCGACAAATGGGGGGAATTCCGACTGCGGCGTCGGATTTCTCACCTATAGCATCCGCGCTCGTGCCCACTCATGACGTTCTCGTAATCGGTGCCGGCCTTGCCGGACAACGGGCCGCACTGGCCGCCGCCGAGCAAGGCGTATCGGTCGGGATCATCAGCAAGGTCCACCCGGTCCGCTCCCACTCCAACGCCGCGCAGGGCGGCATCAACGCGGCCCTGAACCCCGGCGACTCCTGGGAGTCGCACGCCTACGACACGATCAAGGGCTCCGATTACCTCGGCGACCAGGACGCGATCGAAATCATGACCCGCGAGGCGCCGGAGGAGATCCTCCACCTCGAGCACCTCGGCGTCACCTTCCACCGCAACGCGGAAGGCAAACTCGGCACCCGCGCCTTCGGCGGCGCCTCCGCCGCCCGCACGTACTACGTCGCCGACATCACCGGCCAGGCGATCATGCACGTGCTCTACGAGCAGCTGATGAAATATTCCGAGCAGGTCGCGCGCTATGAGGAGTGGTTCAGCACCGCCCTGGCGATCGACGAGAACGGCGAGTGCTGCGGCGTCGTCACCCGCAACGTCGCCGACGGCTCGATGGAGCTGTTCAAGGCCAAGGCCGTGATCCTCGCCACCGGCGGCAACGGCCAGGTCTGGAAGCCGACCACCAACGCCCTTATCTGCACCGGCGACGGGATCGCGATGGCCTACCGCGTCGGCGCCAAGCTGATGGACATGGAGATGATCCAGTACCACCCGACGACGCTGGCGGGCAAGGGCTTCCTGATCACCGAGGGCGCCCGCGGCGAGGGCGCCCACCTGCTCAACGCCAAGGGCGAGCGCTTCATGGAGACCTACGCGCCGAACAAAATGGAGCTGGCCTCGCGCGACGTCGTCTCCCGCGCCGAGCAGACCGAGATCAACGAGGGCCGTGGCTTCCCCGACGGGACGGTCGCGCTCGACATCACCGTGGTCCCGAAAAAGCGCGTCCACGAGGCGCTGCGTGAGATCGTCCTCGTCGGCCGCGACTTCGCCGGCGTCGACATCACCCGCGAACCGATCCACATCAAGCCGGGCAACCACTACACGATGGGCGGCGTCAAGACCGACGTCGACGGCCGCACCGACATCCCCGGCCTTTACTCGGCCGGCGAGACCGCCTGCGTCTCCGTCCACGGCGGCAACCGGCTCGGCGCCAACTCGCTGCTCGACACGCTGATCTTCGGCCGCCGCTCCGGCGTCGACGCCGCCTCCCGGGCCAAGCGCATCGAGGGCTCGACTCCCTCCAAAAAGGTGCTCGAGGACGAGGACGCGATGATCGCCGAGATCAATTCGCGCGCGAAGGGCTCCGGCCGCCGGGTCTCGGAGATCAAGCTCGAGCTGGGCACGACGATGGACGCCAAAGTCGCCGTCTTCCGCGACGAGGCCGGGATCCAGGAAGCGCTGGAGATTGTCCGCCGCCTCAAGGAGGAGACCAAGACCGCCTACATCGACGACCACGGCAGCGTCTTCAATCAGGACCTGCTGGGGGCGATCGAGCTCGGCTACATGCTCGATAACGCCGAGTGCACCTGCATTGCCGCCCTGGAGCGCAAGGAGAGCCGCGGCGCCCAGTACCGCACCGACTTCCCCGAGCGCAACGACGAGGAGTGGCTCAAACACATCGACCTCGAGCAGACCGACGACGGGCCCGAGATCTCATACTCCGAGGTGACCATCACCGGGTGGAAACCGGAAGCGAGGACTTACTGATGGCCGACTACACGATCAAAGTCCGCAGGTTCCAGCCCGAGAGCGGCGAGGGGCCCTACTGGGAGCAGTTCAAGGTCGAGCTCGAGCCCTCGCTTTCGGTTCTCGACGCGCTGCTGCAGACCAAGGACCGCGAGGACGGCTCGCTCGCCGTGCGCTGCTCCTGCCGCGCCGCGATCTGCGGTTCCTGCGGGATGAAGATCAACGGCCAGTCCGGGCTCGGCTGCAAGACCCAGATCGGCGAGGCACAGGAGCTGGCCGAAAAGAAGATGGGCGCGGTCGGCGGCTCCGCCGAGCGCGCCGTCGTCGTGATCGAGCCGATGGGCAACATGCCGGTGATCAAGGACCTGGTCACCGACATGGAGTCGACCCACTGGGCGAAGATCCGCCGCGTCACCCCCTGGCTCCTCCCCCATGGCGCGCCGCCCGAGCGCGAGTACATCGTCGAGCCGGAATCGATGCTGGACATCACCCAGCCGATGGCCTGCATCCAGTGTGGCGCCTGCGTCTCCAGCTGCCTCTCGATGGAAGCGGACCCGGGCTTCATCGGCCCGGCGGCGCTGGCCAAGGCCTACCGCTTCGTCGGCGACCCCCGCGACGCCGAGACCAAGGAGCGCCTGCACGACCTCGCCGAGGATCCACACGGGATCTACGACTGCACCCACTGCTTCGCCTGCGTCGACGCCTGTCCCAAGGACGTGGCGCCGATGGACCAGATCATGCGGCTGCGCCGCCGCGCCGGCGAAGAGGGGATCGAAGACCCCAACAGCGGCCACGACCACGAGATCGCCTTCGTCAAGATCATCGAAAAGAAGGGCACCCTTGACGAGTCGCTGCTGCTGCAGGAGTCGTTCGCGCCTGGAATCAAAGGCAAGCTGAAACCGAGCAAACGGGCGATCAAGGAAATGCTGGGCTCGATCCCGACGGCGATCCGCGGCATCAAAACGGGCAAGATGCGCTCGCTGCCGAAGCTGATCCCCGGCATCCACCACAAGCTCCCGGACGGCGCCCAGGACGACGTCAAGGCGATCTACAAACACGCCGAGGAGCACAACGAGGAATTCAACCTTTACATCAAGGGCGAGGAGGACGTCGAACCCGAGCCCGATGAGCCGACCGACGCGATCCTCGGAGACGAGGCGGCCGCGGCCGCGGAAAGCGAGAGCGCATGAGCGACGGGCAGATCAAAGTTGCCTACTGGCCCGGCTGCGTGTCGCGCGGCTTCACCCCCGAGCTGCACGGCTCGATGGCGATCGTCGCCGACAAGCTCGGGATCGAGCTGGTCACCCTCGACCGCGCCAACTGCTGCGGCGCCGGCGTGATCGCCGAGCACAACCAGGAGCTGGCCGACACGCTCAACGCCCGCACCTTCGCGCTCGCCCAGCAGACCGGGCTCTCGATGATGAACATCTGCTCGACCTGCCAGGGCGCGCAGTCCGAGTGCCAGCAGCGCCTCGACGCCGACTCGGCCTACCGCGCCCACGTCAACGAGGCGCTCTCGGGTCAGGGCCTGTCCTACGAGAAGGGCAAGGACGGCTTCACCAACAAGAACTTCCTCTGGCTGCTGGTCGAGGACTACGGTCTCGATCGCCTAAAGGCGCAGGTCGTGCGGCCGCTGACCGGCCTCAAGGTCGGCCCCTTCTACGGCTGCTACATCGTCCGCCCCAAGGAGCGCCTCGGCTACGGCGAGCACCCCGACCGCGACATCTACCTCGAGCAGGTGATCACGGCGCTCGGCGGCGAGGTCGTCGAGTACGACGGCGCCCGCAAATGCTGCGGCTTCCCGGTGATCACGATGAACCGCGAGACCTCGCTGAAGCAGGCCGGCACCCACGTCGGCGACGCGATCGACGCCGGCGCCGACTGCCTCGTCACCCCCTGCCCGCTCTGCCACCTCAACCTCGACATGCAGCAGCCCGAGGCGGCCAAGGTCGTCAACCGCGACCTCGGCCTCGCGGTCCTGCATCTGCCGCAGCTGGTCGGCCTGGCGCTCGGCGCCGAGCCGAAGGAGCTGGGCATGAGCAAGCACATCGCCTCGACCGGCTGGGTCGAGGAGCGCCTCGCCGGCGTCCCCGCCTGACGCTCTCAGGAGCACCAGGCTGTGGTCAAAGTCGGTTGGGTTGCCGCGGCCGCCTTGGCGGCCCTTGAGCGGTTCGTATCTGGCGCCTGCCGGAGTCAAGCGGATACTCATGAGCAGAGCGCTATTCAGGCTTCCTGCGTCCTTGCCCGGACTCCCCTGAGAGCGTCAGGCTTTTAATTGGCGTGCTTGACGATTGCGAGCACGAACATCGCGATGGCTGCCGACCAAGCGACTGCGAGCATCGCGTAGACCCAGCGGTCGAGCGCCCGTTGCCTCTCGTCGCGCCGTTCCTGCTCGATCCGGTCGACCCTCTCGGCCAAGCGTTCAAATCGGGCGTCTCTCCAGTCCTTCTCCATGACCGGGACGTTAGACGACAAAACGTTTCCTATTGTGAGGAAACTGTGCCAAAAGTGTGAATCTTCGGCCCGCCGAGCTCACTCTCGATAGCCTCAACGTCAGGTGAGCCGGGAAGACTGGTCGGCACTCAGCTAGCCGACCCATTTTCTTCCCGATGGACATCGCCTTCACTCTCCCCCTCGCCGCGACCAGCGACACCGCCGGGGTCCTCACCGACCTCTTCCTGGTCCTGCTCGCCGCCAAGCTCGGCGACGAGGTCTTCAGGCGGATCGGCCAGCCGGTGATCGTCGGCGAGATCCTCGGTGGGATCCTGATCGGCCCCTCGATCCTGGGCCTGGTCGAGGTCGGCGAGGTGCTGCGGGTCTTCTCCGAGCTGGGGGTCGTCTTCCTGCTCTTCTGGGTCGGGCTGGAGACGCGGCTCTCGGAGATGCGGGCGGTGGGCCGGATCGCGGTCACGGTCGGCAGCGCCGGCGTCGTTCTCCCATTCCTGGTCGGGATCGGGCTCGGGTTGGCGCTGGGAGAGAGCACCGAAACCAGCGTCTTCCTCGGCGCCGCCCTGGCGGCGACCAGCGCCGGCATCACCTCGGCCACCTTCCTCGACCTCGGAATAGCCCGTAGCCGCGCCGCCCGCACCGTGCTCGGCGCCGCCGTGGTCGACGACATCCTCGCCCTGATCCTGCTCTCGGTCGCGGTCGGGATGGCTGCCGACGGCGGCGTCGACGCCAGCAAGATCGTCCTCGCCCTGGCGATCGCGATCGCCTTCGTCGGCTTCGTCGCGCTGGGCGGCACCCAGCTGCTGCAGCGCCGCCCGAAGCTGCTGCAGGCGCCGCGCTTCGCCGCCTCTCCGCTGCTGCCGGCCGTCCTCCTCTGCCTCGGCCTCGCCGCCTTCTCCGCCAGCATCGGCCTGGCGGCGCTGATCGGCGCCTTCCTCGCCGGGATGATCGTCGCCGAGACCAAGGACCACACCTCGATCGAGGAAGAAGTGCGGCCGCTCTACGCCTTCTTCCCGCCCTTCTTCTTCGCCTTCATCGGCATCGAGCTCGACCTCGGGGCGCTGCTCGACGGCCACGCCCTCCTCCTGCTGGGAGCAATCACGGTGCTCGCCGCCGCCGCCAAGCTCGTCCCCGCCTACCTGGCGGCGCGCGGCCTCGGCAAGCGCGAAGCGGCGATCGTCGGCATCGGCATGATCCCCCGCGGCGAGGTCGGAATCGTGATCGCCTCGATCGGAGCCGCCGAGGGGGTGGTCGACGCGGAGCTGTTCGCCGTCGTCGTCGGGATGTCGATCCTGACCACGCTGTTGGCGCCGTTTGCCTTGAAGCGACTCAGCCGCGGAGCAGGCCCTGCTCGACCAGCAGCTCCGCAACCTGCACGGCGTTAGTCGCCGCGCCCTTGCGCAGGTTGTCGGCGACGATCCACATGTCGAGGGCGCTCTCGTTGCCGGCGTCGCGGCGGATCCGGCCGACCAGGACGTCGTCCCTGCCGGCGGCCTCGATCGCCATCGGGAAGCGTGAGTGGGCGGGGTCGTCGACGACGGTGACGCCGGGCGCCGCGGCCAGCAGCTCGCGCGCCCGCTCCGGGCTCAGCGGCTCGCGGGTCTGGACGTTGACCGCCTCGGAGTGGCCGGTGACGACCGGGACGCGGACGCAGGTGGCGGAAACTTTGATCTCCTGGTCGCCGAGGATCTTGCGGGTCTCGTTGATCAGCTTGCGCTCCTCGTCGGTGTGGTCGTCGCCGGCGGCGAAGCTGCCCGCCTGGGCCAGTGGGTTGAAGGCGATCTGGTGGGGGTAGATCGAGGCGGTCGCGGGCTGGCCGTGGAGGATCGCGTGGGACTGCTCCATCAGCTCGTCGATCGCTGCCTTGCCGGTGCCGGAGACGGCCTGGTAGGTGGAGACGACCAGGCGCTCGATCCCGGCCTCGTCGTAGAGCGGCTTCAGCGCCACGACCATCTGCATCGTCGAGCAGTTGGGGTTGGCGACGATCCCCTTGTGGTCCTGCAGCGCCTCCGGGTTGACCTCGGCGACGACCAGCGGCACGTCGGCGTGCATGCGCCAGTAGCTGGTGTTGTCGACGACGACGGCGCCGGCCTCGACCAGCTGCGGCGTCCATGCGGCGCTGATCGCACCCCCGGCTGAGGAGAGGACGAGGTCGAGCCCCTGGATCGTCTCCGGGTTGAGCTCGCGGCAGCTGAGGATCGACCCGTTCCACTCGATTTCCTTGCCGGCCGAGCGCGAGGAGGCGAAGGGGACCACTTCCGCGGCGGGGAACCCGCGGGCGCTCAGCAGCTCGAGGATCGTCGTCCCGACCAGCCCGGTCGCGCCCAGCACCCCAACCCTGTATCCGTCGCCGGCCATGACCCGAGTGGCCGCGCTCAGCCGGCGACCGTGGGCCGGTGATCGGGCCCGGTCGGGTCCTCGGGCCGGATCGCGTCGTCGCCCAGCTCGAACGTCTTGTGCAGCGCATTGACCGCGTCGGGGACGCGGTCGGCGGCGATGACGCAGGAGATCTTGATCGGCGAGGTGGAGATCATCTCGATGTTGATCCGCTCCTCGCCGAGCACCTCGAAGACCTTGGCGGCGACGCCGGGGTGCGAGCGCATGCCAGCGCCGACGATCGAGACCTTGCCGATCTGCTCGTCGGTGCGGACCTTCAGCGAGACGTCGCCGAGCGCGGCGATCGTGTCCTTGGCGGTCGGCAGGTCGGCGCGGTCGACGGTGAAGGAGAGGTCGGCGAGCTGGTCGCCGCCGACCGGCTCGTTCTGGATGATCACGTCGACGTTGACGTTGGCCTCGGCCAGCGCCTTGAAGATGCGGCCGGCGACGCCGGGCTCGTCGCGGACGCCGGTCAGCGTCACGCGGGCCTCCGCGTTGGAGTGGGTGACTGCGGTTACGAAAGGTTGCTCCACGGTGTCGTCCTCTGCCACGACGAGGGTACCGGGACCGTCTTCGAAGCTACTGCGGCAGTGGATGCGGACGCCGTGGTTGCGGGCGTACTCGACCGAGCGCAGCTGCAGCACGCCGGCCCCCGAGGCCGACATCTCGAGCATCTCCTCGAAGGAGACCTGGGGCAGCTTGCGGGCGCTGGGGACGATCCGCGGGTCGGCGCTGAAGACGCCGGCGACGTCGGTGTAGATCTCGCAGACGCTCGCCCGCAGCGCCGCCGCCAGGGCGACGGCGGTGGTGTCGGAGCCGCCGCGGCCGAGCGTGGTGACGTCGCGGCTCTCGGTCGAGACCCCCTGGAAGCCGGCGACGAGGACGATCCGATCCGCTTCCAGCGCCGCCGAGATGCGGTCGGCGCGGACATCGATGATCCGCGCCTTGGTGTGGGTGGAGTCGGTGACGATCCCCGCCTGGGATCCGGTCAGGGAGATCGCCTCGTGGCCCATGTCGTGGATCGCCATCGCGCAGAGCGCGCAGGAGATCCGCTCGCCGGTCGAGAGCAGCATGTCCATCTCGCGGGCGACCGGGCGGGGGGAGATCTCGTGCGCCTGGGCGACGAGTTCGTCGGTCGTCTTGCCGCGGGCGGAGAGCACGGCGACGACCCGGTTGCCGGCTTCGCGGGCGGCGACGATTCGGCCGGCGGCACGCTTGATCTGCTCGGCGCCGGCGACCGAGGTGCCGCCGAACTTCATCACGACGATGTCGGATTGGTCCCCACTCATCACGGTCTGAGGATAGTGACGGCTAAAGCAACGCACCGGCGAGCCGATACACCGTCCGTGGAGCCGAAAACGAGCCAGATGCCGGTGACGAGCTCGCTGCAGGATGCCTCGCTTCAGGGTGGGCGCCTGCTCGTCGCCAGCCGCCTCGCCACCAGCCTCTCCCGGGCGCACACGGTCGAGGGCGTCGCCGGCGTCGCGGTCCGGGTCCTGCACGAGTCCTTCGACTACTACCTCGCCGTGGTCCAGAGGCTGGACCCGGACGGCTCGTTGCGGGTCGTCGCCGGGGCGGGACCGCTTGCCGAAGAGGTCACCGACTTCCTCGCCCAGGAGCAACCGGTCGAGGTCGGCGTCAACGGACGCGTCGCCCGTACCGGGCGCCCGGCGATGGTCAACGACACCCGCCTCGACTCCGACTACCTCGCTCGCAACCCGCGCACCGACCCCGGCTCGGAGCTCTCGTTGCCGGTCACCGTATCCGGTTCTATCTGGGGCGTGATGAACCTCGAGCAGGAGGAACCCGGCGCCTTCGCCGAGGAGGACCTGCTGCTCGCCCACATCGTCGCCAGCCAGGTCGGCGCCGCGATCCACCGTTGCCAGCTCGTCGGGGAACTGGAGGGAGCCTTCCTGACCACGATCGGGGTTCTCTCCGACACCGTCGAGCTCCAGGACTCCTACACCGCCGACCACGCCAGCGAGGTCGCCGACCTGGCCGTCGCGGTCGGGCGGCGGATGGGCGTCGACGGGGTCGAGCTGGACCGCCTGCGCTACGGCGCCCTGCTCCACGACGTCGGCAAGATCGGCGTGCCCGGCGAGCTGCTGCGCAAGCCCGGGCCGCTTACCCCTGAGGAGCGCGAGCGGATGGACGAGCACACCGCGATCGGCGCCCGGATGCTGGAACGGATCCCCTTCCTCGCTCCGGTCGCGCCGCTCGTGCGCTCTGCCCACGAGCGCCACGACGGCGGCGGCTACCCCGATGGCCTGGCCGGCGAGGAGATCCCCCGTGCCTCGATGGTCATCGCCACCTGCGACGCCTTCCACGCGATGACCTCCAACCGCAGCTACCGGCGGGCGATGGACCTCGAGGCCGCGATCGCCGAGCTCGAAGGCAACGCCGGCACCCAGTTCGACCCAGTCGTGGTCACGGCGCTGGTCGCCGAGCTGCGCAGCTGAGTCGTTGTCATTTGTCGCCCACAGGGCGACAAATGACAACCTCGCCTACTCCGTGCCGCCGAGGTTGCCGAGCATCGCCTGTTCGGCCATCCGGATCAGGCCGAGACCGCTGTGCGGGCGCATGTCGCTGCTGCGCACGCGGACGTGCGATCCGTGGGGGCCGATCACCTCGACGATCGTGCAGACGTCGCCGATTTCGCAATCCTCGCCGTAGTCGCCTTCGATCGCCTCCATCTGCTCGGCCACGACCCGACCGATCTTGCTCTGGTCAAGCCCCATCTCGTTCCCCTTTCGTCGTCGTCGATTGCCGCAATCTGACCATACTGTGACCGTAATCACACTTAGAGATATATCGATCCGATATATCTACGCGCGATGGAGTCGCTCAGCCCCACCGCCTACGTGATCCTCGGCATGGTCCACAAAGAGCCGCGCTCGGGCTACGAGATCAAGTCGATCGTCGACAACACGACGAGGTTCTTCTGGGCGGCCAGCTACGGCCAGATCTATCCGGAGCTGAAGCGGCTCTCGGAGGCTGGACTGGTGGTCGGGGCCGACGCTCCGACCGGCGGCCGCAGGCGCACCGTCTACGAGATCACCGCCGACGGCGAGGAGGAGCTGGTCGCCTGGCTGCGGCAGCCGCCGGTCACCTTCGAGATGCGCGAGGAAGGGCTGCTGAAGCTGTTCTTCGCCGACGCGCTGCCGCGCGAGGAGGTGCCGGGGATCCTGCGGGCGATGCGCGAGCACCGGCTTGCCGCCAACGAGAAGCTGCGCGCCATGGAGCCGATGGCGCAGGAGAAGGACGACCCGTTCCCGCTGCTGGTGCTACGGGGCGGGCTCGAGTTCACCGAGTGGTTCGCCGACTGGTGCGAGCGGATGGAAGCGCAGATCCTCGCCGCCGCCGCCAAGCCGCCCCCGCCGAGAAAAGGAGCAGCTGATGTTTGACGCCCTCGCCCGCCTCGCCGACGGCAACGCCCGCCGGATCGGCCTGATCGCGATCGCCTTCTTCCTGCTCGCCGGGGCGATCGGCGGCGGTGTCGCCAGCCGCCTCGACCCCTACGGCGCCGACGACCCCGCGACCGAGACGGTCAAGGCCAAGGAGCGCCTCCAGGACGCCGGCCTGCGGGTGCCGGCCGTGATCGCGGTGGTCGAGAACGCCCCGGTGGGCCAGCCCGCCACCCGTGCCCGCGTCGAGGCGCTCGAGAACGAAGTGCGCGAACGCTCCGACGTCGCCGCGGTGACCGGCTACTACGACACCCACTCCCCCGCCTTCGTCTCCGAGGACGGTGACGCCACCTACTTCGCGGTCTCGCTGAAGACGACCGGCGACAAGGAGCTGCAGGACTCCGGCGCCGACATCGCCGAGCAGCTCTCGGCCGACCCCGACCTCGTCGTCGGCGGTTTCGCGGTCGCCCAGGAGCAGGTCAACAAGCAGGTCGAGGAAGACCTCAAAAAGGCCGAGATGATCGCCTTCCCCTTGCTCTTCCTGCTCTCGCTGCTGTTCTTCCGCAGCCTCGTCGCCTCGGTGCTGCCGCTGATGATCGGCGGCCTGGCGATCGTCGGCACCTTCCTGATCCTCCGCGTCGCCAGCGAATTCGGCTCGATCTCGATCTTCGCCCTCAACCTGACCACGGCGCTCGGTCTCGGGCTGGCGATCGACTACAGCCTCTTCATCGTCTCCCGCTATCGGGAGGAGATCGCCAAGCAGGGGCCGGGCCTGGCGGCGATGCGGCGCGTGCTCGCGACCGCCGGCCGCACCGTCTTCTTCTCCGCGCTGACGGTCGCCGCGGCGCTCGCCTCGCTGCTCGTCTTCCCGCAGCGCTTCCTCTACTCGATGGGCCTCGGCGGCGCCCTGGTGGCGCTGTTCGCGGCGCTGATCTCGCTGACCGTGCTGCCGGCGGTGCTGACCCTGTTGGGATCCCGGGTCAACGCCGGCGCGCCGAAGTTCCTGCAGCGCCGCGCCGAGGCCGACGCCCGCCCCGCCCAGGACGGCTTCTGGTACCGGCTCTCGCGCTTCGTGATGCGGCGGCCGATCCCGGTGGCGACGCTCAGCGCCCTGCTGCTGATCGTGATGGGCCTGCCCTTCCTCGGGATCAAGTTCAACACCGTCGACCCGACCGTGCTGCCGGAGTCGGCCAGCGCCCGCCAGGCCTACGACACGGTCAGCGAACGGTTCCCGCCCTACCACGAGACGCCGATCTGGATCGAGGTCGAAGGCGGCGGCCCGAAGGCCTCCGCGCAGGTCGCGGCCTCGGTGCGCGGGGTCGAGGGGGTCGCCGAAGTCGCCCGGCCGCAGCCGCTCAGCGACGGCGTCACCGCGATCCAGGTGATCTCCGCCAACCCGTTCGCAGACGAAGCGAGCCAGGACACGGTCGATGCGATCCGCAACCTGCCAACCCCGGCCGGGACCACGGTCCTGGTCGGCGGCGCCAGCGCCGACTTCGTCGACTTCCAGTCGAGCCTGGCCAGCCACCTGCCGATCGCGCTGGCGATCGTGATCGTCGCCACCCTGGTGATCCTCTTCCTGATGACCGGCTCGGTGATCCTGCCGATCAAGTCGCTGATCATGAACTTCCTCAACCTCAGCGCCGTCTTCGGGCTGCTGGTGCTGATCTTCCAGGACGGGCGGCTGGAGGGGTTCCTCGACTACTCGAGCCCGGGGGCGATCGAGCAGACGATGCCGATCCTGCTCTTCGCCGTCGCCTTCGGGCTCTCGACCGACTACGCCGTCTTCCTGCTCTCGCGGATCAAGGAGGCGCGCGACGCTGGCGCCTCGGACTCCGAGTGCGTGGCGATCGGGCTGGAGCGGACGGGCCGGATCGTCACCGCGGCGGCGCTGCTGTTCGCGGTCGCGATGGGCGCCTTCGCCACCTCGCAGATCATCTTCATCAAGGAGAACGGCGTCGGCACGGCGCTGGCGGTCCTGATCGACGCCAGCATCATCCGCGCCCTGCTCGTCCCCTCGCTGATGGAGCTGCTCGGCAAGTGGAACTGGTGGGCGCCGGCGCCGCTGCGGCGATTGCACGAACGCTTTGGGATCAACGAGGGGGAGCGCCCACCCGTGGCACCGGTCTCCCAGGAGGCGGGCGCATGATCTACCGGGCAATCGTCAAGCGCAAGGCGCGCGGCATCTTCACCGCGCTGAGCGCCGGCGACTGGCGGGCGACGACGGGCGACCTCGCCGAGGACGTCCACCACGTCTTCCCCGGCGGTTTTTCGCAGGGCGCGCCCTGGGCGGCGAGTTCGGGGAATGCTTCACTCCATTTGGCGTTTTCCTCGCCGGCCCAGACTTTGGCGAATTTGGCCTTGGTGAAGCGAACCCGGAGGATGCCTTTCAGCGCCGCATTGCC
>JAENWU010000123.1 GCA_016649905.1 Thermoleophilia bacterium
CGCCAGCTGAACGCCGACATCCGCGCCTGGATCGAGACCTGGAACGAGAAGCCCCGGCCCTACGTCTGGGTCAAGACCGCCGAGGAGATCCTCGACTCGGTCGCTCGCTACTGCACTCGAATCAATGACTCAGGACACTAGCTAGCGCGGTTGGCGGTTGTCGCCCTGTGGGCGACAAGTAACAACCGGAAGAGGACCAGGCGAGCTCCGCGATCATTTAGGTTTCCCCGGTGGCCAGCTACGACGCGATCGCCGACCTGCCGCTGGAGATCGAGTCCTGCACCTTCGAGGGTCTTGAACTGGTTCTGGGCGAGTTCGAACGGCTGACCACGGTGATCAAGTTCAGCGGCGGCGGTCATCAGGGGATCGGCGAAGACGTCACCTACGACGCCGTCGACCACGTCGCCCAGCAGAGCGCCGGCCCGCCCGACGGCCTCACCGGCAGCTTCACCTTCGACGAGTTCTCCAGGCGGCTCGACTCGATCGACCTCTTCCCGGCGGCACCGCCGCAGCGCGATATCTCAGTCGACTACCGGCGCTGGGCCTTCGAGTCGGCGGCGCTGGACCTGGCGCTGCGCCAGGCCGGCACCAACCTGGCGGCGATCCTCGGCCGCGAGCCCCAGCCGGTCAACTTCGTCAACTCGATGCGGCTGGCCGGCTTCGAAGAAGGCGAGCGCTCCTCGATCGAGCCGCTGCGCGCGCGGCTGGCGATCTACCCGACCCTGCGCTTCAAGCTCGACCCCACCAACGACTGGGACGACGAGCTGATCGCTGCTTTGGTCGAGACCGGCGCCGTCGACTCGCTCGACCTCAAGGGCTTCTACAAAGGCACGCCGGTTGACGTCGTCACCGACCCCGAGCTCTACGCGAAGCTGATCGACGCCTTCCCCGACGCCTGGCTCGAGGACCCCGACGTGACCGAGGAGACGAAACCGATCCTCGATCCGGTCTCCGCGCGGGTCACCTGGGACGCACCGATCCACTCGATCGCCGACATCGAGGCGATGCCGTGGTCGCCGCCGAAGACGGTCAACGTCAAGCCCTCGCGCTTCGGCCCGATCTCCCGCCTCTTCGCCGCCTACGACTACTGCGAGGAGCGCGGCATCGGCGCCTACGGCGGCGGCCAGACCGAGCTCGGTCCCGGCCGCGGCCAGATCCAGTACCTGGCCTCGATCTTCCATCCCGACACGCCCAACGACGTCGCCCCCGGCGGCTACAACGATCCCGAGCAGGCGACCAAGCCCGGGCTCCCTTCGAGCCCGCTGCAACCGTCGATCGACGAGCTCGGTTTTCGCTGGGTTCCCTAACTCCCGCTTCGGCCAACCGAATCCGGGCTTTCGGCTACGTTGGGTCCTCCCTCGCCCCGCCGACAAGGAGCTTTTGAGATGGCTGACAAGTCCTTCGCCGATGCGCTCAACGAGCAGATCGCCAACGAGTTCGCGGCCTCGCAGCAGTACGTGGGCGCCGCCGTCTACTACGACGCCGAGACCCTTCCCCGGCTCGCCGCCTTCTTCTACCGGCAGGCGCTGGAGGAGCGCGAGCACGCGATGATGATGATCAAGTACCTGCTCGACGTCGGCGAGGGCGTCCACATCCCCGACATCAAGTCGGTGGAGACCACCTACGTCGACGGCTCGGAGCCGGTCAAGATGGCGCTGCAGCAGGAGAAACGGGTCAGCGAGGAGATCTTCGCCCTGTTCGAGCTGGCCCGCGACGTCAAGGACTACCGGGCCGAGCAGTTCCTGCAGTGGTTCGTCAAGGAGCAGGTCGAGGAGGTGGCGCTGATGGGCGACCTCCTCAACGTCGTCGAGCGCTCGAAGGAGAACCTGCTGCTGGCCGAGGACTACATCGCCCGCGAGAGCCTCGGCGAAGCGGGCTCGGACCCGACCGCGCCGCCGGTCGCGGGCGAGGGTCACTAAGCCCGGCGGTCCACGGAGGAGGGTTGCCGGCGAGGGGTCTGGTCGTGCTCTGGGCGAATTTGTCGCGGCCCCTAAAGGGGCCTGGCTCCCGATGTTGGTGCGCCCCTATGGGGCGCAGATGACGGATTGCATTTCCGCCGCTTCGCGACATTCGCCCAGAGCACGACCAGACCCCTCAACGACACGCCCCACCGGGACGGCCCGGGGTTCTGAAGCTCTCTTTAGAGGCCGGCGCCCTGGCCATCTCTCGCAGAAGCTGGGTAGCTACGGGCGTCTGCGGGAGCTCGTTTCGTGGGGAGGGCGGTTGTACCCCTCCGCGGGAATGTCGCGAAGCGGCGGAAATGCAATCCGATTCCTGCCCGCCATAGGCGGGCACCATGTTCGGGAGCCAGCCCCCTTTAGGGGGCGCGACAAATTCCCGCGGAGGGGTACAACCGCCCCCACCGCAAAACCGAGTCCCGCGCGTACCCCCTACCCGAGCCACCCGGCCCGTTTGCGCATCGTTTTGATCCGCCGGAACTCCGCGATGTCCTCGCGCAGGGCCGCTGGGGCGGGGGCGGGCAGGAAGCGGGCCGGCAGCGGCGACTCCGCGACCGAGTCGTCGCGGGCGCAGACGCGGTAGGCGCGGGCGCCGCGGCGGGCGGTGACGGCGGAGGGAGTGCCTTCGCCCTCCCAGAGCAGGCCGGCGTAGTCGTCGAGCCCGTAGCCGCCCGGCATCCCGTCGGCGACCGCCTCCAGGTAGGCGGCGCGGCGCTCGGGCTCGTTGTTGTAGTGGACGCAGAGGCTGCCCGAGAGCAGGCCCAGCCCGGCCGCGGCCAGCGGCTTGCCGGAGGACTTGGTGATGCCGGCCTCAAACCAGCACATCGCGCCGGCGCTCTGGCCGGCGAGGACGATCCCGCGGCGCCAGGCGAGGCTGAGGATCGAGGCGACGTCGTGGGCCTCCCAGACCGCGAGCAGGTTGACGAGGCTGCCGCCGCCGACGTAGATCAGGTCCTGTTCGAGCAGGTGGTCGCGCAGCGCCATCGGCCGTCGCCCGAGCCGGAACAGCGAGAGGTCGGAGGGCTCGCAGGAGCGCTCGCCGAAGGCGGCGTAGAAGCGGCCGATCTGCTCGGAGGTGTCGCCGCTGGCGGTCGGCAGGATGCAGATCTTCGGGCGCTCGGCGCCGCGCTCGCCGGCCAGCCGCAGCAGCAACTCGCAGACGGCCCGGTCGGGCGGCCGCGAGGTGAAGTCGTGGCCGCCGAGGGCGAGGATCCGCCGCACCGCCGTGGCGGGCGCCGAGTCGGCCGGACCCGAGCCGGCGTTGGCCCCTGCGGACAACCCCATCAGGCCGCGACCGCGGTGGACAGCGCCTCGGGGAAGGGCGGGGCCGGGACGACGCCGCGCTCGCCGAGGTAGGTGGTGGCGATCCGCATCTCCACCACCCGCTGTCCGGAGACGTCGAGCCGGTAGCCGCGGGCCTCTGGCCGCGAGGCGATGACCCGGCTCAGTTCCTGATCTGTGAAGTGCAGAGCGGCGCCGTCCTCGGCCGCGTACCCGGGCCGCATCCCCTCGCGCAGAAAGCGGTGGTAGGACTGGCGCCGGCTCGACTTGGGCTCGTAGTGGACGCAGTTGCTGAAGGGCAGCAGGCCGAGCCCCTCGACCCGCGCGGGTGCCCCATGAAACCCGGTCACCGCCTCGGCGAACCAGCAGAGCGATCCGGCCGAGAGTCCGCAGAGGATCACGCCTGCCTCCCAGGCTTCGCGCAGGATCACGTCGATCCCGTGCGCGCGCCAGACGCCGAGCAGGCTGATCACGCTGCCGCCGCCGACGTAGATCAGGTCCTGGGAGAGGAGGTGCCGGCGCAGATCCTCTGGCCCCTGCTCGCGGCGGAAGAGGGAGATGTGGCTGGCCTCGCAGCGATGCGCGGAGAAGGCCCGGTAGAAGCGGACGATGTAATGGTCGGCGTCGCCGCTGGCCGAGGGCAGGAAACAGACGCGCGGGCGCTCGGCCCCGGTCAGGTTCAGGACGTAGTCGTCAAGGAGCGGGTTTCCCGACTCCATCGAGAAGCCACCGCCGCCGAAGGCGACTATCTGCCTCGGTGCCGTCTTCATTACCTAATAGTCGGCTAAGCGGCTGCCGCGGACCTTGTACAGCGGTCTGAAGTTCCTCTCCCCCCGCTCGCCCATGTGTACAGGCGACTAAAAACGGCTAGCGGGGGAAGTAGACGCGGCGCAGCTTGCTGCGGGCGCGGTGCAGGCGCACCTTGACGGTGCCTTCGGGGATCCCCAGCTTGCGCGCGATCGCACCCTGGGTGAGGTCGTCCTGGTAGCGCATCTCCAGCAGATCGCGGTCTTTCTCGCTCAGCTTTCCCAGCGCCGCGCGCAGATCGGCGAGCTCGACCGTCGCCACCACCCGCGCGTCCTCGGCGCCCTCGTTCTCGACTAGGTCGGTCGGGTCGGGTCGGACTCGGGCGTGCTGGCGGAACGCCTCGTTGCGGACGATCGTCGCCAGCCACTGCTTGCGCCGGTCGGGCTCCCGCAGGGTCGAGCGACGACGCCAGGCGCGGAGCAGGGCATCCTGGGCTATGTCCTCGGCTTCGCTTGGATTGCTCGCGTAGCGATAGGCCATTCGGACGCAAAGCCGACGTGCCTCTCCCCACTCCCAGCCATCGTCGTTCCCCACGAGATGTGCCGATGGAGTGTTGATCAAACGAACTTACATCCCCCATAGCCACATGGGTGAACTAAAACGCTGTAACCCTTTCCACTATTCCCCGGTCTTTGCGTCGTGGAGGCCAAAACCGCAGGGGAGGAGCGGCCGCGTTGGGCTGAAATCGCCTACGAGGCGATCGCCCCCGTCTACGACGACTTCACCCACGAGAACGACTACGAGATGTGGTTGGGCCTGCTGCTGCCGAAGCTGGAAGCGCACGGGCTGAGACACGGGCGACTGCTCGACGTCGGCTGCGGATCTGGCAAGGCGTTCGGGCCGATGCTGGAGCGGAACTGGAGCATCCACGGCTGCGACATCTCGCCGGCGATGCTGGAGCGGGCGAGGGAGAAGGCTGGCGGCGACGTCCAGCTCGACGTCGCCGACATGCGCGAGCTGCCGCGCTTCGGCGAGTTCGAGCTGATCCTGGCGCTCAACGACTCGATCAACTACCTGCTCAGCGGCGAGGAGCTGGCGCTGGCCCTGGACGGCATGCGGCGCAACCTCGCCGCGGACGGACTGCTGCTGTTCGACGTCAACACGATCGAGACCTATCGCAGCTTCTTCGCCGAGGAGGTGGTCGTCGAGCGCGACGGCCGGCGGCTGATCTGGCGCGGCCGCGGCAGTGCCGATGCGGCGCCCGGCTCGATCAGCGAGGCCAGCTTCGAGGTCGAGCCGCTGAGCGTGCAAGCCGGGCCGGCGATCGCCCCCGAGCTGCACCGCGAGCGCCACTTCCCGGAAACCGAAGTGCTGGCGGCGCTGCGGCAAAGCGGCTTCGAGTGCCTCGACGTCTTCGGCCACGGCGAGGACGAGGAGTTGCACCAGCCATTGGTCGAAACCGAGCACTACAAGGCGATCTACATCGCCCGCGCCGCCTAGGGCGCCATTCTCATTCGGGCGCCGCCGCCGGCGCCCTCCGCCTTCGCCGCCGCGAGCCGCTCCGGCGGCAGCGAGAGCGGCGAGCCGTCCGGCTCGAACTTGCGGGTCATTCCCTGGATCAGCAGGCGACTTGCGCTCACCCCGATCGCCACCTGGCGTCCCTTGAACATCCCAGCCTGGGTGGCGACGCAGACGCCGCGCAACTCCTCCCCCGCTTCGAGCGAGGGCTCCAGCGCCGCCCGCAACTTCGCGCTGAGATCGGCCATTGCTCGATCCTAGAACCCGGGGCGCCGAGAGGCTAGATTCGCGGGGTCAGCCACCAACAGGGGGAGCCAGCAATGACCGTATCCGTCACCGGCGTCGACTTCATCACCGTCTTCGTCAAGGACTATCCCGCGGCGCGGGAGTTCTACGGCGGGCTGCTCGGCCTCGAGCACGCGGTCGACTACGAGAAAATCCCCGCCGGCGAGTATGAGACCGGCAACCTCACCCTGCAGGTGATGGACGCCGCCTCGGTCGGCCAGGAGTTCGAGCCGCGCCGCCACCCGATCGCCCTCCACGTCGAGGACGTCGGGGCCGCCCGCACGGAGCTCGAGTCCAAGGGCGTCGCCTTCCAGGGTGAGACCCTCGACAGCGGCGTCTGCCACATGGCCTTCTTCAGCGACCCCGACGGCAACGTCCTGATGTTCCACAACCGCTACGCGCCGCGGCCGGCCTGAAAGCAGTCAGGCCGGCACGAGCCGGCCGAAATAGCCGAACCAGTTACCCGAGCGCTGTTCGAGCCGCAGGCCTGCGTCGGCGCCGAGGCGCTCGAGGCTGGCGCGGGTCGTGAAGTGGGGGTCGCCGAAGAGCTCGCCGACGACGAGGCGGCCGGCCGGTTTGAGGACGCGGCGGATCTCACGCAGGGCGGCGAGCGAATCGGGGATCTCGCCCAGCACCGCGGTGAGGACCACGGCGTCGACCGAGGCGTCCTCGTAGGGCAGGGCAGTGGCATCGCCCTGAGTTGGGACCAAGTTGGTGAGGTCGCGCTCGGCGGCGGCGCGCAGGGTGTGGTCGAGGAACTCCTGCTGGAGGTCGAACAGCTCCAGGGTGCCGTCGGGGCCGACCCACTCGGCCATCTCGAGGCTGTAGTAACCGGTGCCGACGCCGATCTCCAGCAGCCGCTCGCCGGGCTCGGGGCGCAGGACCTCGCGCAGCCGCTCCCTGGTGATGATCGGGTGCGGCGCTTCGACCCAGAAGCGCTGCCCGTAGGGACAGGCGGAGGGGTTCTTGCGCCACCAAAGCGCTGCGCCGGCGGTCGCCGCGGCGACGCCGAGCAGCAGCCGCGGTCGCATTACTCGACGCTGCCGAAGCCGACGCGGCTGGCGCCGGAGGCGATCCGCAGGAAGGCGATCTTGCCGAGGTAGAGGGAGATCACGCCGTCCTCCGTGTGGAGGTCGTGCCAACCGCCCTTCTCGAGCTGCTTGCGTAGGTCCTTGAGGTCGTCCTCGGCGAGGCGGGCGGAAACGACCTGGCCCCCCTCGAATCCGATCTCGACTCGCTGTGCTTCGGCCATCAGTGCCCTCCCGCGGGTTCGACGATCTCGGTTAGGACCCCGCCGGTGAAGCGGGGGTGAAGAAAGGCGACGCGGCTCTCGCGGATGCCCACCCGCGGCGTCGTGTCGATCGGCTTGACGCCGGCGGCGATCACGCGCTCGAGCGTGGCGTCGATGTCCTCGACGGCGTAGGCGACGTGGTGCAGCCCTTCGCCGTTGCGAGCCATGAACTTGCCGACAGGGGTGTCGGGGCCGAGTGGCCGCAGCAACTCGACGTGGCCGTCGCCGACGTCGAGGAGGACCGCCTCGACGCCCTGGGACTCGACGGTCTCGCGGTGGACCAACGGCATCTCGAAGCTGCCCTCGTAGAGGGCGAGGGCGGCGTCGATGTCCTCGACCGCGACTCCGATGTGGTCGATCCTTCCGAACACGGCGGCCAGTCTATGCGGCCGGCGGCGGCCCGTCCTGGCCGGCCGCACCCTCAACCCGGAGGATCTCCGCCATCGCCGCCAGCCCGACCTCGAGCTGCTCGGCGCTCGGCTCCTTGGTCGCCCAGTGGCGCTGGATCTCGCGGCCGGGAGTGTGGAAGGCCTCGGCCAGGGGATCGCCGTGGTGGCGATCGCTCCAGGCGAACATCTCAACCGCCAGCGATGCTCCGGCGAGGCCGACGCCGGCGCGGACGGCGGCGCTCGGGCGCTCGACCAGTCGCTCCAGGACGACAGTGCCGCCGGCCGAGAGCAGCATCATCGGCACGATCAGGTTGGAGCCGCAGCGGTCGTGCTCTTTGGGCACCGAGGCGACGTCCTCGACGCCCTGCTCGTAGGCGGCGATCGCCTTGTGCTCGACGCCGTGGTAGGCCGCGAGGTTGCGGTCGCTGAGGGCGACCAGGGCGGGGAGCACTCCGATCGCCTGCACCATCCCCTCGCGCAGAGCCGTCGCCGGTGCCCGCCGGCGCAACGCCGCGGTCGCGACCAGCGTCGTCCCGACCGCCGCCAGCA
>JAENWU010000132.1 GCA_016649905.1 Thermoleophilia bacterium
AGTTCGGCCGCGCGATCGGCGAGTTCCAGCTGATCGGCGGCAAGCTGGCCGACATGTTCGCCGAGACCGAGGCCTGCCGGGCGCTGGAACTCGCCGATCGCGCGGCCGAACTGGCGCCGCTCGCGGGCGTAGCCGAGCGCCGCCTCCAGGGCGCCCTGGGCGACGCCGACCGACTCGGCCGCCATCAGCACCCGCTCGCTGTCGAGGCCGGCGAAGAGGATGCCGCGCCCCCCGTCCGGGACCCCGATCAGGGCATCGGCGCTGACCGCGCAGTCGTTCAGCAGCAGCTCGCCGGTGGGGGAGCCGCGCCAGCCCATCTTCGAGAACTTCTTGCCGCGGGCGAAGCCGGGGCTGTCGGTGGGGATCGCGAAGAGGCCGAGGTCCCGCGATCCCTCGCCGCCGGTCTTGGCGTAGACGAGGGCCAGGCCGGCGACGGGACCGTTGGTGATGAAGGTCTTGGTCCCGTTCAGGACCCAGCCATCCTCGACCCGCTCGGCCCGGGTGCGCATGCTCATCACGTCGGAGCCCGCCTCCGGCTCGGTCATCGCCAGGCAGCCGATCGTCGAGCCGTCGATCAGCCCCGGCAGCCAGCGCTCCTTCTGCGCCTCGCTGCCGTGGCGGGCGATGCGGCCGACGACCATGTCGGCCTGGTGCAGGACCGTCGCCGCGGTCGAGAGGCAGACCGCCGCCAGCTCTTCGCCGACGATGCAGAGCTCGGCGAGGCCGAGGCCGGCGCCGCCCTGGGCGGCCGGCGCGACCGCGCCCAGGAGACCGAGCTCGGCGGCCTCGCGCCAGCTCTCCTCCGGGAAGGTCTGGTTGGCGTCGAGCGCCTTGGCACGTGGGCCCACCTTGGCGCGGGCGAACTCGCGCACGGTCCGGCGCAGCAGCAGCTGCTCGTCGCTGAGCCCGAAGTCGGCGATCGGCGGCAGCGGCACGTGCTCAGCTCCCGGAGAAGACGGGGTCGCGGCGCTCGAGGAAGGCGCGGGCGCCCTCGCGGCGATCGGCGGAGCCGAGCACCGTGGCCAGCCGCTCCTCGACCCGCCGGTTGGCCTCGGCGATCGGCAGGCCGCCGTCGTTGCGCAGGCTGTCGAGGATCGCCCGGGTCGAGAGCGGCGCGGCGCCGACAATGCGGGCGGCGATCGCCAGCGCCTCCTGGGTGACCAGGCCGGGCTCGACCACCGCGTTGACCAGCCCCAGCGCCTCGGCCTCGGCGGCGCCGATCAGGTCGCCGGTCAGCAGCAGCTTGGCGGCGGCGGTGGGGGAGATCAGCCGCGGCAGCCGGACCAGGCCGCCGGTCGCGGGGATGATCCCCAGCCGCACCTCGGGCAGCCCCAGCTTCGCCTTGGCCGAGGCGACCCGCAGGACGCAGGCGCAGGCCAGCTCGAGGCCGCCGCCGATCGCGTGCCCGTTGACGGCGGCAATCGTCGGCACCGGGATCGCCGCGACCGCGTCGACGGCGGCCAGCAGCTCGCGGTTGTAGGCGAGGTTTTCCTCGCTGCTCGCCGCCTCCAGCTCGGCGATGTCGGCGCCGGCCGCGAAGGTGTTGCCGCTGCCGGTGAGGACGACGCAGCGGACGCCCTCCGTGCTCCCGGCTCGTTCGGCGGCCTCGCGCAGCGCCGCCGCCATCGGCAGGTCGAGGACGTTGCGGCGCTCGGGGTTGGCGAGGGTGATGACGGCGACGTGCTCGCCGACGGCGAGCTCGACCAGCGGCGAGGGGCCCTCGGCGGCGGCCATGCTCAGCCCATCACGACCGCGTCGGGGCCGGGCCGGGTGAGGACGATCTCAGGCAGCACGCAGTGCGGCGAGAGCCGCAGCAGCGCCCGCACCGATTCGGCGACGTCGCGCGGCCGGATCATCGCCGCCGCCGGCACCGGGTTCTGCGAGTAGTCGGAGAGCTCGGTGTCGACGAAGCCGGGGCACAGCGCGCAGGACTTGATCCCGGCCTCGCTGAGCTCGCGGTTCATCGCTTCGGTGAAGCCGACGACGCCGTGCTTGACCGCCGAGTAGACGGAGATCCCGGGGACGCCGTGCTTGCCGGCGGTCGAGGAGACGTTGACGACGAGCGCGTTGCGGTGCTCGGCTCCGGCGGCGCGCAGGAGGTCGATCGTCTCGCGGTAGAAGAGGATCGGCGCCCGCAGGTCGAGCGCCAGCTGCAGGTCGACGTACTTGGTCGGGTAGCCGTCGATCGCACCGTGGATGCCGACTCCGGCGTTGTTGACGAGCAGGTCGAGGCGGCCGAAGCGCTCGCGGTGGGAGGCGACGGCGCGGGCGATCTCCGTCTCCTCGGCGAGGTCGGCGGCGACCGCGTGGACAGCGGTCCCGCGCTCGGCCAGGCCGGCGGCGGCGAGCTCGATCTTGGCGGCGGTGCGGGAGACGACGGTGAGGTCGTAGCCCTCCTCGGCCAGCATCGTCGCGATCGCCAATCCGATGCCGCTGGAGGCGCCGGTGACGAGCGCGACCCGGCTCTCAGTGCGATTGGTTGGATCCACCTGGCTGCGACCTCTCCCGGGAACGATTGGCTATAGACTAACCGTCCGGACGGTCAGTTGCACCAGGAGGGGTGATGACGGAGCTCGATCTCTACCGCGAAGTGGCTCGGATCCGGGCACTGGAGCTGCTGCTCAACCGCTACATCTCCGAGCACGGCTTCGGCGGCTTCTGGCACCCGGGCCTCGGCCAGGAGGGGATCCAGGCCGGCGCCGTCGCCGCTCTGCGCAACGACGACTACCTCTTCTACGCCCACCGCGGGCTCGGCTACGCGCTCGCCAAGGGGATGTCGCCGGTGACCCTGCTCGCCGACCTCTTCGGCAAGACCGGCGGCAGCGTCGGCGGCAAGGGCGGCGGCACCGTCCACTTCGTCGACCCCGAGCGCGGCGTGCTCGGCCAGGGCGGCACGGTCGGCTCCAGCTTCGTGCTCGGCGCCGGCGCCGGCATCTCCGCCCAGATGCTCGGAACCGACCGGGTCGTGGCGATTTTCTTCGGCGACGGCTCCTCCGCCCGCGGCACCTGGCACGAGGCGGCGCTGACCGCCTCGGTCTGGAAGCTCCCCCTTGTATGGGTCTGCGAGAACAACGGCTGGGCGATCTCGGTGCCGATCGGCGAGCAGAGCCCGACCGAGAACATCGCCGACCGCGCCGCCGCCTACGGCGTCCCCGGCGTCATCGTCGACGGCCAGGACACGCTCGCGGTCCAGGCGGCGATGACCGAGGCGGTGGCCCGCGCCCGCGCCGGCGAGGGGCCGACCTTGATCGAGGCGAAGACGCTGCGCGTCCGCGGCCACTTCGAGGGGGACAAACAGAGCTACCGCGAGGACGTCGTCGACGGTCTCGACGTCCCGCGCGACCCGCTGAAGCTCCTCCGCGAGCAGGTCCCGGCCGAGGATGCCGACCGGCTCGAGGTGGAGGCCAAGGCGGAGGCCGAGGCGGCGCTCGAGGAGGTCCTGGCGATGCCGACGGGCGACGCCAGCGTGATCACCGAGGGGGTCTGGGTGTGAGTCCCGTGACCGTCGAGAGCGGCGAGCCGCTCGGCTACGCGCGGGCGATCAACGCGGCGCTGATGGAGGAGATGCGCCGCGACGAGAAGGTCTGGATGCTGGGCCAGGACGTCGGCAAGATGGGCGGGGTCTTCGGCGTCACCCGCGGCGCCTTCGACGAGTTCGGCCCCGGCCGGGTGCGCGACACGACGCTGAACGAGACCTTCATCGTCGGTGCCGCGGTCGGCGCGGCGCTGACCGGCACGATCCCGGTCGCCGAGCTCCAGTTCGCCGACTTCATGATGATCGCCGGCGACGAGGTCTTCCACAAGATGGCGAAGTGGCGCTACATGCACGGCGGCAAGCTCTCGGTGCCGATGGTGCTGCGCCTGCCGACCGGCGTGATCGGCGGCGTCGGCGCCGAACACTCGCAGTCGCTGGAGGCGCTGGGGATGCACTTCCCCGGCCTCAAAGTCGTCCTACCGGCGACCCCCGCCGACGCCAAGGGCCTCCTCAAGACGGCGATCCGCGACCCCAACCCGGTCCTCTACTTCGAGCACAAGGGGATGTACCGGATGAAGGGCCCGGTCCCCGACGATCCCGACTTCCTCGTCCCCTTCGGCGAGGCCGCGATCCGCCGCGAGGGCGGCCAGATGACCGTGGTCGCCACCGGCCTGATGGTGCCGCGGGCCCTGGAAGCGGCGGAGCGCCTGGCCGCGGACGGCATCGAGCTGGAGGTGATCGACCCCCGCACCCTGGTCCCGCTCGACATGGAAACCATCATTGCCTCGGTCGAGAAGACCGGCCGCGCCCTCGTCGTCCACGAGGCCGTCCGCACCGCCGGCCCCGGCGCCGAGATCGCCGCCCGCATCCAGGAGGCCGCCTTCTTCGCCCTCGACGCCCCCGTCTGGCGCCTCGGCGCGCTCGACACCCCGATCCCCCAGAGCCCCGACCTTGAGCAGCTGGTCATCCCCAGCACGGACGACATCGAGGCCGCCGCACGTGAGCTTTTGGCCCTTTAGACGCCGCCGGCCGCTCTGCCCACGTCCGGGCTGGCGAGCTCGAAGGCGAGGCTGCGGACCGCGGCGCTCGCGCGGCGACTCAGGGCGCCGCTGACCGCGGACGGCAGCTCGACGACGAAGGCGGTGCCGCGGGGGAAGGTGTGGTTCTGCCAGCGCGAGGCGCTGCCGGGGTAGTGGCCGGGGAGGCGGACCAGGGGCAGGCCGGCGAGCTGCGAGTAGCGGCGGGCGACGAAGGGGTTGCCGGGCGGGCGATCGACGATGCCGAAGGGCTGGTGGAACCAGATCGTCACGTCGGGTTGGACGCGCCGGATCAGGCGCTGGGCGGCCCGCGACTCGGGCTCCGAGAGCGGCCCGGCGCCGGAGTATTCGCCGCCGCCGAGCGGTCGCCAGTCGTAGGAGAAGTTGCGGTTGAGGTCGACGCCGTGGGCGTTGCCTCGGGTGTTGGCGGCGACTCCGTCAGGGTTGATCGTGGGGACGACGAAGAGCTCGGTGCGTTGCGGTGCGGGGCCCCGAATCAGCCGCCGCGCGATCGCCATCCCGGCCGTCTCGTTGCCGTGGATCGCACCGATCACGAGCACCTTCAGCGCCGGATCCGGGTCACTGCTGTGCACCACCACGATCGGCCGCCCCTGGACCGAATGCCCGATCACACTGCGCTCGCCGGCCGCGGCGGCCGCTGCCAGAACCAGCGAAACACAACAGATCGCCGCGAGCGCGAGCATGGCGCGATGGCTGCTGCTGCGGACCATCGCGGCATTCTCCCCACCGCGTCTGTCCTTTGTCACCCTCTGGGTTACAAAAGACAGGCGGAGCGCTAGCCGTAGGCCTCGGGGGCCCAGGCCTCGAGGTGCTCTTTGACGGCGACGGCGAAGCGGGTGGCGCCGGCGCCGTCGACGGCGCGATGGTCGAAGGTGACGGCGACGCGGAGGATCGAGCGGATCGCGATCGCCTCGGTGCCGTGCTCGTCGGTGACCACCCAGGGGCGGCGCTGGATCGTCGGCACGCCGAGGATCGCCACCTGCGGCTGGTTGATGATCGCCGGCGCCGAGACGGCGCCGACCGAGCCGGGGTTGGAGAGGGTGAAGGTGCCGCCGGCGAGGTCGTCGGGGACGAGCTTGCGGGTGCGGGCGCGCTCGGCGAGGTCGGCGATCGCCGCCCCGATCGCGGGCGCGGTGAGGCGCTCGCAGCCTCTGACGACCGGCACCAGCAGCCCCTCCGGGGTGTCGACGGCGACGCCGAGGTTGACCTCGCCCCAGCGGATCATCCGCTCGCCGAGGAAGGTCGCGTTGAGGTCGGGATGCTCGGTGAGCGCGGCGCAGGCGGCGCGGGCGATGAAGGGGAGGTAGGAGAGCTTGGCCTCGCCGGCCTCGACCCTTGTCGCGTTGAGCTCGGTGCGGGCGCGGACCACCGCGGCCAGGTCGACGTCGACCTCGGTCGTCATGTGGGCGGCAGTCTGTCGCGAGCGGCTCATGTGCTCCGCGATCGCCTGGCGCACCCGGGTCGTGCGGACGACCTCGTGCGGGATCCCCGCATAGCCGACCGGCAGCCCGTCGCTCCCCAGATCCAGAGGTCGATGGGCCGATTTGTCGCCTATATCTCTACTTTTCGGCCCACCGGCGGGGGGGTTGGCAATGGCGCGCTCGACGTCGGCCTTGCGGATACGGCCGCGGCGGCCGGAACCCTTGACTGCGCCGAGATCAATGCCGTGCTTCGCCGCCATCCTCTTCGCCACCGGCGAAGCCAGCGCCCCCGACCCGTTCGACCCGCCGACGAAACTGAGCACCGCCTCCGCTGCCGCCTTCGGATCAAACCTTCCAAACTCATCTCGCCCCGCGGCCGCCCGCGCAGCCAGCTCCGCGTCTTGATGCGGACCGGTGGCACCCGAACCTGTGAGAGCCGTCGGGGCCGACTCGCCGGACACTCTGCGCGAAGGGCCGTCTTCGCTCGAGGCGCCAGCCACACCCTCTCCTCCCTGAGTCGCGTCCGCCGAGTCGGTCCCGACGGCTCCCGCGGCTTCAGGGGCCGCCGCATCCGCATCCGCCCCGACCGCCATCTCAGCCAGCGGCGCGCCCACGGCGACGGTCCCGTCAACCTCGACGATGATCCGCGCCAGCACGCCGTCGGCCGGCGCCAGCACCTCGGTGTCGACCTTGTCGGTGGCGATCGCGCAGAGCGGGTCCTCGGCCTTGACCTCGTCGCCGACCGCGACCAGCCACTCGATCACCGTGCCCTCCTCGACCGAGACGCCCATGTGGGGCATCGGCACGACGACGGTGCTCGTTGCCTCCGAGCTCAACCCATTACCTCGACCAGGACCTTGACGTCGTCGCCGGGGTCGCTGGCGAGTCTGGCGATCTCCGCCGGCGTCTGCGCCAGCGGGATCCGCCGCGTGATCATCGACTCCGGCTCGAGGTGGCCGGCGGCGATCATCGCCGCCACCCGCGGCAGGTCGTTGGCGTAGCCGAGCGTCGCGTGCATCGAGCGCTCGTAGAGGACCATCCGCCCGGCGTCGACCGGGACCGGCTGCTTGGGGATGCCGGCGACGACGACGCGACCGCCGCGCGTGGTCATCTCCAGCGCCGCTTCCAGCGCCGGCCCGGCGCCGCTGCAGTCGACGACGATCTCGGCGCCGCCCAAACCGCTCATGCCCCGCACCGCTTTGGCAACTTCGCGCGGCTCGCCGGCGGGGTCGTAGGTGGCGAAGCCCTCGGCCTCGGCGCGGGCGCGCCGCCCGGGGTGGCGCTCCAGGACCAGCGCCTCGAGGCCCAGCGCCCGCGCCACCAGGGCGGTGCAGGTG
>JAENWU010000160.1 GCA_016649905.1 Thermoleophilia bacterium
AGTGCGACCTCGCGGTGGCCGCGTTCTCGCGCCGGGTCGGCGGCGGCTTCGGTATCGCCTTACGCTTTGCCCACTGGTCGATCCGGCGCCTCTGCGGGGCGGAGACGAGCGCGCCGATCTGCGGCCAGCGGGCGCTGCGGGTCGACGTCTTACGGGCGACCCTGCCGTTCGCCGCCGGCTTCGGGATGGAGATCGGGATGACCGTCGACGCCGTCCGCGCTGGCTACCGTCTACGCGAGTACGAGATCGACCTCGAGCACCGCGCGACTGGCCGCACGATCGCTGGATTTCGCCACCGGGGCGTCCAGCTGAGGGACTTCGCGCGGATCTACGCGTCGCGGCGACGGCGAGGTTAGACATCGTGTACCTCACTTGACATAAACATCCACGTCCCCCTAACCTCCCGCGCCGACATGGCGGGCGGGAACCCTCAACGAAGGTCACGGGCAGAGGCGGAAGCCGCCGCTGCTCAGCGCGAGCGACTGGTCTCGGCCTTCGCCAAAGCGGCCGCCGAGCACGGCTACGCCGGCCTCGACCTCGAGCAGGTCCTGCTCTACGCGGGGGTCGGCCGGGAGATCCTCGACGCCCACTTCGAGAGCAAGGAGCAGGGCCTGATCGCGGCCCAGGACGCCTTCCTCGAGCGCCTCTGGCTCGATGTCCTCGGCGCCTGTGAGGCGCCCGGCGAGTGGCCGCTGAAAGTCAGGGCGGCGCTGGCGGCGATCCTCTCCTCGCTGGTCGAAGCCAGCAACCTGGCCCGCGTCTTCGCGGTCGAAGCGGTCGCGGCCAGCCTCGCTGCCGCTGAGCGGCAGTACGCCGCGCTCGACCAGTTCGCGTCCCTGTTGCGCTATGGCCGGCGTCACTACCCGCGGGCGACGTCGCTTCCCGACGCGACCGAGCGGGTGATCGTCGGCGGGGTCGCCTCGATCGTCTCCGGCCACCTGCTGATGGAAGACCCGCAGGCGATCCCGGCGATGGAGCCGCAGCTGGTCGAGCTGATCCTGATCCCGTACCTGGGAGAGGGGGAGGCGAAGCGAGTGGCGGCGGGCTGAGCTGTGCCCCTCAGGGGCGGTTGAAAGGGGCGAGGACGATCCGGACTATTTCCGGCGCCAGCTCCGGCAGGACCTCGCGGCGGCCGTGGACGATCTCGTGCTGGATCACCGCCCAGACGGCGCTGGGGATCGCCTCGAGGATCGAACGCGGGACGGCCTCGCCGAGCTCGGGCGGTGCCGTGTCCGGTTCGAGGAAGGCGCTGAAGCCGTCGAACATCTCGTCGGCACGGTCGAGCGCGACCGGGCCGGCCGTCGGCAGCTCGAAGAAGGCGAGCTGCGCGAACAGGGCGCTCTCGGCGACGTAGTCGAGCAGCGCTCGCAGGCCGGCGCCGATCGCCTCGGGTCGCCGCCCCTCGGCGGCGAAGGCGTCGGCGGTCCGCGTCAGCGCCTCGGCGGCGATCACCTCGAAGGCGGCGAGGAAGGCGTCGCGCTTGCTCGCGAAGTGCTCGTAGAAGGTCTGGTTGGAGACCCCGGCGGCGCCGGAGATCGCCGGGATGCTGAGCGCCTGGTAGCCCGACTCGACCACGACCCTGGCGGCGGCGCGGACGATTCGTTCGCGCTGGGTCAGGCGGGATCGGCTGAGGCGGCTGTCGGGTGGCTCGTCCCAGCCTGGGGGCGGATCCTCGGCGGGATCGACGTCCTCGACCGGCCGCGGTGCGATCGCGGCCTCGATCGCCCGCAGCGTCACCTCGGTGTCGGGCTCCTGGTAGCGGAGCGCCCAGTCGACCAGGTTGCCCACCTCTCCGGGCAGCTCCTCGCCCCTGCCGATCCGCAGCCGCCGGTAGGAGACGCCGCGGATGCCGGCGACGATCCCGCGCACGACCGGCGGCGAGACGGAGCGCTTCGAGGGCGAGTGGTCGAAGCTCTGCTGGATCAGCGCTTCGAAGGCCCGCGAGGCGCGTTCGCGATGGGCGACGCCGGCGGCCCCCAGGGTCAGCGACTCGATCGCGGCGAGTGAGGCGGCCGCGGGCTCTTCCACCGCCAGGCTCATGAACGCGTTCAACCCGGCGGTGAGTCGCTGGCGGTCGTCGCCCTCGGACCGGTAGGCCTCGCCGACGCGGGCGCTGAGCTGGGCGACGATCTCGTCGAAGGTCGAGAGGAAGCAGTCCTCCTTGCTCTCGAAGTGCTCGTAGAAGGTGCTCTTCGAGACCCCCGCCAGGGTCACCAGCTCGCGCAGCGTCGTGCTCGCGTAGCCGTGGCGGGAAACCGCCTCGACCATCGCCCCCTGCAGTCGCGCCTTCTGGTGGCGGGCGACGCGGTCGGCCGTCATCCGTCGCGGACCGCCCGTCAAACGGGGGAACAGCGGCTCGATTGGCTTGGCTACAGGGTTCTTCGACACCATCCCGGCGCCCACGATAGCCAGAGTTATGCGAACCAGCATGTACTCAGATTGACAAATTCCGTACCGTCAATGACAAATCTGATACCCGCTTTTACTTCTTTGTCCTGTACCAGGCTTGACAGAAACTCCCGTGTCTGTCTAAGCCTCAATCCACCGATTCACCATCACGGATAGAGGAATCGCCGTCCGCGACCCTGTGAGCGGCGAAAACCATCGGCTGTAGGTGCGCCCTGCGCATTTGAGGAGCGGCGGCAGCCGCTCAGCGGCGTCCAGCGGCCGATGGCGAGCAGCCCACGGTGGCCGAGCGATTCGGCGGGTGAGGAGAAGCCGGTAAAGAGAGGTCAGGCTGCGGCCGGCAGCGCCCTGATCCTGCTCAGCGCCTCGACGAAGGCCTCCTGCCAGGGCCAGCGGGCCGGGAGGTGGAGGGTGAAACGGGCGGGCGGTGCGGGTGAGCCGGCCCGGCAGCGCGATCAGCCAGCGGCGGATCGTCCTCGCTGTGCGCCAAGTCGAGTCCCGCAAGCCGAGCTGCCCGATCCAGCGCACCATGTTGTGGGCGAGGCGAAGGGCCGCCTCAAGCAGGGTGCCTCCTTCGCCTCGCCCACGAAGGAGTCGATGTCGATCACCAGGCGCTTGGCGCCGGGGCCCGCGCCCGCCGCCCGCCGCGATCGCGTGGATGAGCGAGAGCACCTTGCGCCCGGGCTGGGCGGCGCCCGCCCGCTGCCCGACCCGAAGTGTCTTATCCACCAGGGACTCGATGCCGAGCCGGATGCTCAGGGTGGCGACCAAGACCAACCCGGCGTTGGCGATCAGCCGCTCGTCGTCGAACTCGACGCCCACCGAATCGGGACGCACGGACCCCGCAAAGACCTTCACCATGTGAGTGACAGATCGGCGCTAGCGGCTGCGGCGCCGACGGGCGGCCCTTCCTTGACACCGCTGTGTACCAAGTCTTACACTGAATACCAGTGCTTACAGACGGCGGGAATGAGCACCGCAGTGGGGAATCGCAAAAGTTGGAAGTCGTCCCGTCCCTGTGGCGACTCCAAGGCACAAGCGGCTATTCGGCGTCGGGGGTCTCCCAACCCCCGACGCCAGGCCTGCCTCCTGAACGCTTCGGCAGCGGTCGATGAGCGCGATCGCCACCGTGCATCGCGAACGCCTTTTGGCCGGCGTCCTGGCGGCGCTCGCCGAGCGCGAGCATGGCTCCCCGACGATCGAGCAGATAGTCGAGAAATCCGGCGTCTCGCGGGCGAACTTCGAGGAGAACTTCGAGGACGAGCGCGGCTGTTTGCTCGCCGCCCAGGATCGCGCCCTCTCCAGGCTCGCCGGTGAGCTGATCGGGGCCTGTGCGGCGAAGTCGAGCTGGCCGGCAAAGGTGGTGGCGGCGATCGAGGTCGGGGTCGAGTTCGCCGCCGCGGCGCCGGAGGAAGCGCGGCTGCCGCTGCTCGACGCCGTCTCGATCGACCCGGTTCTCGGCGCCGGCGCGCTGCAGACCCACGAGTTCCTCACCGACCTCCTGCGCAGCGGTCGCGACCAGTGTCCACAGGCCGCCGCGATGCCGGATCTGACGGAGCGGGCGATGATCGGCGCAGCAACCTCGCTCGTCGGCACCAGGTTGATCAACGGGGCGGCGATGGACCCGCGATCGATCGGGCCGCCGCTGACCCAGCTCTTCCTGACGCCCTACGTCGGCCTCGAGCAGGCTCGTCGGCTGTCGCTTGGTGAGTAGGTGCAGCGCATAGCCTGCCGCTGGTGATCCTTGCGATCGATCAGGGGACTACGGGAACCACTACATCGTCTTCGACCGCGGGGAGGGCCAATGGCGGCCGACGATCCCGACTCGAGATCGCCGCGCCGCGCCGCGGCGTACCATTGAGCGGATGGGATCCAACGGCAAGACGCTATTGGAGTCCGGCCATGAGGCCGAGTGGGCCGAGCTCAACCGGGAGAAGGTCGAGTACCGGCGTCGCAGCGCCGCCGCCTTGACCCCGGCGGAGCGGATCGCCGAGGGTCAGAGGCTCTCCCAGCAGGCCGTTTCGTTGCTGGCTTCGGCGATCAGGAGCGGCCGTGTCCCAGGCCGAGCCTTCTGGGCCTGACCTCGAGGGCGTCGTCGCCGACGCCAACGCGGTCGGCCTGCCCTATGTCGTGATCGGCGGCTTCAGCGTGATCGCCAACGGCTTCGTCAGGGCGACCAGGCTTCGGGTGATCAGCCGGCACGGCCTCGTCGACGTTGTGCGCGGAGGGCTGCCGCCCCTGGACTTCGAGACCGTGGCGCGAGAGGCGTTCGATGCCGATGTCGGGGACGAATCAGCGCCCTTCGCCCAGTCGTGATCCTTGCAATCGACCAGGGGACTACGGGGACGACCTGCATCGTCTTCGACGCCGAGGGCCGGGTCGCCGGCCGCGCCTACTCGGAGTTCGAGCAGTTCTTCCCGCGACCGGGCTGGGTCGAGCACGATGCGGCTGAAATCTGGACGGTGACGCGGCGGGTCGCCGCCGAGGCGATCGCCGCGGCCGGGATCGAGGGCACCGAGCTCGACGGGATCGGGATCGCCAACCAGCGCGAGACCGTCGTCGCCTGGGACCCGGCCAGCGGCGAGCCGATATACCGGGCGCTGGTCTGGCAGGACCGCCGCACCGCCGAGCGCTGCGGCGAGCTGCGCGCCGCCGGGCACGAGGCGCTGGTGCGCGAGCGGACCGGGCTGCGGATCGATCCCTACTTCTCGGCGACCAAGATCGAGTGGCTGCTGGCCAACGCCGAG
>JAENWU010000032.1 GCA_016649905.1 Thermoleophilia bacterium
CCGAGATCCGTGGTCACCGGCGCACCTATATCGGTGCCATGCCCGGCACGATCGTGCGCGCCCTCCGCGACGCTGAATCGAACAACCCCGTCTTCATGATCGACGAGATCGACAAGATGGGCGCCGACTTCCGTGGCGACCCGGCCTCGGCGATGCTGGAGGTGCTCGACCCGGCCCAGAACGACTCCTTCCGCGACCACTACCTCGACCTCGAGTTCGACCTCTCCGACGTCGCCTTCATCGCCACCGCCAACGTCCTCGACACGATCCCGGGGCCGCTGCTGGACCGGATGGAGACGATCGAACTGGCCGGCTACACGCTCGACGAGAAGGTCCACATCGCCCGCCAGTACCTGGTCGACCGCCAGATCGCCGCGAACGGGCTGAAGCCCTCGCAGATCGAGTTCGCCGACGCCGCCCTGAAAGCGATCGTCGAGGAGTACACCCGCGAGGCCGGCGTCCGCAACCTCGAGCGGCAGATCGGGACGATCTGCCGCAAAGTCGCGCGCGAGGTCGCCGAGGGCAAATCGAAGCGCAAGGTGAAGGTCTCGGGGAAAAAGGCGCGCGAGCTGCTCGGCCGCCGCCGCGTCTTCGCCGAGCAGCGCCGCCGCACCAAGGACCCCGGGGTCGCCACCGGCCTCGCCTGGACTCCGACCGGCGGTGACGTCCTCTTCATCGAGGCGACGGCGATGCCCGGCGCCGGCAAGCTGACGATTACCGGCCAGCTCGGCGACGTGATGAAGGAGTCGGCGCAGGCGGCGCTCTCCTACGTCCGCGGCCACTGGGCGGAGATCGACTCAGGGCTCGGCGAGGACTGGTTCGCCGAGCACGACATCCACGTCCACGTGCCGGCAGGGGCCGTGCCCAAGGACGGGCCGTCGGCCGGCGTCGCGATGACCGTGGCGCTGGGCTCACTGGTGAGTGGCCGGCCGGTTCGCAACGATGTTGCGATGACCGGTGAGGTAACGCTTACGGGACAGGTCCTGCCGATCGGCGGCCTGAAGGAGAAGTCGCTTGCGGCGCAGAGGGCCGGGATCAAGCGAGTGATCGTGCCGGAGCGCAACAGGGGAGACGTCGCGGAGATTCCCGAGCATGAGCTCGGTGGCCTGGAGTTCGTCTTTGTCGACGAAGTCTCCAAGGCGCTCGACGTCGCCCTCTCCTAAGGAGGTGGTCTAGGTATGGAGGCGG
Organism: Thermoleophilia bacterium; assembly: GCA_016649905.1. Lineage (GTDB taxonomy): Bacteria > Actinomycetota > Thermoleophilia > Solirubrobacterales > 70-9 > VAYN01. The sequence continues at coordinate 1,189 of JAENWU010000032.1, forward strand.
CAACCCTGCGCAGAGGAGGCCCCGCGGCCTATGTGCAGTCGGTCCGGGAGGCGGTGGAGGAACGCTCGCGGGTCTTCTGGATCGTCGTCGGCCTGACCGCGGTCGGGGCGTTGCTGCGCTTCGCCACCCTCGGCATCCAGAGCTACCACCATGACGAGGTCGTCACCGCCAGTCGCATCCTCCGCGGCGACTTCTCCCACGCCATGAATGCGGTCGGCTTCAGCGAGTCGGCGCCACCGCTCTACTACGCCCTGGCCTGGTTCTGGACCCAGCTGACCGGGACCGGCGAGGTCGGGTTGCGCTCGCTCTCGGCTCTCGCCGGTGTCGCCACGATCCCGGTCGCATTCCTGATCGGGGCCGAGCTGCGCGGCCGCCGCACCGGCCTGTTGGCGGCGGCGCTGGTTGCCGTCAACCCGATGATGCTCTGGTATTCGCAGGAGGCCCGCGCCTATGCCCTGCTGACCCTGCTCTGCGCCCTCTCGCTGCTCTTCTGCCTGCGCGCTCTACGCAACGGTCAGCGCCGCGACTATGTGCTCTGGGGCCTGGCATCCGGACTCGCCCTGGCGACCCATTACTTCGCGGTCTTCCCGATCCTGGTCGAGGCGATCGTGCTGGCGCGGCGCCGCCGCGGCGCCAGCCTGCCCGGGTTGGCGGTCCTCGGCGCCTTCGGCGCCCTGCTGGCGCCGCTGGCGATCCACCAGATGTCCTACGGACACGCCGAATGGATCGGCAACCTGACCCTCGGCCACCGGCTCTGGGAAACCGCCGCCACCTTCCTCACCGGCGAGACCGCCGACATCATCGGCCGCCCCGAGCGCCCGGCGCTGGCGATCGTGCCGCTGGCGCTCTGCCTTGGTGCGCTGGCGCTGCTAGCCCTGCGCGGCAGCCGCGAGGAGCGACGCGCCGCCTCGGTGCCGCTGTTCGTCGGCGCCGCCGCGATCCTCGTCCCCGTTGCCCTCGCGCTCGCGGCCGCCGGCAAGGACTACGTGCTCGCCCGCAACATGATGCCGGCGCTGGTGCCGCTGCTGGTCGTGGTCGCGATCGGCCTGACGCTGCCCTCGGCGCGGCGCCTCGGCACCGTCCTCGCCACCGGGCTGCTCGCCTACTCGCTCGGTTTCTGCATCTGGGCGAGCTTCTCGCCGGACCTGCAGCGGCCTGACTGGGGATCGGTCGCCAGCCGTCTCGGCGAACCGCAGGCGCCGCGGGCGACCGTGACCTGGACGCTCGGCGAGGCACCGCTGCGCTACGAGCTCTCCAGCGGCGCTTTCATGGCCAAACCGTCCGAACGCTACGACTGGATGGTGCACGAAATCACCTCGGTCTCCGAGGGCAAGGTGCCGCCGCTGCCGCGCAGGATGCTCGGTCCGGGGTTTCGCGAAACCGCGCGTGAAGACGCCGGTCGCCTCTTCATCCGCCGCTACCGGTTGCCGCAGCCTGGGCTGGCGCCGCTGCGGCTGCGCCAGCTGCGCCACGCCCGCCTCGACTTCCGGACCAATGGCGTACTGCTTGACGGCATTGGTCCCGGGTAGGGGTGCCCTGAAGCTGTGAGGGTTATCCTGCGAACTTCGGAATCAAGCGAGGAGAGGGAATGAGCAAGACCAAGGCGGCGCGTGCCACCGACATCTATGAGACTGCCCGTGAGAACCCCTACGTGCAGCGCCTGATCGAGGACGAAGATCTGCGCGACAACCTCCGCGAGGCCTTCGAGTCGGCGAAGAACGCCTACAGCCGGGCGACCGGCAACGGCAAGGGTGCGGTCAAGGCCGTGACCACCGACAAGAAGGTCCAGAAGGAAATGCGGAAGACCGCCGAGCTGCTGCAGGAAGCGAACGACCGGCTGCAGAAGCCGAAGCGCAAGAGCCGCCTCGGCAAGCTGCTGCTGCTCGCCCTGGTCGGCGCTGTGGTCGCGCTGGTGCTCAGCGAGGGCGCCCGCAAAACCGTGCTCGACACGCTCTTCGGTGCAGAAGAGGAGTTCGAGTACTCCTCAACCACCAGCATCAACGGCTCCTGACGGACTCAGGGGGCGACAGGCGGCGTCCTCGGTCGCTCGTGTGCGGAGCACACTTCGCTCCCTGCGTCCTTGCCTGCCACCCCCTGAGTCTCGTCAGTCCGCTAGCCCGTCGGCTGAGTCTCGTCAGTCTCCTCGCCTAGACTGGTCTGATGGAGGCAGCAACCAAAGAGCGCGAGCTCAGCGGCGACAAGGCGCAGCGCATCATCGATGCGATGCGCGACAGCGTCGCCGAGCGCGGCGCGGCCGGCTCGACCTTCGAGCACGTCGCCGGCGAGGCGGGGGTCAGCCGCGGCCTCCTCCACTACTACTTCGGGACCAAGGAGCGGCTGCTGGTCGAGGTCGTACGCCGCGACGCCGAGCTGCGCGTCGCCCGCCTTGACGAGATGCTCGCCAAGGCGACCAGCGTCGATGACGTCCTCGACGTCCTCGTCTCCAGCCTCACCGACATGATCGACAACGATCCCGGCTTCTTCCTCCTCCTCTACGAGCTGTTCAGCGCCGGCCGCCGCAACCCCGACATCCAGCGCGAGGTCGGCCAGCTCTTCCAGCGCACCCGCTCCCACGTCGCCACGGTGCTGAGGGCGAAGGAGACCGAGGGCGTCCTCAGCCTGCGCTTCGATGCCGAAGCCGTCGTCTCCTACCTCTTCGCGGTCGGCGACGGCTTCGCCCTGCAGACGCTTTCCGATCCCGAGCGCGACAACCGCGCCGCCCTCGAGGCCGGCGCCGCCTCGGCCCGTTACCTGCTGATCGCCGAGTAGTCGCCGCCCCGCGTGACGCCTGTCAAGTCTCTTGACACCCCGACCACGTTCTCTCGTCAGGATCGGCGAACCAGATCGAGTCGAACGGCAGAACCGAAGCCAGCTTGTCGAAATGCTCGTCGTGGTGGAGGACGCCGAATGCGCTGTCGGCAGCCGATGCAGCTATGAGCAGATCGGCCCCTTTGACCTTGTGGTTTCCGGGCGATCCGCTGTGAGCCAGTGCCACCATCGCGTTTATGGCCGCCCGACAGACGGACGCCGTGACCGGCACCGGCAGCAGTTCCTCAAGTGCAGCCCGCTCGGCCTCTACCGCTTCGGCATCCTCCGCGCCATAGAGAATCTCGATCAGTACGACTGGAGAGCAGCGGATCTGTCCCAGAGCGACTGCTGACACGAATGTCTTTTGCGCGGCTTCCGGCGCACGCGGGAGCTTGATCCACGTGCTCGAATCAACGATTAGAACGCGACCGCCGTATGGCTCTCCCGCAGCCACGGTTAGCGGGCGCTAATCGCCCCAGGCTTGCTCGATCTGTTCCTCAATATCGGCGGGGAAGCGGTCACGGACGACATGGGCGGCGAACCCGTGAAGATTCGCTGGCGCACCCTCCGGCTTCGAGAATTGGATTCCCCCAGCAGCGACATGGGGCGATTCTGCAACTCGCCAGTAGTTCTCGCCTAAGGTCGAATCCTTCGTTGAAATCGCGATAGGCATGAAGAAATCCCCCTCATTGGTCTCGCGTGGCAGCGCCTCGCGTTCTAGCGCGGTAAACCCTGACCAGAACTGATCTAAGGGCGTGGTTTCCCCCTCGGCATCGTGGAATTTAGCTCGGAGATTTTGGATTTTGATCGCGCCTGCCATCAGTCATTCGCCTCGCTGGGATCATCAGTTACTTCGACTTCATCGACCAATTTCCTGATTGCGCCAGCTTGCTCTTCGTAGCCGTCCATCGCCTCTCCAATGAGGCGATGCAAAAGTTTTGCGTGCTCCCACGACATTGCCACCCGCACGGGGAATTTCTCTGGAGGGCCGCCCTCCGTGTTGTAGCCGAAGTCAAGGCTGAGATCGAATGGTCCGGCGATATACCGAGCCCAGTTCGCGTAAACGAGCTGCTCGGCGCCACCAGTCGGATCTGCGGCCATAGCCATAGCTATACCGGATGGAGCAGATAGCCCGCAAGCCTCGCCGCCCTGAACCGGATCTGGCCGCGGAACGGCCGGAAATCGCTTCTACAAAGGAGGGATAAGCGTGACGGGGCTCACGCTGTGACGGCACTCACAGACCGGCCCCCTCCTGGTGAGGGAGGCTCGCCAGCGAACCATGCGCGACGCGATGAACCGACTTGCGGGAGTACTCGGCCGGCGCCGACGTTGGGTCGTCGGCATCTGGGTCGTGATCGTCCTCCTCGCACTTCCCTTCGCCGCCAAACAGACCGAGCACCTGACCGGCGGTGGCTTCGACGTTCCCGGCAGCCAGTCCAACGCGGTCAGCGAGTCGCTGCAGCGGGACTTCGGCGAGAAGGCCGACGGAATCGCGGTGGCGCTGCAGGCAGCGCCCGACTCGACCGCCGCTGAGCGTGCCGCCGCGGTGACGCGGGTCCAGCGCGAAGTCGCCGAGGTCGAGGAAGTGACCGTGGCGCCGGCGACCGCGCGCCAGGCGCGCCGCCAGTTGCAGGGCACCGGCTTCGCGCTGGTGCCGCTGCGCAGCCAGCAGTCCTCCGACGAGCTGATCGACTCGGCCGCGACCCTGCGCGAAGACATGAACCCGGGCGAAGCCGAGGGTGGCGTCACTCCCTACCTGGTCGGGCAGCCGACGATCTGGGCGGGGATGCAGGAGATCTCCAAGCGCGATCTCGCCAAGGCGGAGTCGACCGGGTTCCCGATCGTGGCGCTGATCCTGCTGATCGTCTTCGGCTCGTTGGCGGCGGCGGCGCTGCCACTGGCGCTCGGCTTCGTCAGCGTCCTCGTCACCGGCGCGCTCATCTACTTCATCTCGCTGCAGATGACGACCTCGGTCTTCGTCACCAACATGGCCTCGATGATCGGCATCGGCGTCGCGATCGACTACTCGCTGTTCATCCTCGCCCGCTACCGCGAGGAGCGGCAGTCGGGCCTCGGCAAGCGCGACTCGCGCTCGAAGGCGCTCTCGACCTCGGGCCTGGCGGTGAGCTTCTCGGGCCTTGCCGTGATCATCTCGCTGGCCGGGCTCTGGATGGTCGACAACCAGGCGCTGCGCTCGATGGCGCTGGGAGCGATGACCGTCGTCGCCGTCTCGATCTTGACCGCGACGACGCTGCTGCCGGCGCTGATCGCGATGCTCGGCGACCGGGTCCTCCCGGGCGGCTTCGTCGGCCGCGTCGCCAGCTTCTTCCGCCGTCGCTTCTACCGTCGCCAGACGCCCGAGCGAGCCGCCGCGGCCGCCGCCGGTCGCAGCCAGTTCTGGGAGGGCTGGACGGCGCGGGTGATGGCGCGCCCGTGGACTGCGGTAATCGGCGTCTCGGCGGTGCTGCTGGTTCTCGCCAGCCCGCTGCTCTCGCTCGAGACCGGGACCGAGGCGCTGGCCCAGTTCCCCAAGGACAGCGACGTCCGGGTCGGCAACGAACTCGCCTCCGAGGAGCTCGGCGGCGGCACCGACCCGATCCAGGTCCTCGCCAGCTTCGACGGGCCGCCGAGCGCCGCCGATCGCGCTGCCGTCGCCGGCTTCGTCGGCACCCTCGAGGGCACCGCCGGAATCAGCGCGGTGACGCCGCCGATCTACGCCGGCGACAGCGTCCTCGTCCAGGCGACCCCGAGCGCCGGCAGCGAGTCCGACGGCGCGATCGCCGTGGTCGAGCGGCTACGCGACCAGGTCGTCCCCGCCTCGGCGCTGGGGCAGGCGGCGGCGGTCGACGTCGGTGGCGAGACCGCGCGCGGGTTCGACGTGCGCGAACAGATCAGCGGCTCGATGTGGAAGATCGTCCTCTTCGTCCTCGCTCTCAGCTTCCTCGTCCTGATGGTGATGCTGCGCTCGCTGATCCTGCCGCTGAAGGCGGTGCTGATGAACCTGCTCTCGATCGGGGCCGCCTTCGGCGTCGTCGTCGCGATCTTCCAGTGGGGCTGGTTCGACGGTCTGCTCGGGTTCGAAAGCCAGGGAGCGCTGGACACGATCAACGTGCCGCTGATCTTCGCCGTCGTCTTCGGCCTCTCGATGGACTACGAGGTCTTCCTGATGTCGCGGATCCGCGAGCGCTACATGCGCCACGGCGACAACGAGCGCGCCGTCGCCGAGGGCCTCTCCTCGAGTGCCCGCACGATCTCCTCGGCGGCGCTGATCATGACCTCGGTCTTCGCCGTCTTCGTCCTCACCGGCGTCCCCTCGATCAAGGAGCTGGGCCTCGGCTGCGCCGTCGCGATCGCCCTCGACGCGACCCTGGTGCGGCTGATCCTGGTGCCGGCGGCGATGAAGCTGATGGGCGACTGGAACTGGTGGATGCCCGCCTGGCTCGACCGCGCCCTGCCCGATCTCAGCTTCGAGGCCAGCGAGACCGAGCCGGCTAAAGCCTGACCGCGGGCGGCGGGGGGAGGGTGGGGCATCCTCCTACCTTCGCTGGGATATTCGCCCTGGACTTCGCGGTCGTCCGAGTAGAGGGGTTGGGGCGAATATCTAACGCCGCTCGTACGGAGGATGCCCCACCCTCCCTCACGGCCCGGGATCAGCTCGAAGCTGACGAGGTTCGGGCCTGCGTGCTGCCATCGAGCTCAAGCAAGCTCCCAAGCTTTGTGCGGTCGTAGTTCGCTCCGCTATGCGGTGGGAACTACGACCGCCACGCCTCTTGCCTTGGAGATGGCCGGACCCTCGGTAGCTGGGCGGAAGTTCGGGGCGGCTTGAGGGGAACCCCTCACGCCAACCCCCTCCGAACCAGGCCGTCCCATAGGATTGGCCAGATGGCCAGTTCGGCAGAGGAGATCGCCTTCGCGGGAGCGGCGCGGCAGGCGGAGATGGTGCGCGCTGGCGAGGTCTCGCCGACCGAGCTGGTCGGCCTGCACCTGGAGCGAATCGAACGGCTCGACCCGCAGCTGAACTCCTTCCGTGTCGTGCTTGCCGAGCGGGCGATGTTGGAAGCCGAACAGGCCGAGGCTCGCCTCAAGGGCGGCGACGAGCGGCCGCTGCTCGGGGTCCCGATCGCGATCAAGGACGAGATGGACCTGGCCGGGGAGACGACGACCTTTGGCACCGATGGATTCCCCGACCCCGCCAGCGCCGATTCGGCGATCGTCAGGCGGCTGCGCGAGGCGGGAGCGATCATCGTCGGCAAGACGCTGCTGCCGGAGCTGGCGCTCTGCGGCTTCACCGAGTCGGCGACCTTCGGCGTATCCCGCAACCCGTGGAACCCGCAGCGCACGCCGGGCGGTTCCAGCGGCGGCTCGGCCGCCGCCGTGGCTGCCGGCCTGGTCCCAATCGCTTCCGCTTCCGACGGGGCAGGCTCGATCCGCATCCCGGCCGCCTGCTGCGGCCTGTTCGGCCTCAAGTCCCAGAACGGCCGCGTCTCGATCGCGCCGGAGGGGGAGCACTGGAACGGCCTCGTCGCCCACGGCTCGGTCTCCCGCAGCGTCATCGACGCGGCGTTGTGGCTGGACGTGATCAGCGCCGGGACGCCTGATCCGGGGGCACCGCCCCCACCGGAGCGCCCCTTCGTCGAGTCGGCGAAGAGCGCGCCGGGCAAGCTGCGGGTCGCCTTCTCGACCGCCGCACCGCGAGCCGCGGCGCCGCCCACGGTTTCCGAGGAGGCGAAGGGGGCCGTCGCCGAGATGGCCGGCGTACTTAGCTCGCTCGGCCACACCGCCGCCCAGCAGGACCCCGACTGGGGAATGATCGGCAACAACATCACGCCGCGCTACCTGCGGGGCGCTGCCGAAGACTTCGCCCTCGTGCCCGAGCCCGATCGGCTCGAACGCCGCACCCGCGGCTTCGCCAGGCTCGGTCGGCTGATCCCCGACAAGGTCTTCGAGAATGCCCTGCGGGGCATCCAGGTCGACGCCGCCCGGATCAACGCGATCTTCGACTCCCACGACGTGCTGATGACGCCGGTGATGGGCGGAACCGCTTTGCCGGTGCGCCGCTGGGAGGGCCGCGGCGCCCTCCACACTGTGTTGGGGATGAGCCGCTTCTATCCCTACTGCGTCCCCTGGAACCACCTCGGCAACCCAGCCATGGCGGTGCCCGCAGGGATTGGCGCCGCCGACGGCATGCCGCTCTCCGTCCAAATCATCGGCCGCCCCGGCGACGAGGCGACCCTCTTCTCGCTAGCGGCCCAGCTAGAGGCCGAGCGCCCCTGGGCCACCGCCCGCCCGCCGATCTCCTAGGAGGAGGGACCAGCGAAAGCCGCGTTTGCGACTGGCGAGCGCCGGACCAAGCGGGGCAAGGACGCAGGGAGGGCGAATAGCAGCGCTCATGAGTATCCGGCTCCGTCAGGTCACGCGCCGGGGAGGCCGCCCGTGCAGCGTGGGCGCTGCACCACCGGGCCCGGGTTCCGGCCCGAGAGCGATTGCGCCACAACCCTTCCGACTTTGACCCCACCTCGGTGTGGTCAAAGTCGAATGCGAGTGCGCCTGCATGGCGCCGCCTGAGCGAACCGGATACTCATGAGCAGCGCTATTTGGCCGACTGAGGACGCCGAACCGCGCCGTGTCCGCCGCCACCAGGCGTGGGCGGGGGTTTTGCTAGACCCCCTCTCGCTTCTCAGTGGGCTTACGACAGCGGTCCGATCGCGCGACATCCCCAGTGCTGAGCGCGAAGCCGCGTCCCGGGTGGAGCGGGTTAGCCCAACGCTATGCGAGAGGGGGGTCCCTCCTAGCGCAGCACCTCGCGGAGCCGCCGCGCTACGAGAGTCCGCAGGCGTGAGCTCTCGATCCGGTCGGTCCACTGTTCGGCCTGAGCGCGGTCGAAGCCCTCTGGGAGGGAGAGCTCGGGAAAGTAGGCCCTGCTGCCGGCCGCCGCGCGGATGTAGACGGTGTCGAAAAGGGCCTTCCCCGGCGTGGCCAGGTAGCCGGTCTCCGGCGATCCCTCGAAGCCGCCGATCAGCTTGGCGGTGAGGTGATGGATCTCATACACCCGCAGGGCGGTCGTGACGCGCCGAGATCGATCGAGTGAGGCGACCGAGATCTGGCGCGGGATCTGCTCGATCATGTCGTGCTCATAGAGCGCGGACCAGAACGAGACGTAGGCGGGGAACGGCGCCGTCAGAAAGGGTGGAACGACGAACGGCTCGACTTTGGGATCAAGTGCCCACAGGCCTTGTCGCAATCGCAGCACGAGTCCCGCCTCTTGCATCGTCCGAAGCCGCCTGCGGGCAGTGCCCTGCTCGGCCTGCCAGAGCGCCGCCGCCTCCCGCGTCGTCACGATCGGCTGGTTCAGACGCAGCAGTTCGGCGTAGACGTCGGCGGCCCTCAACGGGCCTCCTCCAGCTTTCCGGCGACGAAGGTCTGCATCTGCTCCCAGGCTGCCTCGGTCGCGTACAGCTCGACGACCCCGGGCTCAAGGAAGGGAAGCACCTGGTCGCGAAAGGCAGCGAAGGGCAGCTGTAGAGCCAGCTCGGCCGCGGCGCCGAGGAGCTCGGAATCAAGGGCGCCGGGGGAAAGGGGGTTGCGGCGCAGCAGCAGGTCGAGATCGAAGACGTCGCGGGTCTGCGTCTCCGTGCGGCCCGTCAGAGCTTCGACCTTCTGCTCGGTGGCGGCGTCGGCGGTGTAGTGCTGAACGCTTGGTGAGCGCAGTCCATAGGGAGCGACGATCCGGCTGGGCACCGGCTCGAAGTGGAATCGATCGTCGCCGTTGCGGTTGCTGAACTCGATCTTGGTTCGAACGGCCTGCGAGCGTCCGGGCACCGCGATGCCGAGCTTCCATCGCCGCGTCGTCTCGGTCTGCTTCGGCTTCGAGACGTCGACGAGCTCGAGGTCACCGACACGGAGGAGGGCCCTCATCGCCACGGACTCGAGCAGATCGTCGATCTTGCTCTCCAGTCCCCATGGAGCCACGCCACTGACGTCGAGGTCGATGTCCTCCGAATAGCGCAGGCTCGCGAAGAAATAGCGCAGGTTCGCGCCCCCCTTCAGCACGTAGCGAGTCGGGCTGAGGCGTTTGGCGAGGATGTCTAGGAAGACAACATGGAAATGCTCGATGATCTGGGCATTGGAACGCGATTCCATGCCTCAAGAGTACAGAAATCAGGCGGTTTCTGCCTGTTTTCTGTACTCTTGACTCTCCAGTGGGCTTAGCCGAACACCTTGCGCATCCGCGCCAGCTCGCGGATCGGCCCGCGCGGGCGGATCCGGCGCTGGACCAGCATCTTCAGCTGATTGGCGTCGGGTTTGCCGGAGGCGATCCAGTCGGCCCAGCTGCTCTCGATCACGACGGTCGGGTTCGGTGCTTCGCCGGGCTCGGCCCGGGTCGAGCCGTTGTCGATGATCAGGTGCCAGGGGTCGGCGTCGTTGAAGCGCCACTGGTAGACGAGCGGCGAGCCGTTGGCGGCCGCGGGGTCGGCGACCCGGGTGATCAGGTCGAAGTAGAGCCGCTGCATGTCAGGCGAGGAGTCGGGGGCCGGGCCGTCGGGCGGGCCGAGGATGCCGGCCATCATCATCTGGACCTGACGGGCGGCGACCTCCTCCTCGGTGGCGTCGGGGTCGAAGGGGAAGACGCCGGGTGGCATCTCCTCGGTCGGGAAGCCGATCGTGCGCCAGCGCTGGCGGATCAGTTTGAGGCCGAAGGCGAAGATGTCCTCGAGCGAGAAGCCGTAGCACTCGGTGTATTCGCGGTCCTGGTTCGGCGGGTAGAAGACGGCCGGCCCGTAGGGGAGGACTCCCTTCAGCAGCTCGACGACCGCGGCCCGGTTTTCCTCGGCGCCGGGCTTGCCCTCGGCGAGGAGTTCGGAGAGCACCTTGACGCCGAAGCCGATGTGGCGCTGCTCGTCGCGGGAGACGTTGGCCATGCCGGCGCTGAAGCCCGGCATCGTGTCCTCGGAGGCGAAGAAGTCCTCGATGAAGTGCTGGCCGGGCTGGGCGAGGCTGCCCTCGACGATCAGGTGGTAGAGCGTGATCGCCTGCGCGTACTTCGGCACCGAGCGGTCCTTGCGCAGTTCCTCGGCCATCACGTCGAGGCGGTCGAAGATGCCGCGGTAGCCCCAGTTGAGCTGGGGGAGGGTGGAGGAGAGGGTCTGCTGGATGGTCTCGCCGCCGACCCCGATCACCTCCTTGAAGAAGCGATGGAAGAAGATCGAATGACGGACCTCGTCGACCTGCTGGGTGGCGAGGAAGTAGGCCTGCTCCTCCGTCGGCGCCGCGGTGATGTAGGGCGCGAGGGTGTCGGCGACCCGGTCCTCGCCGTAGAAGAACATCGAGTAGATCCACATCGCCGAGCGCCGCTGGATCTCGGTCAGCGCCTCCCAGCCCTTGTTGTCCTGGGAGAGGTCGATGTCGTAGGCGCTCCAGTTGCCCTGCTCCCAGCGGCGGTAGAGGTCCTCGTAGGTGATGTTGTCCATCAAGTTCTGGGAAGCGACGCTCATCTCGACTCCTTTTGGTGTTGCATAGGCCTGCCCCGGCAGGTTACCAGTGAAACTGGCTGTCTAGCCAGTTTTCTCCGGAGCGGGGCTGGGACGCTCGATCTCGCGCTTGAGGATCTTGCCGGTCGGGCCCTTGGGGAGGTCGTCGAGGAACCAGACCAGGCGCGGGTACTTGTAGGCGGCGATCCGCTCCTTGACGTACTCGCTGCATTCCTCGGCGCTCAGCTCCTCGCCCTCGTGGAGGACGACGGCGGCGCCGATCTCCTCGCCCCACTGGTCGTGGGGAACGCCGAGGACCGCCGCTTCGCGGATCTTCGGGTGCTCGTAGAGCACCTCCTCGACCTCGCGCGGGTAGACGTTGTAGCCGCCGCGGATGATCAGGTCCTTCTTGCGGTCGACGATGAAGAAGTAGCCCTCCTCGTCGATCCGGGCCATGTCGCCGGAGTGAAACCAGCCGCCGCGCATCGCCTCGGCGGTGGCGTCCGGTTGCTGCCAGTAGCCCTTCATCACGTTGTGGCCGCGGATCACGATCTCGCCCACCTCGCCCTGGGCGACCTCGTGGTCGTCCTCGTCGACGACCCGCATCTCGACTTCTTCCAGCGGGGTGCCGATCGAGCCCGGCTTGCGTTCCATCCCGGGATGGTTGGAGCTCGCCACCGGGGAGGTCTCCGAGAGCCCGTAGCCCTCGAGGACGATGCACTCGAAGGCCTGCTCGAAGCCGCGCAGCACCTCGACCGGCATCGAGGCGCCGCCGGTGATGCAGGTGCGCAGCGAGCTGGTGTCGTATTCCTCGCGGCCGGGGTGGTGCAGCAGCGCTCCGTACATCGTCGGCACGCCGTAGAAGTGGGTGACGCGGTCGCGCTGCATCGTCTCCAGCGCTTCGCCGGGGTCGAAGCGCGGCAGCAGGGTGAGCGTCGCGCCGACCCGCAGCGAGGCGTTCATGCTGACCGTCTGGCCGAAGGAGTGGAAGAGCGGCAGCGAGCCGAGGACGACGTCCCCCTGCTGGACCCCACAGGTCGTCCGCGAGGCGATGTCGGCATTGCGGGAGAGGTTGAAGTGGGTCAGCTCGGCGCCCTTGGGCTGGCCGGTCGTGCCCGAGGTGTAGAGGATGACCGCGGTGTCCTCGGGGTCGGTCTCGGCGACTCCCGCGGCCGGCTCGTACCCGTCCAGGGTGGCGGCGAAGGCGGCGGGCTCGACCTCGATCAGCTCGGCTCCGGCCTCCTCCGCGCCCGCCCGCGCCTCCTCGCCGAAGCCGTGCCAGGCGATCAGGATCTTCGCCCCGGAATCGCCCAGGTAGAAGGCGATCTCGCGCCGCTTCAGCAGCACGTTCATCGGCACGACGATGCCACCGGCGCGCAGCACCCCGTAGTAGGCGATCGGGAAGTCGGGGACGTTGGGCAGCATCACCCCGACGCGGTCACCGGGCTGCAGTCCGTGCTCGGCGAGCAGCGCCGCCAGGCGCGCGGAGCGGTCGTCGAGCTCGGCGTAGGTCAGCTCCAGCTCGTTCAGCCGCACCGCCGGACTGTCCGGCACGCGGCCGGCGCTCTCGGTGACGATCGATGCCAGGCTCAAGACGGTCACTCCCCTCCGTGACGAAGTTCTCCCGCGCAGGAGTCTAAGCGCGATTCGGGTCCGCTAGGCTCGGCCGATGGAGAATATGGGGGAGCCGAGCTCCTACCTGACGGTCAGCAAGGGAGTGCCGGTGTACTCGAGCGACGGCGAGAACCTCGGCCGCGTCGTCCAGGTCCTCTCGGCGCCCAACATCGACATGTTCGACGGGGTCATCTTCGACACCACGGCGGGCCCGGGCGGACACCGTTTCGTCGACGCGCCCGAGGTGGGGGAGATCTTCGAAAACGGCATCGTCCTGAAGATCGACGCCGCCGCAGCCGCGGCGCTGCCCAGGCCGGACGCCAACCCCGGCTCGCTCGCGGTAAATCCGGCCGACCTCGGCGGCGCCAAGCGGGGCTTCCTCGGCCGCACCTGGGATCGCCTCTCCGGCAGGGGTTGAGCCTGAACACGCGGGTTTTCCTGCCTGGTTAGGATTGCGGCGATGCGGGGGATGCTTCTCCTGCTTCACGCGCGCGCTCCAGTCGGCATCATCGTCGCGTGGCGCGCTCGCCGATCGCCGAACGACTCACTGCCCAAGCTCTCTCCGGTCCGCCGCTGAGCAGGCCGGAGGACGTCGCCGAGCGCCTGCTGGCAATTCAGGGTCAGGACCCGCGTGGCGCTCGCCTGGCGATCCGCGCCCGCACCTCCGGACTGACGGCGGCCGACGTCGATCGGGCGCTGACGAAGGACCGCTCGCTGCTGATCACCTGGCTCAACCGCGGCACCCTGCACCTGATCCGCAGCGAGGATTACTCGCTGTTGCAGGCGCTGACCACGCCGCCGCTGCTGACCTCCAGCGCCCGCCGGCTCAGGCAGGAGGGGGTGAGTGCCGAGGCGGCGGAGCGCGGGGTGGAGACGATCGAGCGCTCCCTTGCCGACGAGGGGCCGCTGACCCGGCCGCAGCTGCGCGAGCGGCTCGACTCCGCCGGGGTGCCGACCGAGGGCCAGGCCCTGGTGCACCTGCTCTTCCTGACCACGCTGCGCGGGATCGCCGTGCGCGGCCCGATCGCCGGCAGGGAACACGCCTACGTCCTCGTCCGCGACTGGCTCGGCCCGCAGCAGCCGGTCGACCGCGAGGCCGGCCTCGCCGAGCTGGCCCGTCGCTACCTGGTCGGCCACGGCCCGGCCGGCGACCGCGACCTCGCTCGCTGGGCGGGCCTGCCGCTGCGCGACGCCCGGGCGGGGCTCGCCGCGATCGGCCGCGAGCTCGACGAGCGCGAGGACGGCCTCGTCGACCTCGCCAAGCGCGCGCCGGCGGAGCCGCTGCCGCCGCCGCGCCTGCTGGGGGCCTTCGACCCGCTCCTGCTCGGCTGGACCTCGCGCGAGGAAGTCGTCGGCCCGCACAAGGTGCTGGTCACCAACAACGGCATCTTCCGCCCCTTCGCCCTGGTCGGCGGCCGTGCCGTCGCGACCTGGAGGCTGGCCGGCGGCAAGCTCACGATCGAACCGCTCGGCCGGGTCACCAAGAAGGCGATGACGGCGCTCGAGGTCGACGCAGCCGAGGTTGAGCGCTTCATAGCGAGCGGCTAGGCTTGTCCCCGGTCAGCTTCAACGGAGCCGGGGACTGGTTTCCCCGGTGACTTCGACGGTTGGACTTTGAACTTGACGCCCTTCTTCCTTCAACGGAGCCCGAGCCTGTTGGGGTTCGGGAAGCCTTGGGCGGGCACGTTCATCGCCCTCGACCGCTACTCGGCCCAAGGCTCTCGCGGCTCTGCCTCGGCCTCCCGCATCGCCGCGACGTCGGTGGCGAAGTCGTCGTCGACCGGGGTGCTGCGAGGATGGGCGCCAGTGTCGGGGCGTCGACGTTGGCGCGGCGGGTCGGTTTCTCCCGCGGTGGCCCGAGATGGGCGACGGGGCGGCCGTGCACCGTCACCGTGAACTCGGCACCAGCCTCCGCTTCACCCCCCGCCGAACACATCCGCCGCCGTAACCGCGAGAACATCGCCCGGGTCCGTTACCCGATCGCGGGCAGCCACGGCGTAGGTCGGAGTTGGGCTGAGCTTGGGGAGGGCCTTGGCCTTCTCGGCAAGTTCGGCGCGGAGGGCTGGGCCGTTGACTTTGCGAGACCACTTGGCCTCGCCGAGCAGGACGGCCTCGCGACTCCTGCCGGCCAGGGCGACGGCGTCGATCTCCATTGTCGGGGAGTCCTGCCACCAGCGGCCGACGTCGACGATCTCCGGGCCGAGCTCACCGTTTGCGGCCAGGCGCACCAGGTGCTGGCGGAAGGCCGACTCCCAGCGGTCGCCCATGTGGTCGTCGAGTTGTTCGACGAGGACGGGGAGGATCTGCTTGCCGAGTCCGCGGCTGATCGCGGAGCGGTGCCGGTCGAGCAGGCCGAGCCAGAAGGCGAGGAAGTTGTCGGCGATCCGATAGACGCGGCGGCGGGTGCGGGCCGGGTTCTCCGTCACCGGGACGAGCCGCTCGACCAGGCGCAGCTCGACGAGGCGCTCCAGCACCCGGCTGGGCTCGGCCCGGACCGCCTGCTCGATCTCGTTGTGACGCGTTCGCCCGGCGGCGATCGCCCGCAGGACAAGCCCGCCGAGGTCGCCGAGGTCGCCCTCGGTCGCGAGCACGAGCCGGCCCTCGTCGAGCAGGCGGCCGCCCGGGCTGCAGGCGAGGCGCAGCAGGTTCTGCCGGACGCTCTGGTCGCCGTCCCACCACTCCAGGTAGAGCGGTATTCCGCCGACGATTCCCCATATCAGGGCTCGATCGGCCGGGGCCAGCCCACTCAGTAGCGCCGCCGCCTCATGGGGCCGGAACGGGTGTACGAGAAGCGCCAGGTCGAAGCGGCCGTAGAGCGGCGCCCGCTCCTCCTGCATTGCCTCCATCGTCCGCACCGCCGACCCGCAGAGGAGGATCCGCAGCTTGGTCCCCCCCCGCGCCCGGTCCCAGAACGCGCGCAGGACGCCCGGCAGCTCCGGGCTCACCTTGACCAGGTCGGGGAACTCGTCGATGATGAGCAGCAGGCGCTTGCGGGTGGCGGCGGCGGCGAGGGAGTCGAGGGCGTCGTCCCAGCTCGAGAACGGACGGACGCCGAGGTCGCGGGCTCCGAGGTCGATCGTTCGGCCGGCAGCCTCGCTGAGCAGGCTCAACTCGTCGCCGGCCGGCCGGCCGGCGCCGGTGTGGAAGATCGCCTGCTTGTCGCCGGCGAACTCCTCGAGTAGGGAGGTCTTGCCCACCCTGCGGCGGCCCCAGACAAGTCCCAGTGCAGAGCCCGAGCGCCCCCACCACCGCTCCAAGGCACCCAGCTCTTCGCGGCGATTGACGAACATGCTCAGAGGTTACCGACATCCGATGTAACCGACGTCAGATGTAACCGACGTTGGATGTCGGTTATGTCGGCCCGGCGCTCGCCAGGAACGCCTCCAGCGGCGTTCCATCCCCGCCGATCAGCAGCTTCCGGCGGGCCCATGTCGGACCCGCCGGTGCCCTCGAGGCGGCTGCTCAGGCGGGCGGCTGCGCGTCAGGCGCCGGAGGAGCCGGCGGCTGGTCGTCCGGCAGGCGCGGCGGCAACGGGTCGGCGGCTGGCGGGGCCTCGTGACCCGGAAGCGGTTCGGCCTCGGCCTCCCAGAGGTGGTTCAGCGAGACCTGCAGGTAGGCGAACATCCCCGGCGAGATGAAGAGATACAGCAGGATCGCGATCCAGCCGTTGACGGGCTCCTGGCCACCGAGTTTCGATGCCCCCATGACGCGCTTGGTGCCGCGCCAGTAGGTGATCAGCGCCGGGATGATGATGATGCCGCCCGGGAACAGCGCCAGCACCGAGTTGGTCGGGTTCTGACCGAGGTCGTAGCCCTTCGCCTCGCCGTAGGCCTTGAGCTCCTTGTTGACCTTGTACCACCAGACCAGGTGGTAGATGCCGAGGGTGATGAAGGGCAGAAGAGCGACGGCCCACGGGTTGCGGACCTTCACCTCGTTCTCGGTACCGCGAATTTTCATTTCGTAGGCCATAGGTCTCCGTTCGAGTGGATCCAGGGGTGATTTCGAACCTACTCGACCACGCAGACGGCTTGCTTTAGCGAAGAACGGCGGTTTCCACGGCCGATCCCGCGCTGCTCAGCCGACGGTTGCGACGCCACACCGCTCGGCGAGCCGCGCCTGACTTTGGTCGAGCGTGCAGAGGGAGCGTCCGGTGGCCGCCGCGGTCGCGACGATCAGCAGGTCCGTCGCCGTGGTGATGCATCGGGTCGCGCGAGCGCCGGCCAGCACCTCGCCGTAACGCTCGGCCACACCCTCGTCGACCGATATCGGCTCGAAGGCGTCTCGGATTGCCGAAAACCGCGCCTGGCGTGCGGTGCGAGTCGACGGATCGGAGGCCAGCAGGACGCCGGCGCGGAGCTCACCGATCGTGACCACCGAGATCGCCGCCGTGTCCACCGGCGAAAGCGCGAGTTCACCGGCGATCACGGCCGAGGTATCGAGCAGAACATTCACCGGCCGTGGGCGCTACCGGTCCCAGGCATCGCGCGGCTCGGACTCGGCCTCGCGAAGGGCCGCTACGTCCTCGGCGAAGCCCTCGTCGACCGGCGTCGCCGCGAAGATGCGTCGCAGGGTCTCCGAATCAACGTTGGCCCGCCGCCCCGGCTTCTCCTCAGGGGGTCCAAGGTGGGCGACTGGACGCCCGCGGACGGTGACCGTGAACTCGGCGCCTGCCTCGGCCTCGCGCAGGATGCGGGCAACGTCGTTACGAAGCTCCCGCTGCGGTATCGAACGCCTTGCCATCTGCTACGCAGCGTAGCAGTCGCTTCATGAAGTTGTTGGCGGTATGAGCCTTACGCGCAGCGCGTCGGCAACGCTGGTCTTACCGCGGCCATTTTCTGCCGCTCCAAGCTCCTTCGATGGCGTTGGCGGCGCCTGAAGCGACCGAGTCGTTTCGCATTGCAGCGATCGCTTCTGCAACGAATCGTCGCACGCGCGCCAAAGTCAGACCAGACAGTGCTGTTCCTTGCGGTACCTGGGGTCGTCTCACTGGCCCAGCTTCGGGCTCTGCCAGGGCTGCTCGAGGCGGGCGGCGAGCTCCTCGCCGAGGCCCTCGATCGGGACCCGGACCTGCTCCAGGGAGTCGCGGTCGCGGAGGGTGACGGTGTCGTCGTCCATCGTCTGGTGGTCGACGGTGACGCCCCAGGGGGTGCCGATCTCGTCCTGGCGGCGGTAGCGCTTGCCGATCGAGCCGCCTTCGTCGAACTCGGCGGGGAGGCGGCGGCGCAGGTCGGCGAAGATCTCACGGGCCTTCTCCGGCATGCCCTCCTTGGAGACGAGAGGGAGGACCGCGACCTTGACCGGGGCGAGGCGGGGGTGGAGGCGGAGGACGGTGCGCTGGCGGCCCTCGACTTCCTCGACCTCGTAGGAGTCGACGAGGAAGGCGAGGGTGGCGCGGTCGGCGCCGGCGGCCGGCTCGATCACGTGCGGGACGTAGCGCTCTTTGGTCTGCTGGTCGAAGTACTCGAGCTTCTCGCCGCTGAACTTGGTGTGCTGTTTGAGGTCGAAGTCGCCGCGGTTGGCGATTCCCTCCAGCTCCGACCAGCCGATCGGGAAGAGGTACTCGACGTCGCTGGTCCCGGACGAGTAGTGGGAGAGCTCGTCGGCGTCGTGGGGCCGGACCCGGAGGTGGTCGGGGCGCAGGCCGAGGTCGGTGTACCAGCGCTCGCGCAGCTCGATCCACTCCCGGTACCAGCGCTCGGCCTGGTCGGGCGGGACGAAGAACTCCATCTCCATCTGCTCGAACTCGCGGGTGCGGAAGATGAAGTTGCCGGGGGTGATCTCGTTGCGGAAGGACTTGCCGATCTGGGCGATCCCGAAGGGCGGCTTCTTGCGGGCGAAGCCGAGCACGTTCTTGAAGTTGATGAAGATCCCCTGCGCCGTCTCGGGACGGAGGTAGACCTCGGAGCCCTCGCCGGCGACCGGGCCGACGTGGGTCTCGAACATCAGGTTGAACTGGCGCGGCTCCGAGAGCTCGCCGCCGCACTCCGGGCAGCGCAGCTCGGCATTGGGGTCGCCGCCTTCGGCTTCGACCGCCTCGCGCAGATGGTCCTCGCGCCAGCGCCGCTTGCACTTGCCGAGGCACTGGACCAGCGGGTCGGAGAAGCCCTCGAGGTGGCCGGAGGCCTCCCAGACTTTCGGATGCTGGAGGATCGCCGAGTCGATCGCGACGATGTCGTCGCGCTCCTGCAGCATCGAGCGCCACCACTCGGCTTTGACGTTGCCCTTGAGCAGGACGCCGTAGTGGCCGTAGTCGTAGGTCGAGCCGAGGCCGCCGTAGATCTCAGAAGAAGGAAAGACGAAGCCCCTGCGTTTGCAGAGGGCGACGATCTCCTCCATCGTCACCTCGGTCGGGCGGGTCTCCTCCTCGGTGGTGGCCATGACCGGAACCGTAGCGGCTGCGATAATCACGCACCCCGTGCCCATCTATGAGTACAAATGCGAGAACGGCCACGTCTTCGACGTGATGCAGAGGATGAGTGACGAGCCGCTGACCGAGTGCCAGGAGTGCGGCGCACCCGCGGTCCGCGTCCTCCACTCGCCGGCGGTCCACTTCAAGGGCTCCGGCTTCTACAACACCGACTACGGCAAGAAGAAGAAGGGCGGCGCTTCCGCCGGCGAGGGGGGCTCCGAGTCGAAGAGCTCGGACTCCGGCTCCTCGGACTCGAAGCCGAGCTCGGGCGACTCGAAGAAGAGCGAGTCGACGGCCTCGGCCGCCAAGGCCGACTAGCTCAGCCGTCGAGGAAGCGCTTGACCGCCTTGCGGCGGACTTCCTCGGGGACTTCGATCGAGCCGCCGGGGCCGAAGAAGTCGCAGCCCGATTCCATCGAGCCGCAGAGGACCTGGGTGTCGCCGCTGCCGCCGATGCCGGCGGCGAGGACGAGCTGAGGCATCGTCAAGAGGCCCATGTCGCTGACGAACGCCTTCGGCGCGTCCCAGCCGATGATCGGGCCCTTGACGAAGTTGTAGGGGAGGCGGAGTGGGTCGGTGAGGCGGTCCTTGACGCCGTTGATCACCGCCTGCTGGGCCTTGGCCCGGTCGAGGTCGTCGTAGCCGAGCGTGTAGGCGCTGGCGCCGGTCCCCGGGCATTCGCTGGCCTTGCGGATGCGCGAGTAGGCGAGGGCCTGTTCGCCGTCGAGCGTGTTCTCGCCCTTGGCGAGGTGCAGGGTCTGCCCGCCCTGACCGCCGCCGGCGCCGCCGGAGATGTCGGCGCAGAGCTTGACCGGGACGTCGACGGTGACCCCGCCGACCGCGTCGATCAGATCTTCGAAGCCGGTGAAGTCGACGATCGCCACGTGGTCGATCTCGATCCCGAGGAAGTCTTCGATCGTCTTGATCTGCAGGGCGGCGCCGCCGTAGGCGAAGGCGGCGTTGATCTTTTCCGGCGCCTGACCGGGGATTTCGGCGTAGACGTCGCGGGGGATCGAGAGTTTGCGGAAGGCGCCGCCGCCGGCGCGGATCAGCATCAGCGTGTCGGCGCGGAATTCGCCTTCGAAGCAGTCGCCGTGGGGCTTTTCGCCCTTCGACTGCTGTTCGAAGCACTGCTCCGAGGAGCCGGCGCCGTCATCGGTGCCCGGCGGCCGGGCGTCGGTGCCGAGGACGAGGATCGTCTGCGGCGAGAAGAGCAGGAAGGGGTTGCCGTGGAGCGCCTCCTTGGCTTCGCCGGAGAGCTTGAAGGATTGGAGCTGGGCGGAGACTCCGAAGGCGATGAAGCTGAGCAAGATCCATCCCAAAGCGGCCAGCCCGACCCATTTGAAGACCCGCCTGGGGGTGACGCCGGAGCGGCGCTTGGGGCGCTCGCGGTCGCTGCCGCGGCCGTCGTCTCGTCCGCGCTCGGGACGCTTCCCAGGCAGCTTTGCGCCGCCCTTCAGCTTCGAGAGGTCGGGCGACCGCAGTCGGGATAGGAGACCTTTGCGGGACCGGTAGACCTTGTAGTCGGGCGGCCCCGACGGCCGTTGCTCGCCATCGTCGGGCATAAAGGGCTAGAAATCATGGCGATGTATTCGGTCGACCGCCTTTCTGCCCCGAAACTCGCGTGAGCGCGGCGAAGACGATCGGGGTCGATCTGGGCGGCACGAAGATGCTGATCGGCGCCCTTTCCGGCACCGAGACCCTCTTCGTCACCCGCGAGGCGTCGACCGGCCAGACCGAGGACGAGCTGGTCGAGCTGCTGGTGCGAGAGGTCAGCGAGGCACACGAAGCTTGCCCCGACGCGGTCGCGGTCGGGCTCGGGATTCCGGCGACTCTCAACCACGAGACCGGCGTCGCCGTCGCCGCCGTCAACCTGCCGATCGAAGACCTGCCGATCCGCGACCTGGTCGCCGAGCGCGTCGGCCTGCCCGTCTTCGTCGACAACGACGCCAACGTCGCGGCGCTGGCCGAGCACCTCTACGGCGCCGGCCGCGGCGCCGACGAGATGGTGATGCTGACGATCGGCACCGGCATCGGCGGCGGCCTGATCCTCGGCGGCGAGGTCTACCGCGGCGCCACCGGCGCCGGCGCCGAGCTCGGCCACACCGTGATCGACTTCAACGGCCCGCCCTGCCAGGGCAACTGCCCCGGCCGCGGCTGCATCGAGACGCTGGCCTCGGGGACGGCGCTCGGGCGCGAGGGTCGCGAGGCGGCCCAGCGCGAGCCCGACTCCGCCCTGGGGGCGATGGCCGCCGAGGGGCACGAGATCGACGGCAAGGTGGTGACCGAGCTGGCCCTGGCCGGCGACCTCAACGCGATCGGCGTCTTCAACCTGGTCGGCAGCCGCCTCGGCGCCGCGCTCGTCACCTTCGCCAACGTCTTTGAGCCGAAGACGATTGTCATCGGTGGTGGCGTGATGGCCGCCGGGGACCTGCTGTTGGACCCGGCTCGCAAGGTGCTGCGCGAACGAGCGCTGCGGCCGATGAACGAGATCCCCGTGGTTGCCGCCGAGCTCGGCCCCGACGCCGGCATGATCGGCGCCGCCGCGATGGCCCGGATCGAACACGAGCGAGGCGAGGGCTGATGGCGGGGCGCCTGATCGTCTGCCCCACGCCGATCGGCAACATCGACGACGTCAGCCCGCGAATGCGGAACGCGCTGGTCACCGCCGACTACATCGCCTGCGAGGACACCCGGCGCACCGGCGCCCTGCTCGACCGGCTGGGGATCAAGCCGCCGCCGCGGATGGTCTCCAACCACGAGGGCAACGAAACGGCGCGGGCGACCGAGCTGGCGCAGCGGATCGAGCGCGGCGACGTCATCACCCTCGTTTCCGACGCCGGCATGCCGGCGATCTCCGACCCCGGTTACAAGCTGATCCACCGCTGCATCGAGCGCGACCTCGAGGTGACGGTGCTGCCCGGGCCCTCGGTGGTCCCGGTCGCCCTGGTCGCCTCCGGGCTGCCGACCGACCGCTGGCGCTTCGAGGGCTTCCTGCCGCGGCGGGCGGGGGAGATGGAGCGGGTGCTGCGCTCGACCGAGACCGTCGTCGCCTTCGAGTCGCCGCGCCGGGTCGGCGAGAGCCTGGCGGCGCTGGCCGCGCTGGCGCCCGACCGCCAGGCCGCCGTCTGCCGCGAGCTCTCGAAGATCCACGAGGAGGTCGCCCGCGGCTCGCTGGGCGAGCTGGCGCGGCGCTTCCGCGGCGACGTCAAGGGCGAGATCGTCCTCGTAATCGCCCCGACCGAGTCAACCACCCACGACAAAGACGTCGGCTTCGCCGTCGACGCCCTCCGCCACCTGGTCCAGTCCGGAGCGCGCCCCCGCGCCGCCGCCAGCGTCGTCGCGGCGCTGACCGGAACCCGGGCGAACGATCTGTACAAAGCGCTGACCGGCCGCGAGGCGCGGCGCTAGCGCCGGCTGCGGCTACGCTCAGCCCCCGTGACCAACATCAACGACATCGAGTACGAAGATCGCGATGCCCCGCCCGGGTTCCGCGCTCGGCGCGCGCGGATCGGCTACGAGCTCGGCAGCGAGCTGGTCGGCGCGAGCCTGTGGTTGCTGCCGCCCGGCGAGGCCGCCTACCCGTACCACTTCCACTACTCGGACGAGGAGATCCTGATCGTCCTCGACGGTCAGCCCAGCCTGCGCACGCCGGACGGGGTTCGGCAGCTGGAAGAGGGTGAGGCGGTCCGCTTCCCGACCGGGGAGGAGGGAGCCCACCAGATCCTCAATCCGACCGATCAGGAGGTTCGCTTCCTCGCTGTCTCCAGCCACGGGCGTCCCGACATCGTCGTCTACCCGGACGCCGACAAGATCAGCGCCAGCGAGCGACGCCCGGGCGGCGGCGGTCTCTGGAGCTTCTTCCGCCGCTCCGACGAGGTCGGCTACTGGGACGGGGTCGAGCCGCCGCCCGAGTTGGGGCCTGGACGACCGGAATGAGCCCGCAGAGCTACTTCGTCACGACCCCGATCTACTACGTCAACGCGGAGCCGCACCTCGGCCACGCGTACTCGACGCTGGCGGCGGACATCCTCGCTCGGCACATGCGTCAGCGCGGCGCCGACGTCTTCTTCCTCACCGGCACCGACGAGCACGGGGAGCCGATCGAGCTGGCGGCCGAGCGCGAGGGGATCACGCCGCAGGAGCTGGCCGACCGCAATGCCGCCAAGTTCGAGGCGCTGATGCCGATCATCGACGCCAGCAACGACTTCTTCATCCGCACCTCCGACCCGCGCCACTCGGCGAAGGTCGCCGAGATCATGCAGCGGGTCTACGACAACGGCTGGGTCAACAAGGGCGTCTACGAAGGTTGGTACTGCCCGCGCTGCGCCGACTTCAAAACCGAGCGCGAGCTGGGGCCCGGGAACACCTGCCCGATTCACGAGATCGTGCTGGAGAAGGTGCGCGAGGAGAACTGGTTCTTCCGCCTCTCCGCCTTCCAGGGCCAGCTCGAAGGCCTCTACGAGGAGCGCCCCGACTTCGTCGTTCCCGACTTCCGTCGCAACGAGGCGGTCTCGTTCATCAAGGGTGGGCTGGAAGACGTCTCGCTCTCGCGGCCGACCCTGAAGTGGGGGCTGCCGCTGCCGTGGGACCCCGAGCAGCGGATGTACGTCTGGTTCGACGCGCTGCTCAACTACGTGACGGCGCTGACCTTTGCCCGCGAGGGGGAGGACCTGACCGACCGCTTCTGGCCGGCCACCCTGCACGTGCTCGCCAAGGACATCCTCAAGTTCCACGCGGTGATCTGGCCCGCGCTCTGCCTCGCCGCCGACCTCGAGCCGCCGCGGCGGATGACGATCCACGGCTACCTGCTGATGGGCGAGAAAAAGATGTCGAAGAGCCTCGGCAACGTGCTCGACCCGTTCGAGGTGATCGAGCGCTTCGGCGCCGACGCGCTGCGCTTCTACCTCTTCCGCGAGGTCAGCTTCGGCCAGGACGGGTCGATCTCCACCGCCGGCTTCGAGTCTCGCTACGAGACCGAGCTCGCCAACGACTACGGCAACCTCGCCAGCCGCGTGCTGGCGATGGTCGAGCGCTACCGCGACGGCACGGTTCCGATCGCCGCCGTCGACGTGACCCTGGCGGAGGACTTCGAGGGCGTCGTCCCGCGCTTCAGCGAGCTGCTCGATCGGGCCGAGCTGACCCAGGCGCTGGAGGAGGCCTGGAAGTTGGTGCGGAGGCTCAACCGCTTCGTCGAGGAGAGCCAGCCCTGGGTCCTGGCCAAGGACGAGGCCGACCCCGAGCGGCTCGACGAAGTCCTCTACAACCTGGTCGAGGGGCTGCGGGTGACGACGCTGCTGCTGGTCCCCTACCTGCCGGCGAGCGCCGAGACGCTGCTGGCGGCGCTGGCCGAACCCGAGCGCGCGCTCGCCGACCTCGGCTCGAGGCCGGGTGGGCAGAGCGTCGAACGCATCCCGGCGCTGTTCCCGAAGATCGAATAGCCGTTCCGCTGTTCCTTTTGGTCGCTATGCGACTAAAAGGAACAATCGAATCGGCTAGGTAGTTGCTAGGAGGCCGGGGCCGATCTCGTCGCCCGTTGCTCGAGCTCGGCGATCGAAACCGGGATCGACGGCGTCTCCCCGCCCAGCCCGCGCAGGTAGATCTCCCGGTAGTAGTCGGCGAAGTCCCCCATCCCGGCGAAAGGCTATTGCGGTGGCGCCGGGATAGGCTGACCGCAGCCGTGATCGACTCCCACACCCACCTCTTCCTCTGCGACGGCGAGGAGGCCGAGCTGGTCGCGGCGGCGGCGGCGGCCGGGGTCGGGCGGATCCTCAACATCGGCCTCGGCGAGGACTCCAACCAGGGAGCGATCGACGCCGCCGAGCGCCACGGCGCGGTCTTCGCCAGCGTCGGCCGCCATCCCAACGACGCCACCGGCTTCGACGACGCGGCCGCGGCGGAGCTGGTCCGGCTCGGCCGCAACGCCAAGGTGCGGGCGGTCGGCGAGACCGGGCTCGACTTCTATCGCGACACCGCCACGCCGGAGGACCAG
>JAENWU010000098.1 GCA_016649905.1 Thermoleophilia bacterium
ACTACTCCTATCGGACGTGGATCGATGACGAGGATTGAGCCTATCCACGTCCCCCGCCGTCAGTCCACCCGCGCCTGTCGATACGGTGTCCTGCCCCGATGGCCGTGAAGACCGACACCCAGATCCCGACCGACCTCAAGCCCGCCGACGGACGCTTCGGCTGTGGCCCCTCGAAGGTGCGCTTGCAGGCGCTCGCGAGGCTGGCCGAGCAGGCGGACCTGATGGGCACCTCGCACCGCCAGGCGCCGGTCCGCGACCTTGTCAAGGGAATCCGCGACGGTCTTGGTGGGCTCTTCTCGCTGCCGGATGGCTATGAGGTGGCGCTCGGAAACGGCGGCACCACCGCCTTCTGGGAGGCCGCCACGGCCTGGCTTGTGCGCGAGCGGGCCCTCCACCTGACCTACGGCGAGTTCTCGCAGAAGTTCGCCAAGGCGACCGCGGCGGCGCCGTTCCTGCTCGACCCGATCGTGGTCGAGGCCGAACCAGGAGACGCTCCGGACCCGGTCGCCGACCCCGCGGCCGACGTCCTCGCCTGGGCCCATAACGAGACCTCGACCGGGGTGATGGTCGACGTCGTCCGGCCCGACGGCGCGGGCGAGTCGCTGGTTCTGATCGACGCCACCTCGGGTGCCGGCGGTCTGCCGGTCGACGTCGCCCAGACCGACGCCTACTACTTCGCCCCGCAGAAGGCCTTCGGCTCCGACGGCGGTCTCTGGCTGGCGCTGCTGAGCCCCGCCGCGATCGCCCGCGTCGAGCAGCTCGACGGCGCCGCCGACCGCTGGCAGCCGGCCTTCCTCTCGTTGCAGACGGCGCTGGAGAACTCGCGCAAGGAGCAGACCTACAACACGCCGGCCTTGGCGACCCTGATCCTGCTCGGCGACCAAGTCGAGTGGATGCTGGCCGAAGGCGGGCTCGACTGGTGCGTCGCTCGCACCACCGCCTCCTCGGACAGCCTTTACGGCTGGGCCGAGCGCAGGGACTTTGCGACACCGTTCGTCGCCGATCCCGGCAAGCGCTCGCTGCTGGTCGGCACGATCGACTTCGCCGAGAGCATCGACGCGGCCGCGATCGCCGCCGCCCTCCGTGCCAACGGCATCGTCGACGTCGAGCCCTACCGCAAGCTTGGCCGCAACCAGCTCCGCGTCGGCATGTTCCCGGCGGTCGAGCCGGCTGACGTCGAGGCGCTGACCGCCTGCGTCGACTGGGTGATCGAGAACGTCGACGGGGTGAGCGCCTCGTGAAGGTCCTGGTCAAGGAGAAGATCGCCGAGACCGGCGTCGACCTGCTGCGCTCGAAGTTCGACGTCGACCTCGGTCTCGACATGTCCGACGAGGAACTGCGCGAGAAAATCGGCGGCTACGACGCGATCCTGATCCGCTCGGCGACCAAGATGACGCCGGAGCTGATCGAGTTGGCGACCAACCTGAAGGTGATCGGCCGCGCCGGTACCGGCGTCGACAACGTCGACATTCCCGCCGCGACGCGACGCGGCATCATCGTCGCCAACGCCCCCGAGTCCAACTCGGTTGCCGCCGCCGAGCACACCCTGGCGCTGGCTCTTTCCCTCTTCCGCAACGTCCCGCAGGCCCACGAATCGCTCGTCGCCGGCCGCTGGGACCGGGCCAAGTTCAAGGGCGCGGAGCTTTATGGCAAGACGCTCGGTGTGATCGGCTTCGGCCGGATCGGCCAGCTCGTCGCCAAACGGGCTCAGAGCTTCGAGATGGACGTCGTCGCCTTCGACAAGTTCGTCTCCGCCGAGCGCTTCCGCGAGCTCGGCGTCGAGGGCGCCGAGAGCGTCGAGGACCTGCTCGCCAAGGCCGACCTGGTGACCCTGCACGTGCCGAAGACGCCGGAGACGATCGGGCTGATCGACGCCGAGGCGATCGCCGGGATGAAGGACGGCGCCCGCCTGGTCAACTGCGCCCGCGGCGAGCTGGTCGACCTCGACGACCTGCTGGCGGGGCTGGAGTCGGGCAAGCTGGCCGGCGCCGCCCTCGACGTCTTCCCCTCCGAGCCGTTCACCGAGCACGCGATCTTCGCCCGCCCGGACGTCGTCGTCACCCCGCACCTCGGCGCCTCCACGGCCGAGGCCCAGGACCGCGCTGGGGTCGTCACCGCCGAGCAGGTGACCGAGGCACTTACCGGTGGCGTCGTCACCAACGCGGTCAACATCGCCGCGGTACTGCCGGAGGCGATGGAAGCGCTGGCGCCGTTCGTGCCGCTCTGCGAAAAGCTCGGCCGCCTCGCTCAGGGCCTCGGCGACGGCTCGGTCGACCGCGTCACCGCCGAGTTCCGCGGCCGCATCGCCACCCACGACACCCGCCTGCTCGGGATCGCGGTCCTGGTCGGGATCCTCTCCGGCAACACCGAGGAGCCGGTCAACCTGGTCAACGCGCCGCAGATGGCGGAAGAGCGGGGGATCGAGCTGACCGAGACCAAGGACGCCAGCACCGACGACTTCACCGAGCTGGTCACCGTCCGCGTCCAGTCCGGCGCCGGCGAGGTGGAGGTCGCAGGCACCAGCGTCGGGCCACGCAACGAGCCGTACCTGGTCTCGGCCTGGAGAGAGAGCTTCTACCTCCCATTCGCCGAGCACATCACCGTCTTCCGCTACGCCGACCAGCCGGGGATGATCGGCCGGGTCGGGACGATGTTCGGCGAGGAGGGGGTCAACATCGTCTCCGCCGCCGTCGGCGCACAGGCGGGCACCGAGCACGCGGTGATGGCGCTGACCACCGACGCGCCCGTGCGCGCCGAGGCCCTCGAGAAGATCCTCGGCCTCGACGGCTTCGCAATTGGTCGCTCCGTGGATCTCTAAGGCCGTCTGACCAAGCAGGGCAAGGACGCAGGGAGCGTGGCGTGCTCCGCACGCGAGGTGAGGGAGTCGACCTGATCATCGACCCGCTCGGCCCCACCTCCTTCCGCAAGGACTACCGGCTGCTGCGCCCCGGCGGCCGGCTGATCATGTTCGGCCTCTCCGAGGCCTCCAGCGGCGGCGCCCGCAACCTGCCGGCGACGCTGAAGAGCCTGGCGAAGATGCCGCTGGCGACGATGCCGTGGTGGAAGAGCCTGGCGCTGATGAACGAGAACAAAGGCGTGTTCGGACTCAACATGCTGAGCTGGTGGGATCGCGAAGGCGGCCTCGAGCGCCTGACTGCACCGCTGATGGCGGATCTCGAGGCGAAGCGCCTGGAGCCGGTCGTCGGCGCCTCATTTTCCTTCGACCGTGCCGGCGAGGCATACGAATTCATCGCCCAGCGCCGCAACGTCGGCAAGGTCGTGTTGTTGCCATAGGAGGGCTGGTGAGCAAGTGCTCGAACCCCTCTCCGTTATGAAGAGATCGATCCTCATTGCCATCGCGATCGTGGCGGCATGCGCCGTCCCGGTGGCCCACGCCGAAGGCTCGGTGACCCTGCTGATCGCCGGCAGTCCCGACGACAACGTCCTCGACGTCAAGCCGAGCACGGACGGCCGCTTTTACATCATCGACTCGATGAGCCCGCTGGAAGTCGGCGGTGCCATCTGCACCCACGTCGAGGGCCGCGAAAACTCGCTCAGCTGCGAAGCGGCCGCAATCGCCGGCTTCGAAGTCAACACCGGCTCCGGCAACGACTCCGTGATCATCTCGCCGAAGATCACCGTCCCAGCCACGCTCCGCGGCGGGCCCGGCAACGACCGCCTGCGCGGTGGGGCCGGCGCCGACAAGCTGATCGGCGGCAGCGGCGACGACTTCCTGCTGGGAGGAGGCAGCGGCGACTGGCTGATCGGCGGCAGCGGTAACGACTGGATGTGGGGGCAGAGCGGCGACGATCGCCTCAGCGGTGGGAGCGGCAACGACCTCCTGCTCGGGGGGCCGGGTACGAACACCATCCTCGGCGGGCCCGGCAACAACTCCACCACGGTGCCCCCGGGCACCACGGGCTTGGACTAAGCCGCCTCCTGCCGCCTGCGCGCGGGGGAGAAGATCCGCCCGCCGACGAACAGCAGCGCAATCACCAGCCCGACCAGCGAAAGCGCCGCGTCGAGCCTGAAGCCCGCCTGCACCCCGTCGACGAAGGGCGGGATCGCGGCCGAGAAGACCGTCGTGGTAAGCCCCAGGCCGATCGAGCCGCCGGCGATCTGGAACATGTAGACGATGCCGCCGGCAAGGCTGGTCTGGGAGTCGTCGACCGAGGTGACGCCCGCCGTCGTCGCGGTCGGGTAGAAGCTGCCGACCCCGATCCCGAGCACGACCATGCCGACGATCAGCGAGTCATAGCCGGAGCCGGCGTCAACCTGGGAGAAGAGGAACGGCGCGACGGTGATGCAGGCGGCGCCGAGGACGACCAGCTTCTTGGCTCCCACCCGCTCGTAGAGCGGCCCGGCGATGAAGGAGACGAGGGCGAAGGTGCCGAGGAAGGGCAGCAAGCCGACGCCTGCCTCCAGCGGCGAGTAGCCGAGTTGTTTCTCCATGAACTGCGGCAGGTAGAGCAGCGCCGCGAAGAAGGTCGCAGACATGAAGAGGATCGCGAAGCAGGAGGCCCTGAAGCTCTCGTTGCGCATCACCTCACGCGGGATCAGGGCGTGCGTGCCGGCGCGGCGCTCGATCGGCACGAAGGCCACGATCAGGATCGCCGCCAGGGCCAGCAGTCCGACTATTTTCGGGTCTCCCCAGCCCCAGTCGTCGACCTGGTCGAGGGCAATCAGCAGCGATACGAGCCCGACCGAGATCGCGGCGATGCCGGGGTAGTCGATGCGGCGGTCCTTGCTCTCGGGCTCCTTGA
Organism: Thermoleophilia bacterium; assembly: GCA_016649905.1. Taxonomy (GTDB): domain Bacteria; phylum Actinomycetota; class Thermoleophilia; order Solirubrobacterales; family 70-9; genus VAYN01. Next base: position 4,764 of record JAENWU010000098.1, read on the forward strand.
CGTGGACCAGGAAGTAGGTGACGGCGACGGCGAAGAGCGCGATTGGCACGTTGAGGAAGAAGATCCAGCGCCAGCTCAGCAGGTCGGTGAGGACGCCGCCGATCAGCGGCCCGATCGCGTTGCCGAGGCCGGCCGCGCCGAGGATGATCCCACCCGCCAGGCCGGCCTTCTCTGCGGGCAGGATCTCGAAGGTCATGCCGAGGATCGCCGGCCACATCAGCGCCCCGCCGATCCCCATCAGGGTCCGGCTTGCAATCAACCAGGTCTCGGTCTGGGCGGCGCCTCCGAGCGCCGACATCGAGGCGAAGATCGCGGTGCCGAGGAAGAAGGCGTTGCGGCGGCCGAACATGTCGGCGAGGCGGCCACCGGTGACGATCATCACCCCGAAGGTCAGCGCGTAGGCGTTGACGACCCACTGGATCGTGTTGATGTTGGTGTCGAAGTCCTTCTCCATCGTCGGCAGGGCGACGTTGATCGCGGAGAAGTCGTTGGCGATGACGACGACGGCCATCCCCATGGCAAAGAGGGCGAGCCAGTTGATGCTCTGCTGCGGCTTGGCGATCGGCGCAGCCTACGCTAAGGTTCGGAGCCGAATGAGCTTTCGCATCGCTAGCCCCGCGCTTCTCCTTCTCCTCCCCCTCCGGGGGGAATAGCGCTGGGCGGCGCGATAGCCGCGAGAGACAGAGGCCATTCGATTCAAGTAGAGAAGGAGAGGTCCGATGGGACCCCAGAAGGAAGCAAACGACGTGAACCGCGTCCATATCTTTGACACCACCCTGCGAGACGGCGAGCAGTCGCCCGGGATCTCGCTGAACACGGCCGAGAAGGTCGAGATCGCCCAGCAGCTGTCCCGGCTGGGGGTCGACGTGATCGAGGCCGGCTTCCCGATCACCTCGCCCGGTGACTTCGAGGCGGTCCAGGAGATCTCCCGCCGCGTCGAGGGCCCGGTTATCTGCGGCCTGGCCCGCACCCACAAGGCCGACATCGATGCCGCCTGGGGGGCGGTGAAGGAGGCCGCGCGACCGCGCATCCACACCTTTATCTCCACCTCCGACATCCACATCGAGCACCAGCTGAAGACCGACCGCGAGGACGTCAAGGGCCAGGCCCGCGCCGCTGTCACCATGGCCAAGTCCTACTGCGACGAGGTCGAGTTCTCGCCGATGGACGCGACCCGCGCCGACGTCGAGTTCACCGCCGAAGTCGTCGCGATCGCCGTCGAGGAGGGCGCCACCGTCGTCAACATCCCCGACACCGTCGGCTACACGACGCCGGAGGAGTACACGGCCTACCTGGCGCGGCTGTACGAGCTGGTGCCAGGGCTGAGGGACATCGAGCTGTCGGTCCACTGCCACGACGACCTGGGGCTGGCGGTCGCCAATTCCTACGCCGGCGTCCTGGCCGGGGCGCGCCAGGTCGAGTGCGCCGTCAACGGGATCGGCGAGCGCGCTGGCAACTGCTCGCTGGAGGAGATCGCGATGCTGGTCCACGTCCGCGCGGACGCGCATGGCTTCTCGACCGGGATCAACACCCGTGAGATCGCTCGCACCAGCCGCCTGGTCTCGCGCCTGACCGGCTACGCGGTGCAGCCCAACAAGGCGATCGTCGGCCGCAACGCCTTCGCCCACGAGTCCGGCATCCACCAGGACGGCGTCCTCAAGGAGCGCAGCACCTACGAGATCATGGACGCGACCGAAGTCGGCCTGGAGTCGAACTCGATCGTGCTGGGCAAGCACTCCGGCCGCCACGCCCTGAAAGACGCGCTGGAGCAGCTGGGCTTCAAAGTCGAGGGCAACGCCCTCAACTCGGCCTTCAAGGCCTTCAAGGAGGTCGCCGACCGCAAGAAGCAGGTGACCGCGCTCGACCTGGAGGCGATCGTCTCCGACGAGATGCGCGAGCGCTCCGACGTCCACGAGCTGCAGTCCTTCGAGGTCAGCGCCGGCTCCGGCCGCGAGCCGACCGCGAAGATCGGCGTGACGATGCCCTCGGGCGAGGTCGCGGTCGGCGAGTCCGGCGGCGACGGCCCGATCGACGCGATCTTCCGCGCGATCCAGCAGGCAACCGGAACCCAGAGCGAACTGCGCCAGTACACCGTCGACGCGGTGACCGGGGGAGAGGACGCCCTCGGCGAGGTGACGGTGATGCTGCGCACCGACGGCCGCCTGGCGACCGGAGTGGGCGTGGCCACCGACATCATCGAGGCCTCCGCCCGTGCCTACCTGCGGGCGCTGTCCAATGCCCTGGCAGGCGCCGCCACCCGCGAGGCCGAGGCCGCCACCGCCGACGCCGCCGTCGAACGCACCCCCGGCCCCTAGCTGTGGTTAGGAACTACAGCTGATATGGACGTCGTTTTGTCAAGTCGCCAACCACCGAAGGCCCGCCGAAGCGGGCCTTCTTCTTGGTCCAGGAGGCGGCGGTCGGCCTGGTGCGCGACGCGCGGTCAGGCTGATATGCGCGGATTGGCTACCGCAGGACCGGGTTTCGTCTCAGCGCCCGCTGTCTAGGATCGAGCGTCGCCGCAGAGCGGCTGCTCATAGCTGAATCGCGGATGCGCTGGCGCGAAGGGCCGAGCCCGCCGCCTCCTGGGCCAAGCGATGCTTGGTGGTCTCAGTCCACGGTCGTTACCGACCAGCAAAAGCCGGCAAGCTCGCGGGCCACGGCGACCGCGCAAAGGGTGCGGCGCTTGCCGCGTTCTGAGTCCAGGCGGACCCAGCTGCGGTGAAGGCGCTGTTGCGCCTTCCATGAGATCGCGCAGACCGCCTGGGGCTGGCCCTCCTGGCGGCGACGCAGCTCGCGGCCTTTGCGCGGCGCCCGCCGGTAGTGCCAGGCGGCCTCGACCAAGAGACGCCGAGCGTGGCGGGAGCCCGACTTGGTGATCGATCCCTGCCGGCGGCGCTCTCCACTGCTGTTCTCGGAGGGCACCAGGCCGAGGTAGCTCATCAACTGGGCGGGGCGGGCGAAGCGCTCGAAGTCGCCGACCTCCGCGCAGAGCCCCAGGGCGCTCAAGGTGTCGATGCCGCGCAGGCAGCGCAGGTGGGCGACGTTCTGCTCCCAGGGGGAGCCCTCGACCAGAGCGCTCATCTGGGACTCGAGGCTCTCGCGGCGCACCAAGAGGGCATCGATCGAGCCGATCCCGTCGAGCAGGACCGACTGCGCCACCGGCTCGGGGAGCTCGACCCGCCCCAGCCAGTCGAGATGGTGCTGGGTCCAGTTGTTGCCCTCGAAGCGCAGGTCGTGGCGCAGCAGCAGCTTGGCGACCCGGTGCCGGGCGCGCATCAGGTCACCGCGAACATCCTCGCGGGTACGGACCAGGTCGCGCATCGCCTCTTCGGCCGGGGTCGGCACCCGCACCGGGTGCAGGCCGCCGATCATCAAAAGGCGCACCAGCCGCTCGGCGTCGCGGCGGTCGGTCTTGACCCGGTCGGTGGCGGGGCGCTCGATCTTGCCTGGGGCGGCGACCGTGCAGTCGATGCCCCTCGCCGCCAGCTCGCGAGCCAGCCCGAACCCGGTCGGGCCTGCCTCATAGGCGACCCGCACCGGCGCCGGAAGAGTGGCGCAGAACTTCGCCACCGCGGCGCTCTCACCGCCCATCCGCTGCACCCGCAGCTCTGCGGACTCGGCGTCGGCGATCGCCGCTACGACCTTTGCCGCGTGAACATCCAGCCCCACCCACGTCCTAACCTGCGCCATGTCGGCACCCCCATGATTGCGGTCCTCGCCGAGGCCATTCCTCGGCGACAAACCCGCGCATCTCATGCGCGGGTGCCGACCCTTACGCCGGGTTCGGATCTAGCCGGCGCTCAGGTGGGCCGGCCATAGGGTCTAGTGTCGAGCGCCCGATAGGGGGAGACCTTTCGTCGAGTCTGCTCTTGGTGGCGGTATGCGCCACTCAGGACAGACTCGCGGTGGGGACGCCGGGATCGCCGAGCTGGCGGAGCGGCAGCATGGGGTCGTGGGGCGGTCACAGCTCCTTGCAAGTGGCTTGAGCGGCGACGCGATAGTCAGGCGGTTGCGGGTTGGGCGGCTGCATCGGCTCTATCCCGGCGTCTATGCCGTCGGCCACCGAGTCCTCTCGCGGGAGGCGCGATGGATGGCGGCAGTGCTCGCTTGCGGTCCGAATGCGGTCCTGAGTCATCGATCTGCGGCGGCCCTGTGGGGGATCCGGGATCACGGAAGCGGGCCAATCGACATCACCTCACCCAGCAAAACCAGATCTCGGGGAACGATCGGGCGTCATCGCGCGCGCCTACCGGCCGACGAGGTGACGGTTCACGATCGGATCCCGGTCACCACGGTCCCGCGAACGATCTTCGACCTCGCGGCAGTCTCCAGGCCGGAGGCCGTCGAGAGCGCTCTGCGCCAGTCCGAATTCCGCCGCCTGTACGACGCGCTCTCGCTACACGACCTCCTCGACCGCTATCCCCGGCATCGCGGCGTGCGGTCGCTCCGAACCGCCCTCGCTCGCCGGTCCGAAACCAGCGGCCGCATCCGGGGCCGACTCGAGGAGCGCTTCCTGCCCTTCCTCGATCGCCACGGTCTGCCGCGACCGCACTTCAACGCTTGGCTGCAGGTCCGCGGCCGCCGCTTCCAGGTCGACTGCCTCTGGCCCACCGCAAACCAGATCGTCGAGCTTGACGGCTGGGAGGGGCACGGCACGCGCACCGCCTTCCGCGAAGACCGCGCCCGCGACCGCATCCTCCGCGTCGAGGGCTACGAAGTCACCCGCATCGCCTGGTCCCAACTCGACGACGAACCGGACGTCATCGCCGCCGACCTCCGATCCCTGCTCCTCCGCCCGTCGAGCCGACACCGGAACCACACCTGATCGCGGTTCCGGTGTCGGCTCGACGGATCAATGCCAAACGAAATACAAGCGTCCGTGATAACGTACATCCGGATGAGCATCGCCACGGACTCCGTCAACCCGCCCGCCGCACCCACCGCCGACCCCTCGCCCTCGGTCGGCCTCCGCATCCGCGCCCTGCGTGACGCGATGGGGCTGTCGCTGCGGGACCTGGCCGAGCGCTCGGGGGTCAGCGCGCCGATGCTCTCGCAGGTCGAGCGCGGGGAGACCAGCCCGACGCTTGCCTCGGCGACGAAGATCGCAGCCGGCCTGGAGCTGACGCTCTCGCAGCTGCTGCGCCTCGACGAGGGCCAGCACGTCGCCGTCAGCCGCGCCGGCGGCCGCCGCCGCTACGCGCGCGGCGGGCACCGCATCGACGAGATGACGCCGCCGATGCCGGGCCAGCGCGCCGACGTCTCCCTGCACGTGCTGGAGCCCG
>JAENWU010000198.1 GCA_016649905.1 Thermoleophilia bacterium
GCAACTCGCCGACGGCCGCGAGGTGTTGGAACAGGCGGAGATCCCCGAGGACGTCGCCGTTTCGGTCCTGATCCCGAACGAGCGCGGGCTCGACGCGGCGCTGGCGCTGCGCGAGCGGATCGACGAGGTCAACGTCTTCCTTTCCGCCTCAGAGAGCCACAACCATCACAACGTCAACCGCTCGGTCGAGGAGTCGCTCGGCGGGCTCGAGCGCGTGCTCGACCGCGCCCGTGGCGCCGGCCTGCGCTGCGAGGCGGTGATCAGCACCAGCTTCGGCTGTCCCTACGAGGGCGAGGTGCCGCCCGAGCGCGTCTTCTCGATCGCCTCCCGTCTGCTCGCCGCCGGCGCCGAAGAGATCGGCTTCGGCGACACCACCGGCATGGCCAACCCCGCCCAGGTCCGCGAGTTCTTCGAGCGCGCCGCCGCCGAGCTGCCCGGGGCGGAGCTGACCGCGCACTTCCACAACACCCGCGGCCAGGGGCTCGCCAACGCGGTCGCCGCGCTGGAGGCGGGCTGCGAATCCTTCGAGTCGAGCTTCGGCGAGCTCGGCGGCTGTCCGGCGCCGCCCGGCGCCACCGGCAACGTCGCCAGCGAGGACCTGGTCTCGATGTTCGAGGAGATGGGCGTCGAAACCGGCGTCGACCTCGCCAAGCTGCTGGCGGCGGCCGCCGAGGCGCAGCGCGTCCTCGGCCGCCCGCTCGGCTCTCATACCCTCGTCGCCGGCCCCGTGGACTGGCGGCGCTGAGCCGATGTTCGAGCGAGTCCTGATCGCCAACCGCGGTGAGATCGCCGTCCGGGTCGCGCGCACCCTGCACCGGCTCGGGATCGAGTCGGTCGCCGTCTACAGCGATGCCGACGCGGAGGCCGAGCACGTGAGGATCGCCGACCGCGCCGTCCACATCGGCCCCACGGCGCCGGCCGAGTCCTACCTCGACGCCGGCAAGATCGTCGCCGCGGCGCTCGACGCCGGCGTCGAAGCGATCCATCCCGGCTATGGCTTCCTCTCCGAGCGGGCCGCCTTCGCCGCCGCCTGCGCCGAGGCCGGCGTCACCTTCGTCGGCCCCGGCGCCGAGGCGATCTCACTGCTGGGCGACAAGGTCGCCGCCAAGGAAGCGGCGACCGCCGCGGGGGTGCCGGTCCTGCCCGGGCTGCAGGCAGAGCGCCTCAGCGACGACGAAATCATCACCTGGGCCGCTGACAACGAGCTGCCGATCATGCTCAAGGCCGCGGCTGGGGGTGGCGGCAAGGGGATGCGGATCGTCCGCGAGCTCGCCGAGCTGCCGGAGGCGATCGCCGCGGCGCGCCGCGAGGCGCAGGGCGCATTCGGCGACGACCGGCTCTTGGTCGAGCGCTTCGTCGAGCGCTCCCGCCACATCGAGGTGCAGGTGATCGCCGACGCCCACGGCAACGCGATCCACCTCGGCGAGCGCGAGTGCAGCCTCCAGCGCCGCCACCAGAAGGTGGTCGAGGAGGCGCCCTCGCCGGTCGTCTCGCCGGAGCTGCGCGAGCGGATGGGCGCCGCCGCGCTGGCCCTCGCCACCTCCTGCGGCTACGTCAACGCCGGCACCGTCGAGCTGATCGCCGAGCGCGACGACCCGTCCCGCTTCTTCTTCCTCGAGATGAACACGCGCTTGCAGGTCGAGCACCCCGTCACTGAGGCGGTCACCGGGCTCGACCTCGTCGAGCTGCAGCTGCGGGTCGCCGCCGGCGAGCGCCTGCCGCTGAGCCAGGCCGAGGTCGCGCTCGACGGCCACGCGGTCGAGGCGCGGGTCTACGCGGAGGAACCGGCGCGCGGCTTCCTGCCCTCGACTGGCCGCGTCGTCGCCTACCGCGAGCCGGCCGGCGTGCGGGTCGACAGCGGCGTTGCCGTCGGCACCGAGGTCGGCTCCGACTACGACCCGATGCTGGCCAAGGTCATCGCCCACGGGCCCGACCGCGAGGAGACGCTGGCCCGACTCGACCGCGGCCTCGCCGACCTCGTCCTGCTCGGTCCCGGTACCAACGTCGCCTACACCCGCGCCCTGCTGGCGCGCCCAGAGGTACGCGCCGGCGAGCTCGACACCGGCCTGATCGAGCGCCTCGGCGCCGAGGTGGCACCGCCGCCACCCGAGCCGCCACTCGCCGCCGTTGCCCTCGTCGAGCTGCTCGGCGAGCCCGCCTCCGACGATCCCTGGGATGCCCTCGACGGCTGGCGCGCGACCGGCCCCGCCTGGATCCGCGCCCAGCTGCACGGTGGCGACGACGATCTCGAGGTCGCGATCCGTTCGCGCGGCGGCGGCGAGTGGGAGTGGGAGGTAGGCGATGCAGCCGGCGTGGCGACTTACTCACGCACGTGCGTGAGTAAGTCGACAGGCGCGGCCGATGGGCTGCTCACGGTCGAGGGGGAGACCCGCGCCCTCGAGGTCTTCCCCGACGCCGACGCGGTCTGGCTGCTCGACGGCGCCGCCGAGCCGGTGCGTTTCGCGCTCCGGGACGAGGACGAGATCGCCGCCGCTGCCGGCGCTGCCTCCGGCGCGCTGGAGGCGCCGATGCCCGGAACCGTGATCGCCGTCCGCTGCCAGCCCGGCGACCAGGTCGAGGAGGGTCAGGTGCTCGTCGTGGTCGAGTCGATGAAGATGGAGATGGCGGTTCAGAGCGCGATCGCCGGCATCGTCTCCGAGGTTCTGGTGGCGCCCGGCGAGCGCGTCGCCCGCGGCCAGCTCCTGGTCGCCCTGGCCGACGAGAAGGAGGACGCATGACCGTCTTGAGGACCCACGTCACGCCCGACAGTCCCGAGTTCGAGCGCAACGAGGCCGCCCACCGCGAGCTCGTCGCCGACCTCCGCACCCGCCTCGACCGCGCCGCCGCGGGCGGGGGGAAGCGCTCCCGCGAGCGCCACGTCGCTCGCGGCAAGCTGCTGCCGCGCGAGCGGGTCGACCGCCTCGCCGATCCCGGCAGCCCCTTGCTCGAGCTCTCGCCGCTCGCCTCCGAGGACCTCTACGACGGCGTCGCACCTGGTGCCGGGATCCTCACCGGCGTCGTCCGCGTCCACGGCCGCGAGGTCGTCGTCGTCGCCAACGA
>JAENWU010000013.1 GCA_016649905.1 Thermoleophilia bacterium
CTGGGAGCTGAACGGCCAGAAGATGTGGGTCACCAACGGGCTCGGCTCCGGCGTCGTCTTCGTCCTGATGAAGGCCGACCCGAAGGCCGAACCGGCTCACAAGGGGATGACCTGCTTCATCACCGAGAAGGAGCCCTGGAAGGAAGTCAACGAGGGCGACTTCGCCGGCCTGACGGTGCCGCCGAAGATCAAGAAGATGGGCTACAAGGGCGTCGAGTCGACCGAGCTCGTCTATGACGGCTACCGCTGCCCGCCCGAGCGCGTGCTCGGCGGCCCCGACGGCGTCGGCCAAGGCTTCTCGCAGATGATGGATTCACTCGAGGTCGGCCGCGTCAACGTCGCCGCCCGCGGCGTCGGCATCGCCCAGCGGGCGCTGGAGCTGGCGCTGCGCTACAGCCAGGAGCGCAAGACCTTCGGCAAGCCGATCGCCCAGCACCAGGCGATCCAGTTCAAGCTCGCCGACATGGCGACCAAGATCGAGGCGGCCCGCCTCCTCACCCGCAAAGCCGCCCGCATGAAGGACGCCGGCGAGCGCTCCGACCTCGAGGCGGGAATGGCCAAGCTGTTCGCCTCGGAGACGGGGAAGGAGTGCGTCGAGGACTGCTTCCGCATCCACGGCGGCTACGGCTACTCGAAGGAGTACGAGATCGAGCGCCTCTACCGCGACGCGCCGCTGCTGTTGATTGGCGAGGGAACCTCGGAGATCCAGCGCATGGTGATCGGCAAGAAGCTCCTGCAACGGCACAAGATCTAGGCGCGGATGGCCTCGACTGCAGACCTGATCCGCACCGGCATCGAGCGCTTCCAGACGGAAGTGCCGGCGCTGGCGAAACTGAAGCTGGTCTTCGGGCTCGAGCTGAAAGCCAAACACGACGTCCAGCTCTACCGGGTCGAGCTACCCGGGCCGAAGATCAGCAAGGACCTGGCCCAGGACGAGCGGATCCTGGTCGAAATCGACCGTCCCCAGTTCAACGAGCTGGCTGAGAAAGGGACCGTCAAGAGCTACCGGCGGGCCGCCGAAACCGGCCACATCAAGGCCAACGGGGACTCCAACGTGGTCAAGCTGATCGTCCAGGTCGTCGAACGCCACGAGGAACGCGGCAAACTCAAGAAAGTGCACTAGGGCTGGGGTAGGGCGCGGCTGCCGAGCCAGCGCTCGCGCAGCTCGGCCGCCAGCCGCTCGACCAGCTCGCTGCGGCGCTCCAGCTCGACGCCGTCGAGCCAGCGGACCGGCCGCAGGCCCTTGACCGAGGAGGTGAGGAAGACCTCGTCGGCCCCGCGCAGCTCGGCCAGCGACAGGGTCCGCTCGACCGCCTCGACCCCGAGGTCGGCGGCGATCTCCAGGGTCGCGGCCCGGGCTGTGCCGGGGAGGATGCGGCCGTCGACCGGAGGAGTCGCGAGCCCCCCGTCATCGACGATGAAGACGTTGGCGCGGCCGGCCTCCAGCACGTTGCCATCGGCGCCGACCAGCAGCGGTAGCTCGTCGCCGAGCTCTTGCTCGGCATCCTCGAGCCAGCGCCGGTCCGACCACTTGTGGGCGCCCGACCAGCCTTCGGCATCGACACTGCGCAGCGCCTCACCCCGCTCCCAATCGGGAAAGAAGACGGTGGGGTCGATCGCGGTCGCCACGATCGAGTGGCGCAGCCCTCCCGCGTCGTCGGGCACGATGTCGACCCGCAGCCGGCCCAGCTCGATCCCGGCCGCGGCGCGGACGGTGTCGCCGGGCAGCTCGGTCGGCAGCTCGGCGGCGAAGAGCTCGCGGGCGCTGCTGGTGAGGCGACCGAGGTGGGCGACCAGCTCGACCGGGCGGCCGCCGACGAACAGCATCGTCTCGAAGAGGCCGCGGCTCGGGTCTGGTGGCGCCGGTGGGCTCACCGCGTAAGTATCCGTGGTCCTCGATGAGAACGCTGCTGATCGACAACCACGACTCCTTCACCTACAACCTCTTCCACCTGCTGGCCGAGGTCAACGGTGAGGAGCCGCTGGTCGTCCGCAACGACGAGGCGAGCTGGGAGACGCTGGCGGGGCTGGGCTGCGACAACGTCGTCCTCTCGCCGGGCCCGGGACGACCCGAGCGCGCCGAGGACTTCGGCGTCTGCGCGGAGGCGATTCGCCGCGCTGAGCTGCCGCTGCTCGGGGTCTGCCTCGGCCACCAGGGCCTCGGCTGGATCGAGGGCGCCGCCGTCGTCCACGCGCCGGCGCCGGTCCACGGCGCCGTCGCCAGGGTCCACCACCGCGGCGCCTCGCTGTTCGCCGGCATCCCGGCCGAGTTCCACGCCGTCCGCTACCACTCGCTCTGCCTGGCCGAGCCGCTGCCGCCCGGGCTGGAGCCGATCGCCTGGGCGGAGGACGGGGTGCTGATGGCGATCGCCCACCGCCGTCTGCCGCGCTGGGGGGTCCAGTTCCACCCCGAGTCGGTCGCCTCCGAGCACGGCCGGCGCCTGCTCGCCAACTTCCGCGACCTCACAGCGGGGCAAGTCGAGCCGTCACTTGAACAGTCCCTAGGGGGGTTCAAGTGACGGCTCGACCGGGGGAGCTGGAGCTGAGGGTGGAGCGGATCGAGGGCGACCGCGACGCGGAGCTCGCCTTCGAGCGCCTCTACGGCGAGCGCGAGGAGGCCTTCTGGCTTGACAGCAGCCGCGTCGGCGAGGGCGCTCGCTTCTCCTTCATCGGCGCCCCCGGGCCGCTCGGGGCGAGCATCTCCTACGACCTCGCCGCCGGCGAGGTCCGCGTCCGCCGCGGCGAACGGGAGGAGCTCCGCCGCGAATCGATCTTCGACTACCTCGCCGCCGAGCTGGAGCGACTGCGCCTGCCGGCCAACGACCTCCCGTTCGGCTTCAACTGCGGCTTCGTCGGCTACTTCGGCTACGAGTTGAAGGCCGAGTGCGGTGGCCGCGCCGCCCACACCGCGGCGAGCGCCGACGCCGCCTTTCTCTTCGTCGACCGCCTGATCGCCTTCGACCACGAGGACGGACGCACCTACCTGCTCTGCCTGGCGCCTGCGGACGACGGGGGGGAGGCGGCGCGCTGGCTGGGGGAGACCAGCGTGGTGTTGGAGGGGCTGCCGGCGAGCCGGGGTGAGCCGGAGCTGATCGAGTCGACCGGCGAGCCGGTCGAGTTCCATCTCGCCCGCTCGCGTGAGCGCTACCTCGAGGACATCGCCGCCTGCAAGCGCGCCCTCTTCGAGGGCGAGTCGTACGAGGTCTGCCTGACAAACCGGATCCTCGCCGAGGTGGCGCCGCCCCCGCTGGTGCTCTACCGGGCGCTGCGGCGGGTCAACCCAGCGCCCTACGCGGCGCTGCTGCGCCTCGGCGCCGACCTCGCGGTCCTCAGCTCCTCACCGGAGCGATTCCTGCGGATCGGCGCCGACGGCGGCGTCGAGGCGAAGCCGATCAAGGGCACGAGCCGCCGCGACGCTGACGCCGTTGAGGATGCGCGGCTGGCGGCGGAGCTGCGCGCCGACGCCAAGAACCGGGCCGAGAACCTGATGATCGTCGACCTCCTGCGCAACGACCTCGGTCGCGTCTGCGAGGTCGGCAGCGTCGAGGTGCCGCGGCTGATGGAGGTCGAGAGCTTCGAGACTGTGCACCAGCTCGTCTCGACCGTCCGCGGCCGCCTCCGAAACGGCGTCGACCCGCTCGCCTGCGTCCGCGCCTGCTTCCCGCCGGGCTCGATGACCGGCGCCCCGAAGGAGCGGACGATGGAGATCATCGACGAGCTCGAGGGCGAGGCCCGCGGTGTCTACTCGGGCGCGATCGGGTACCTCGGCCTCGGCGGCGAGTGCGACCTCAGCGTCGCGATCCGGGCGATCGTCCTCGACGGCGCGGGCCGCGCCACGATCGGCGTCGGCGGCGCGATCGTGATCGGCTCTGAGCCCGAGGCGGAGTTCGAGGAGACCCTGCTCAAGGGCTGGGCGCCGATGCGGGCGCTCGACCCTTCGTTGCCGCCCGTGGCAAGCAGCGCGCACACGGCCCATGGCCGGGCTCTGGCTTCTGCGGTGATGCCAGATAGCATTCCGCGCCGCTAAACGACCAGGAGGCAATCGAACCAGTGAGCGATCAGAGCAACGAGTTCAGCACCGACCAGGCGGAGCGCGAGGCGTCCGGCGCCCACAGCTACGGCCGCTACCTGGAGGAGTTCGAGGTGGGCGCCGTCTACAAGCACTGGCCGGCCAAGACCGTGACCGAGGCCGACGACCACCTCTTCTGCCTGATCACGATGAACCACCACCCGCTTCACATCAACGACGTCTACGCTGGCAACTCCCAGCAGGGGCGCAACGTCGTCGTCGGCCCGCTCGTCTACTCGCTGGCGCTCGGGATGTCCGTCTCCGACGTCTCCGGCAAGGCGATCGCCAACCTGGCGACCGAAGAACTCAGCCACCCCAACCCCGTCTTTCACGGCGACACGCTCTTCTGCGAGACCGAGGTGCTCGACGTGAAGCCGTCGAAATCGAAGCTCGACCGCGGCGTCGTCAAAGTTCACACCCGGGTCCTCAACCAGGACGGCGTGCTGGTCGCCGAGTTCAAGCGCCTGGTGCTCGTCCCCAGGCGCGAACCGGGCAAGTAGGCATCGGCGCCTATCGTCCAAGCGTCCGGCTCGGAAACCGGTTCGCCATCCTATGACCCAGAAGGCATGGCACCCGCCACGTCGAAGGAGCGGCCTGTGAAGGAACAAGACGGTCTGATCGAGCAACTGCTTCGCATTGTGCGACGCAGAAAATGGGTTGTACTCCAGGCGCTGATCGCAGTGCCGCTGATCGCATTGGTCTTTTCCCTGAGCCAGGAAGACAAGTACACGGCCTCCGCGACGCTGCTCTTCCGCCAGGCACCCGACGGGGTGGAAGTGGGCGAATCTGTGCTCGACCCGACCCGAGAGGCGGCCACGAATGGCCAGCTCGTCGGCCTGCCGGTGATCGCCGACCGAGCTGCGCAGGTGATGGGTGGCGATGTCAGCGCGGCCGAAATCCTCGATAGCGTCAGCGTCGAACCCAGCTCCGAGGCGGACACCGCCGAGATCTCCGCTACCACCGATTCGCCGGAGCTCTCGGCCGAAATGGCCAATGCCTACGGGAACGCCTACATCGACTTCCGGCGCCAGGCCGACCGTGCCCAGGTCCAGGACGCGATCAACGTCGCCGAATCCGGGCTGGAGAGCCTTACGCCGGCCGAGCAGGAAGGGAAAGAGGGCACGGCCCTCACCGAACAGCTCGATCGGCTCAAGCTCACCCAGGCACTTCAGACGGGCGGGGCAGAGCTCGTTCAACCGGCTGAGCCGCCATCGGATCGGTCCTCGCCTCAGCCCCTCCGCAATGTGGCGCTTGGTTTGCTGCTGGGCGCTGTGTTGGGTTTCTGCCTCGCCGCCCTGCTCGAGCGCCTCGACCGCCGGGTGCGCACGCTCGACGAATTCGAGGATATCTACGGTGCCCCGATCCTAGCCCGCATCCCGCGCAGCCAGCGACTCTCGAAGAGGCGCTCGGAGGCCGTCGGGCCCCAGACCCCCGAGGGCGAGGCTTTTCGGGTTCTCCGAACGAATCTGCGCTATTTCGATCTCGACCAGGATTGTCGCTCGATTCTGATCACCAGTCCCGAGGCCGGCGACGGTAAGTCGACGATTGCGCGAACCCTGGCGACGACGATGGCCGAGATGGGCGACGTCGTCGTCTTCGTCGAAGGGGACCTGCGAAAAGGAGGCGAGCTGCGCGGGCTCGCCGGGAGCCCCGCCACCGGCCTCTCGAATGCACTTGCGGGCGCTGCTTTGGACCAGGTGCTGATCGAGGTGAACTTACCGTCGGCGGGGGGTCAGAGGTCGCGCTCGCTGACTGTCTTGCCCAGCGGTCCGGTGCCGCCAAACCCCTCGGAGCTGCTCGAGAGCGAACGCATGCAGGATCTGCTGATCGAGCTCAAGCAACGGTTCCGAGTCGTCATCCTCGACAGCCCTGCCCTGGGCGCCGTTAGCGACGCCTTGGCCCTGATCTCCGAGGTTTCGGGGATCGTGGTCGTTGGGGCACTCGGCAAAACGGACCGCGGCGCCGCCCAGGAGTTGAGCAGGCAATTCGCCCTGCTCGACAAAAAACCGATCGGCGTCATAGCCAACTTCACGGAGCTAGAGCGTGGCAACTACTCGCATTACTACCGTTCCGACTTGGTCGGAAGCGGTTCGTCGGCTCCCTGATCCCGTCCGGGTTGCCGCTTTCGCCCTGGCCGCCCTCGTGCTCGAGGCGCTGCTGGCTCGCGGTGTCGTCGGTGAAGGCCTTTCCCGTCCCCTCCTGCTCTTCGCCGGCGTCGTCGCCGCCGCGTTCGTTTTGCGGTTCCCGCTGGCGACGGCGTTCGTCTTCTTCGGCCTCACCGACTTCATCTTCTACCCGACGTTCTTCGCCGTCGAACTTGGGCCGCTCAGCGTGCGGCCCCACGAGCTGGCGCTTGCCGGCCTCTTCGCCCTGGCTCTGATTCGACCGGAGAAGCAGACCTGGGGAGGGGCAGCTGGAGCCGCCCTGGCCGCGTTCCTGGCGATGCTGGCCCTCTCGGGGGGGCTCGCGGTCCTCGACGGCCAGGCTGCGCTCACCGATGTGTTCAATTGGGGTCGACCATTTGCGCTTCTCACGTTCTTCTATGTCGTGGTGAGATTGTTCCCACGACCCGAGCAGCGGCGGGCGCTGCTCACCGCCGGAGCCGTGCTCGCCGCGCTGGCCGGGGGGGTGGCTTTGCTTATCGCGCTCGGCTCGGGCATCGGCGACTCCCTCAAGGGAGGCGGTGAATCGATCGTCAAGGAAGAGGAAGGGGCGGCTGGTCTGCTCCGAGTGCGCCTCGCCGGGCTCTCGATGGCCTACGCGTTGTTCTGGTACGTCGCGGTTCGGATCAGCGCCGCTCGAGTTGGACGAAGGGCCGGCTGGGCGCTGGTCATGCTGGGGATGGCGGTGGCGATCCTGATCAGCTTCAACCGCAACATGTGGCTTGGGATCATCGCCGGGTTGGTCATGATGATGGTCGCGGGTGGACCCTTCGTCCGCAACCGGCTCGCGATTGCCCTGGCGATTTCGGTTGCGGGAATCGTGCTGCTTGCCTCGTTCGGCTCCGCGACCGATAGCCGACTGCTCGACCCAGTCGTCCAGAGGGCCTCGACCCTGCTCAATCCGAGCAGGGTCGAGGCCTCCAGTTCCCTTACCGATCGCGACCTGGAGAACAGCGTCGCCTGGCCCGCGGCCCAGCGCAACGCGTTGCTGGGGATTGGCCCGGGGGTCGACTTCGGCGTCTACAACCGCGAGTTCGTCGGTCCGCACAGCATCCAGGTCGAACCACAGCTGTTTCTGCACAATCAGTACCTCTACCTGTTGCTGATCTGCGGGGTCCCGGGCCTGCTCGCGTTCCTGTTTTTTCTGGGCATTCCGATCGTGCGCGCGTTCAAGCGCATTCCAACCGACCCGGCGGTTACCGCATGCGCGGTGGGCATCGTGACGATCATGATCAGCTCGATCGTGGCGATCTATTTCTCGGTCGAGGATATGACGGCGGTCCTGGGGCTGCTCACCGGAGTGATCGTCGCCGACGCCGAGAATCGAGCAGCCGACGGCCTGGAGTCGGGACTCGCGCCATGACCGCCGATCCGGGCCGGAGTAGACGCTTCCTGTTGGTCATCGACCTGCTTTTCTGGGCCGGGGCGGAGACTCAGCTCCGCCATCTCGCAATCGGCTTGCGCGGGTTGGGCCACGAGGTGACCGTCCTCGCCGTCGACGACGCGACGTCGTATGTGGCGGACCTTGATGAGGCCGGGGTGAAGCTACGCGTTCTTGGGGTGAAGGACCGGGTCGGGAAGCTGCGGGCCCTGCCGGAGATGGTCCGGATCGCCCGGGAGGCCGACCTCGTTCATTGCACCGGCTGGGACGCCAGCCTGTGGGGGAGGCTTGCGGCGATCGGCGCCCGGCGCCCCGCTCTCGTCACCGAGCACACCGCCGGCCGCAGTTTCCAGGTGAGCAGGGGCGGGGCCTCTCGCGGGCGCCTGATCGCCCTCCACAACCGTCTCCTCGATCGCGCCACCTACGCGACGATCGTCGTCGCCGAGGCTCAGGTAGCGCTGCTGGAATCTGAGGGCGTTCGACCCCAGTCGATCGTTCGCATCCCCAACGCGGTGCCGCTCGCCCAGCTGCGCCGGCGTGCCCACGACGGGGTCGGCCGGGTCGAGCTCGGCATTCCGGCGGAGGCGAAGTTGATCGTCCATGCCGCCCGCTTTACGCCGCCGAAGGGACAGCCGGTCACCCTGCGTGCCGTCGCCCGGATGCGGGAGAGCCTTGGCGACGTTCGCGTCCTCTTTGCCGGGGCCGGGCCGGAAGAGGATGCGGTCCGGCAGCAGGCGGACGAGCTGGGCGCCGACTGGGCGACCTTCCTGGGCAGCCGCGACGACGTTCCGGCGCTGCTGAGCGCCGCCGACCTGGTCGTCCTCCCGTCGACCGCCGAGGGTCTGCCGATGTCGCTGCTGGAGGCGATGGCGGTGGGAACTCCGGTGGTCTCCACCGACGTCGGCGACGTCCGCTGGCTGCTCGACGTCACCGGCGGCGGCCTCTGCGTGGACAAGGAAGACGAGGACGCCTTCACCGAGGCCTGCACGCAGGTGCTGGGCGACTCCGCCCTGCGCCGCCGCCTCGGCGAGGCCGGCAGCATCGGCGTCATCGAGTTCGATGCACCACGAATGGCGGAGCGCTACGCCGAGGTCTTCGAGGCGGCGATCGTCTCCGGCCCGCTGCCAGGCTTGTTGATCTGCATGGCGCTCATGATTGCCTTCGCGCCCTTCCTCGCGATCCGGCTTGGCATCCCTCTGCCGAGGAGCGGCTGATGCCGAGCCCCGACGGCCCCCCGTCGATCGCGACCGACGTCGGCGACGACGGCCTACGCCGTTATGGCGTCGAGGCCGATGGCGCCGCCTTCGAGGCGTCGCCGATTGCGGAGCGCTACGCCGAGATCCTGGAGGCGGCGATCGTCTCCGGCCCGCTGCCAGGTCTCCTCGCCTACATGGCACCGGCCGTGATCGCGATCCTGTTCTACCTTGGGATCCGCTTCCGCGCACCTTTGCCGGGCAGCGACCGAGGCCATCGTCAGCGACTCCGAGGCCTGCGTGGCGGAGGGAGCGATCCTGGGGCCGTTGCGATCGAAACGCCGAAGCGACGCATTCTGCTGGTGATCAACCTGCTGTTCTGGGCGGGGGCGGAGATCCAGCTCCGAAACTTGGCGATCGGCCTGCGCAAGCTGGGCCACGATGTGACACTGGTCGCGGTCGAGGACATCACCTCCCACGCCGCTGATCTGGAGAAGGCCGGGGTCAAGCTGCAGTCGCTGGGGGCACGAGACAGGGTCGGCAAGCTCCGAGCCTTGCCGGCTCTGGTCCGCGCCGCCAGGAAGGCGGAGATCGTCCACTGCACCGGCTGGGATGCCAGCCTCTGGGGCCGGCTTGCGGCGATCATGGCGCGGCGACCAGTCGTCGTCACCGAGCACGCCGGCGACCGCAGCCTGCAGGTCAGCAAGCGAGGTGCCCCGCGGTCGCGGATGATCGCGTTCCACAACCGCGCACTCGATCGGGCGACCAATGCGACTGTAGTGGTCTCCTCTGCGCAGCCACGGCAGCTCGAAGCGGAGGGCGTTCGCCCCGACTCGATCGTCCTCATCCCCAACGGCGTACCGGTCGAGGAGCTCAGGGACCGGGCTGGCAACGGTTGCGACCGGAGCGCTCTCGGAATCCCGCCGGAGGCGACGGTGATCATGCACGTGGCGCGGTTCGCGCCGCCGAAGTGCCAGGCGGCGACGCTGCGCCTGGTGGCCCGTCTGCGAGAGCGGTTTGGCGACGTCCGGGCGGTCTTCGTCGGCGACGGAGAGACCGAAGACCCCGTCAGGCGGCAGGCCGCTGGGATGGGTGCGGACTGGGCCGTCTTCCTCGGTAGCCGCGACGATGTGCCCGCCCTCCTCCGCAGCGCGGACCTGGCGGTGCTGCCGTCGAAAGCGGAGGGTCTGCCGATGTCGCTGATTGAGGCGATCGCGGTCGGCACTCCGGTCGTTGCGACCGATGTCGGCGATGTGCGTTGGCTGCTCGACGTCAACGGCGGCGGCCTCTGTGTCGCCAAGGAAGACGAAGACGCGTTCGCCGCGGCCTGCGCGCGGGTGCTCGCCGATCCCGGATTGCACCAGCGGCTGCGCGAAGAGGGTCTCGCCCGCGTTGGCGACTTCGATGCGGCACGGATGGTCGAGCGCTACTCCTGCCTTCTGGAGGCCGCGATCAACTCTCGTCCAGCTTCGAGTCTCCGCGACGAGCTCGCGCTGGAGTCGTGAGGGTGGCCGCCGAGAACTCATACGGGGACGTGGTGGTTCTCTGCTACCACGGGATCAGTGAAACCTGGCCCGCGTCGACCTCCGTGCGGCCGGCTGATTTCGAGGCCCAGCTGAGCTCCTTCGCGGGCAACGGCTATCGCGGCGCGACCCTTTCGGAGGCCCTCGTCTCGCCGCCGACTGAGAAGACACTGGTCGTCACCTTCGACGATGCCCACGCCTCGGTGTGGGAGCACGCGTGGAGGCCGATGGAACGCCTCGGTATCCCCGGCACGGTCTATGCGCCAACCAACTACGTCGGCGCCGATCGCCCGATGGCGTGGGCCGGCTACGACAGTTGGCTTGACACGGAGCACGAGGGCGAACTCGCATGCATGTCCTGGTCACAGCTGCGTGAGCTTGCCGCCGCCGGCTGGGAGATTGGGTCGCACACCTGCTCGCATCCCAGGCTCTCGCAGCTCGCTGCCGCCGAGATCGCCACCGAGTTGGCGGGATCGCGGCGGATCTGCGAAGAGCAGACCGCCCAACCCTGCCGGTCGAACGCCTATCCCTACAGCGACTATGACGAGCGCGTCGTGCGCGCGGCCGCGGAGGCCGGCGATCGGTTCGCCGTCTCGGTCCCCCGCGATCCTCAACCGCCGCTGCCCTTCGAGTGGCCCCGGCTCGGCGTTTACCACGGCGAGGGCGCGCGTCGGGTCAGGCTGCGGGCTTGGAGCCGACGCCTCGGGCCGTCCTCGGCCGCGCGCCTGCTGCTTGCGGCAACCGCCCGGCGAGGGAGGGACGGCGTGCCGGAGGCGGCGAGGGGGGCCGGGTCGACGCAAGCCGCCCGGGCCGAGAGCCGTGAGTGATCGCCGGCGCCTGAACGTGGTGCTGGCATGCGATTTCTTTCTGCGCTACACCTCGATGTTGGCGGCGGGCCTGGATCGTGCCGGGACGGCCGTCGCCCTGCTCAGTCGCGATCACGACCAGGAGTTCGGCGATCGCCCGGGGGGCGCGGCGAAGTTCGTCGCCGAGGCGACGTCCCCGGCTGTGCGCCACTACTCGATCCCCGGCCGGGTGCGCTCTCCGCGGGCGCTTGTCGACGCCCTGCGCGTCGGGCGCACGGTTCGGCGGTTCGGCGCGGACGTGGTCCACCTTCAGGAGTCGATTGGCAACGATGTGCGCCTGGTCCTCGCCAGTGGCGCCCGTCCCAGGCGCTTCGCACTGACGATCCACGATCCGGTCCGCCACCCAGGAGAAGACGTGGCGCGCAGCTCCGTTCTCGGCAACCGGGCGCTGGTCCGGACCGCCGGCCTGATTTTCGTCCACGCGACGGCCCTTCGCGACGAGCTGGAAGCCCTCTCGCGACCGCGGGCGCCGATCGTCGTCGTCCCCCACGGCGTCGATCCAGGCACGACCAGTCCCTTGCCGGAGCAGCCCACGATCCTCTTCTTCGGCCGCCTCGGCCACTACAAGGGCCTCGACGTGCTGCTGGACTCGATGACAGCCGTCTGGGAGAAGCTGCCGGAGGTCAGGCTGATGGTTGCCGGCGCCGGCGAGCTGGAAGGCCATCCCGTTCTAGCCGATCCGCGGGTGAGCGTCCGAGTCGAGCACATACCCGACGCGGAGGTGCCGGCCCTGTTCGCCGCCGCCACCTGCGTCGCGCTGCCCTATCGGCAGGCGAGCCAGAGTGGGGTTGGTTCGCTGGCCAAGCGCCACGGCCGACCGCTCGTCGTCAGCGCCCTCGGCGGCCTTCCCGAGCTCGTTTCGGATGGCTCCGGCCTGACCGTTCCGGCGGAGGACCCGGCGGCGCTCTCGCAGACGCTCCTCGACGTCCTCGGTGACCGTGCCCTGGCGCAGCGACTCGCGCGTGCGGGTGCCGAGACGGCAACCCGGGGAGCCGACTGGCGCTCGGTTGCCGAGACGACGCTGCAGGCCTACGAGGAGCATCTGCTCCAGCCGCGACCCAAGGGCAGCGGTTAGCGTGCTCTTCCGCAACACGATGGCGCAGTCGGCCAGTGTCATCGCCGGCTACCTGTTCAGCTTCCTGTTGGCGCCGCTGATGATCTCGCGGCTGGGTCTCGACGCCTTCGGCGTCTGGGCGGTGACCGGGGCCTTCGCCACCTATGCCGGCCTGCTCGACCTCGGCATCGGCCGCTCGCTCGCCCGCTTCATCGCCGTCTACGACGCCGCCGACGAAAAGCACAGGATCGACGAGTGCGTCGGCCTCGGTCTCCTGGCGACGGTCGTCGTCGGCGTCGCAACGGCGGCTGTCGCGGTCCTGGTGGCACCCTTCGCCAGCGACCAGCTCGGCGTCCTCGACAGCGGCGAGATGCGCCTGGTGCTGCTCTCCTCGGTGGCGATCTGGACCCTCAACGGCATCGATGGGGTCTTGACCGCGGTCGGGATTGGCCTGCGCAGGATGGTTCCCCCCAACGTCGCCACGACCGTCGGCGCGACGATCAACTTCGCCTTCAGCGTCGCCGCCCTACTGCTCAGCTCCAGCCTGGTCGTCTACGCGCTCGCGAACGCGGCCGCGGGTGTCTTCGCGCTGATCCCCGCGGCGATCGCGATGCGCTATGTCTGGCGCTCCCCCTATGTCGCCTGGCCCACCCGCGAGCTCGTCAAGGACGTGCTCGGCTTCAGCATCAAGAACCAGGTCGGCTGGTTCGCCGACCTGATCAACTTCCAGACCGACAAGGTCATCATCGCCCTGATGGTCGACATCAGGGCGGCGGCCGTCTACGAGATCGCCTCGAGGGTCGTGCTCGCCGTGCGCAGCGTCGCCGTCCTCACCGTCTCGGCGATGATCCCGACCGCGGCCGCCCGGATCGTCGAGGAGGGACGCACGGTGATCGAGGAGATGTACCGGCGCTACACGCTCCGCACCTGCGCGATCGCCTTCCCGCTCTTCACCGTCACCTCGGTGACCGCCCCGTTCCTGTTGATAGCGTGGCTGAAGACGGCGCCGGGAGACGCCGAGCTGCTCGTCCCCTTCCTCACCCTGGCCTACTTCGTCAACATCACGACCGCGGTGGGCTCGACGATCGCGATCGGCGCCGGTCATCCCGGCATGGCATCGGCCAACTCGGTCCTGATCGCCGTCGTCAACGTGGTCCTCACCCTTGCCTTGGCTCCCATCTTCGGCCTCTGGGGCGTGGTTGCCGGCACCTTCCTCGCGGTCACCTTCGGCAGCCTCCTGTTCAATGTCCGCTTCCTGCGCCTGTTTGGCCTGCAGTTGCGCGACCTGCTCGCGGCCGTCCTGCCCGCTGGCGTGCTGGCGCTCGGGCTCGGCATCCCGCCGGCGATCATCGCGTTGCTCGTCGGCGTCCCCTCGGGGCGGCCGAGCGCGACCTTCTGGCTGTTGATCTCCGCCGCGATCTACGTGATCCCCTACTGGTTGATCGCCACTCGCCGGGGGTACCTGCCGAGCCAGCTGGAGTTCCGGCCCTTCCGCCGCCCCGACTCGATCGGTGCCGCCTCATGAAGGCCTCCCCGGGAGAGCGGGCCGCGCGGGTGAGCGTCATCACCACGGCCTACCAGCGCGAGGGAACCCTCCCCAGGCTGTACGCGAGCCTGGCGGCTCAGACGATGCGCGACTTCGAGTGGGTCATCGTCGACGACGGATCGACCGATGGCACCGGCGATCTGGTCCGCTCCCTCCAGGCCGAGGCAGATTTCAGGATCGACTATTCCCGACAGGAGAACCAGGGCAAGCATGCCGCCGTCAACCGCGCGGTGGAGCTCGCACGTGGTGAGTTCTGCTCGATCATCGACTCCGACGACTGGTTCGAGCCGGATGCCCTGGAGCGGATGGTCGCCGGCTGGGAGTCGATCCCGGCCGAGCAGCGCTCCGGGTACGCCGACGTCGAGGGGCTGCGCGTCGACCCCGAGGGGGATCTCGTCTGCGATTCCTACCCCCGCGACGTCTTCGACTCCAACGCCTTCGAGCTGATCGCCCTGCATGGCGTCTACGGCGACAAGATCGGCATGTTCCGGCGCGATGTCCTGCTCGAGTTCCCGTTCCCCGAGGACATGGGCTGGCACGTGACGCCGGCGCTCGTCTGGAACCGGATAGCCGCCCGCTACTCGACCCGCTACTTCAACCAGGTCTGGGCCTTCACCGACTACCGCGAGGGCGGCCTCACCGATCGCGAGACCGAGCTGCGCCTGCGCTTCCCGGACTCCCAGCTCGAATACTGGACCGAGTACGCCTCGATGACGAAACCGATGCGGGCCAAGTCCCGCTACCGCGCGCACGCCAACTACGTGCGCTACTCGCTGCTCGGCGGCGCCGGCCCCCGCCTCCAGCTCGGCGGGTCTCCCAGCCCCGTCTGGACGGCCCTGGCCTGGCCGCCCGGACTACTCCTCTACCTGCGGGACCGCCGCTGGCTGGCCCGCAACCGCGACCTGGTGGAGGCCTGGTCGCCCTGAGCGCCGAGGGGGTGCGCGCCGTGATCCTCACCTACGGCTCAGCCGGGGTGCACGTGCCGCTGCTCGAGTCCCTGGTCGCGGAGGGGCTGGAGCCGGAGCGGATCCTCGTCGTCCACAACCCCTCGCTGCCGCAGGAGCCGGACCCGGAGCTGCTGCCGGGGTGCGAGTACCTGAGGATGAGCCACAACCTCGGCTACGCCGCGGCGATGAACCGCGGCATCGAGCACCAGCTCGAGCGCGAGGGCGAGCTGCTCCTGCTGCTGACCCACGACGCCCGCCTTCGCGGCGGTGCGCTGGCGGCGCTGCTCGGCGCCGCCGCCGGCTCGGACTACGGAGTGCTCGGGCCGACCCTGCTCTTCACCGGCACCGACGAACCCTTCTCGATCGGCGGCCTCACCCGTCCCAACGGCACGATGACCCACCGCCTCGAGCCTCCCCGCGGCGTCGAGGGGGTCGCGCCCTGCGACTGGGTGGACGGCGGCACGATGCTGCTGCGGGCCGAGGTGCCGCGGCGGGTCGGCGGCTTCGACGAGGGCTTCTGGGGCTACTGCGAGGAGGCGGACTTCTGCCTGCGGGCGACCAGGGCCGGTTACCGGGTCGGGGTCGTGCTGGCGGCAGAGGTCGACCAGGACCCCGGCGGGCCGAAGCGGCTGGGCCCGTGGTCCTACCTGATGACCCGCAACGCGATCGCCTACGCCCAGCGCGCGGTGGGGCGACGGGGATCCGCCTTCGTCACCGTCCGCGCCGTGCTGCAGGTTCTCTATGCCGCGGCCCGGACCGCGGTCCGCGGCATCGGCCTGCGGCCGGCGCCGGCGATCGAGCCCTGGTCGGAGGCGGTGGGCACGGCACGCGGCTGCCTCGACTTCTACCGGCGCCACTGGGGGCCGCCGCCGAGACTGCCCGGCGCCGGGGACATGAGCAACGTCGAGGCCCCCGGAGGCGGCGGCGATGGCGGCTGAGCGCCCCCGCGTCCTCCACGTCGGCCCCGACGTCCGTGGCGGCATGACCGCGGTGATCGTCGGCCTGCTGGACTCGCCGCTCTCGGAGAGCTACCGCCTGGAAATGGTCGCGACCCATCGCGGCCCCGGGGCCCGGCGGCGCCTCGGCGTCTTCGCCGGAGCACTCGCAAAGATCACCTGGTGGAGCGCCCGTGGCCAGGGCCGGATCGTCCACGTGCACACGACCGTACGGGGAAGCCTTTACCGCAAGAGCGTCTGCGTGCTGCTCGCCAAGGCGCTGCGGCGCCGGGTCGTCCTCCACGTGCACTCCGGGCCAGGCGACGTCGCCAGCTTTCGCGCCGGCCTGAGACGGGCCAACCTGGCGCTGTTCCGCTTCGCCTTGCGGCGTTCCGACGCGGTTCTCGCCGTCTCGGCGGCGAGCGCTGCCGCTCTCGAAGAGGCATTCGACGTCAGCGGCATCGTCGTCGTCCCCAACGCCGCACCCACGGGCACCTGCGATCCAACCCCGCGGGCCGAGGACGTTCCGCCGCTCGCGGTCTACCTCGGGGGCTTCGCGAACCCGGTCAAGGGCGGCGCCGTTTTGCTCGAGGCTCTCGAACGCCCGTCGACGGCGGGCCTGCGGCTGGTCATGGCTGGGCCCGGGGATCTTCCCCCGGCGGGCGAGCGGCTGCTGGGGGAGCGCGGCGACTTGCAGTGGCGGGGCTGGCTCGAGCCGGGCGAGAAGGGCGAGCTGCTGCGGGAGGCGGCGATCTTCGTCCTCCCCTCGACCTCCGAGGGCCTGCCGATGGCGCTGCTGGAGGCGATGGCCTGCGCGATCGCCGTCGTCGCAACCGAAGTCGGCGGGGTCCCCGACGTTCTCAACGGCGGCAGCGACGCCTTACTGGTCGCGCCGGGTGATCCAGATGGCCTGGCCGAGGCCCTCTCGCGCCTCGCCGGCGATGCCGAACTGCGGGCGAGGCTGGGGGCGGCGGGCCGCGCCCGGGCCGAGCGTCTCAACGCGGACGAGGTCTGCGGACGCCTCGATGCGCTCTACCGCGACCTGCTCGCCTGAGGCGGGCTCAGCCTCGGCCTGGGAGCAACTCCTCGCGCACCGCCGCGATCAGCCCAGAATCATCCGCCGGGAGCCGGGAGCCTCTGGCGGGGGCCGCGTCGAGGTTCGCGGGCAGCGCCGACCCCTCCTCGACTAGGATCACCCGTCCCGACTCGGCCAGCGCCAGCCCCAGATCCAGCTGATGGTCATCGACGGTCTCGCCAAACTGTCGCAGCCTCGGGAAGACGACCGGCACGTGCCCCGCCCGGACGGCGCAGAGGATCGTCCCGACTCCGGCGTGGCTGACGACGTGTGAGGCCCGCTCCATCGCTTCGATGATCTCCGCGAAGGTCATCCAGGGCACCGAACGGGTGGCATTCGCGGGCGGGGTCCCGGGACCGTGCTGGACGACCAGCTCCTGACCCGGCAGCAGTTCCAGGGCGCGCAGGAAGCGGTCGAACTGGAAGCTGGGATGGCTTCCCACCGTCGCGAAGATCACAGCAACCCCCCGACGAAGCGGGCGCGCTTGCGCCGCGTCGCCGCTGCCGGCCACTGAACGAAGAACGCGTCGGACAGCGGGTAGACGAGCCCTCCCGTCAGCGAGAGGGCGTCGGTCCGGGTCATGCTCTCGACATAGACGAGCCGAGCGCCGAAGAGCTTGCCGACCAGGAAGAAGGGGAAGGCGAGAGCGGCTCCGGTCGAGAGGATTACGTCGGGCCGCTCCCGTCGCAGCACCTGCCAGGCGAGCCGCAGGTTCGCGAGGAGTGCACGGATGCTGCGGTTGGTGGGGCCACGAGCAAGCACCTTGCGCTCGTCGCGCAGGAGGTAATCGGAGTCCGGCGCCGCGAGGGTGACCCAGGTTCGATCGAGTTCCTCCCAGGCCGGCTTCAGGGTCAACATCTGAAGCAGGTGCCCGCCCGGGGAGCAGACCAGTAGCGCCCGCCGCCGGCGCTCAGGCAGCGTGATCACTCACTGCCGTGCTGAGGGAGACGAGCTCGAGTCCCTCTTTGCGGGCCGCCGCGGCAATGAGGGGAATCGAGCCGACCGTGGCCTCGGCGTCGTCGCGCTGCCCGTACCGAGCCGAATCATGCAGCAGCACAATGGTCCCGGGGGAGAGGTCGCGCCGGACCAGGCCGGCTATCCGGGCAGCCGAGCTGTCCTCCCAGTCCTGCCCCCAGGCACTCCAGTAGGCGAGCCCGAGGCCGTGCTTCACGCAGAGATCGGCCAGCTCCGGCGAGGCGCTGCCGAAGGGCGGCCGATACCACGTGGGGCGCTGCCCGATGGCGCTCTCGATCGCCTCGCTGCCATCCCTGAGCTCGGCCTCGGCCTCCTCCAGAGAGAGCTGATCGTGATGCCGATGGGTCATTCCGTGGAGGGCGAGCTCGTGGCCCTCGGCGAGCATCTCCCGAGCCAGACCGGGATCCTCCGCCACGTGTCTTCCCAGCACGAAGAACGTCGCCTTTGCCCCGGCCTGGTTCAGAGCCTCCAGGACCTGTGGGGTGCAGCTCGGATCCGGACCGTCGTCGAAGGTGAGCACCACGCTGGCGGCGGCGGGTGCGTTCTCCAGGCCCGGAACCTCCCGCCATCTCCGCTTGCGCGATGGGCTCCAGTCATAGAGCCGCTGGCGAACTGGCTGGGGGATCGCGCGGCGCAGTTGACGGCGGGCTGACATGCGCGGATAGGTTAGCCGCATCTCCGCTTAGACTTGCCGCCGTGGCTGGCCGGAAACTTCGGAACCGTTCGAGTGCCGCCGCATTCCTCAGCTACCACTCGATCGCTCCCGAAGGGCCGACCTACCTGACCATCTCGGCCGATCTGTTCGAGCGGCAGCTGGCGTTGCTGCGCCGTCGCCAGGTGCAGTCCGGCGATCTCGGCGACCTCACCGCGGTGGCCGCGGGTCGCCCGATCGGCCGCACCGCCTTCCTCACCTTCGACGACGGGTTCCTGGACAACTTCGAGACCGCGCTGCCGATCCTCCGCCAGTACGAGTCCAGCGCCTTCGTCTTCGTCCTCCCACCGCTGGTGGACGACGGGGCGGCGTTCGAATGGGCCGAGGTGGAGAGCGATCGCCGCCGCTACCCGGCGATGATGCGCTCGGTCACCTGGCCGATGCTCGAGCAGATGAAGGAGGGAGGCTTCGAGGTGGGAAGTCACACCCTCAGCCATCCGCACCTGGCCCGTCTCGGCGGCGAGTCCCTACGGGAAGAGCTGTGGGAGTCCCGAGCGGCGATCAAGGCGCATCTGGGGAGCTGCGACACGCTTGCCTATCCCTTCGGGGAGTGGAGCGCCGAGGTCGCCGCCGCGGCAGCGGACTGCGGATACCGCTTTGCTTTCACGCTGCCGACCGTGAGCGGCCAGCGGCGGGCGACGCCGCTTTCGATCCCGCGCGTCAACATCGACTATCGCGACGATGAGCGGCGCTTCGCGGCCAAGCTCTCGCCCCTCGGCAGGCGCTTGCTGCTGTCGGCTGCCGCTGGAGCGTGGCGGCGGCGGTGAACCGCCAGGGTCATTGACCGGCATCGCCCGCGTCGGCGATGCGCACCGACTCGACCGCGTCGGTGGCGTTGAAATAGGCGCAGTCGGACCCGCCGAAGACCCAGAACTTCTCCCCTGCGGCGGCCACTCCATGTCCGTGCCGTGCAGTCCGGAGATCGGGCAGCAGAGTCCATTCGCCGCTGGCTGGATCGAACTCCTGAACCGCGCCGCTGACCGTTTCCGCCCCGTCGTTGCCGCCGCCGATCACGAACGCCTTGCCGTCGGCGACAACCGCTGCCAGGCCGCCACTCGGAACCGGCATCGGCGGCAGGTCTTCCCATTTCCCGGTCGCCGGATCGAACCGTTCGACGGTATCGAGCGCGAGCGTCTCGGTGCCGCGTCCGCCGAAGACGTAGAGCTTGTCGTCAAGGACCGCCTCGCCGACGTGCTCGCGGCGGCTGTGCATCGAGGGAAGTCGCGACCAG
Organism: Thermoleophilia bacterium; assembly: GCA_016649905.1. Lineage (GTDB taxonomy): Bacteria > Actinomycetota > Thermoleophilia > Solirubrobacterales > 70-9 > VAYN01. The sequence goes on from JAENWU010000013.1 coordinate 19,670, forward strand.
CGGCGCGAGTCGAAGTCGAATGCGAACACATCCGAATGGGCGACGCTGTTACGCGCCCCGCCCGCCCAGATGAGACGGTCGCCGAGGATGCCGACCGCACCCGCAGCGCGCGGTACTGGGAGGTCAGGGAGTCGGGACCAACGATTCGTTCGCGGGTCATAGCGGTAGAACGTCTGGCGCGTCTTCGCGTCGATCAACCGCCCGTAGCCGCCGAGGACATAAATGTCGCCTCGGTACCTGGTCGCCCCGATGTGGTTGAGTGGCTGGGGCAGCGGCGCCAGTTCCTGGTAGCGGCCGGTGCGCGGGTCGAAGCGGGTCAGCTGGTCGGTTGCGTCGAGGAGGTTGCGCCCGTCGCCGAACATCTCGAGGCCGATGGTGCCGCCGATCAGGTAGATCTTGCCGCCGAGCGCGATCACTCGCGGCTCGTCGCGGGGCTCTCCGAGGCTCGGCCCCTGCACCCAGGGCGAGGTGAGATTGGTCGTCGACTCGCATGCGTCGACGTCGATCCCGACGGCCCCCTTGAGGTCCTGCTCAGCCCCGGTCTCGGTCAGGCCGATCACCGGTAGTCCGATCAGAACCACCGCGATCAGTCCAATCGGGATCGGCTTCCATCCGCGCATCAGACTGCCCCCCCGTGCACTGGCTGCAGGAAGTCGGCAAGGGGTTCGACGTCTACGCCCTGCGGGCGCATGGCCCGTAGCAGCCTTTCGCCGACCGCCTGCCAGGTGAGCGGAGCCGTGTGCTCGAACGCGAGTTGCCCGAGACGGCGGGCCGTCTCGGGCACCGCCAGTTCGAGCATCGCGTCGACCAGAGCGCCCTCGTCGGCGGGATCGACGGCGCGACCACCGTCGCCGATTGCGTCGGGAGCACCTCCCACCGTGGTGCCGATGCTGGCGAGCCCGGTCGCACCGGCGTCCACGTAGGCGATTCCGAAGGGCTCATGGGAGGAGGGCATCAGAAAGCAGGTTGCCTGGCGCAGCAGGTCACGATACCGGCGCTGACCCTCTGGCGAACCGAGCGGCAGCACCCCGTATCCGGTGACCCCGGCCGCCTCGATGGGCGGGTGTTGGCCGACCAGGTCCAGCGTCGCCTCCGGGTGGCGCTGCCGGACGATTTCGAAGGCCTTGACCACCGCGGCGCCGCGCTTGCGCCGCCAGTCGGCGCCGACGAAGAGAAATCGCGGGACCGACCAGTCGCGCTCGGCCCGGCCTGCCTCGATGTTGCGGCCGACCCCGACCGCGTGGACCTTGTCCGCGGCGATTCCGTAGTCGCTGCGGATCGACTCAGCCGCCCAGTCGCTGGCCGCGCAGCAGCCGCGGCTTCCTTCGTAGATGCCCTTTTGGCGGGCGAGCCAGCGGCTTGCATCGGCCTGGCTCAGCGAGTCGTAGGGCGGTTCTCCCTGTCGTAGCGCGAGAGCGAGCGTCATGTCCTCGAAGGTGACGATCGGGAGCGAGGTCGAGAGCGCGTAGCCGCTGCCAATCATCACCACGCCCTGCAGATCCCCCGCCCGGCGCAGGGCCCGGTTGGCGGCTGCGCCGCAGGCCGCGGCGTAGAGCGCGCTGGCCGATTGGTCGGCCCAAGACATCCGCAGCACCGCTGCGATCCGGCCCGCCGCTGGAAACGTCGCGCGAACTGGCACCACCTCACATCCGCTGGCTTCGAGGCCCACCAGCAATCGCGCCGGGACACCCGACCACGAAGCGGGGTCGGTGGGGTCCCCCTGCTGTACCAGCGCTATGCGGGCCAGGGGCGAGGGCTTCTTGGAGTCAGTTGCGGGGCCGATGGACGCCAGCCTATGGGCTCGGCCGCTCCAGGTGAATCACTGCGGCTGGACGGAGGCCCAGGTGGGGCCGAGCTTGGCGGCGTCGAGGCGAATCGCCGAAGTGCCGGGGATGTCGCCGCCGTTGCGGTAAAGACCGTCCTTGATGTACGCGTAGCTGGCGCCGGGGGCGATCATGCTGACATTGCTGCGGGCGTCGATCGCCTGACCGTCGAGATAGACCTCGTAGAAGCCGGCGTCGACGGCGGATGCCTTGAAGTGGATGACGACGTCGTGCCAGGTCTGCTCGGCCGCAGGGGCGAGGAAGCGGTCGCCGCCCATCGAGGGCCCGTGGCTCCAGAGGCCTTTCGGGTTGTCCGCGTATTCGCCGTCGTCGCCCTCGTAGTCCCAGAGTTGCAGGCCGAAGTTCGGGCTACCCGAATCGTCACCCTTGAACTGCATGATCAGGTTGTGGGCGCCGGGCTCGCCGTACACCATCGACTCGATGTAAAACGAGAACCCGTAGTAGTACTCATCGCCCTCGTCGAATTCGATCATTCCTTTGGTGCTGGCGCCACCGGTGCCACCGAGGATCAACTCGGAGCGATCCTCGGATCCGCTCAGGGCGACCCTGCAGGACCAGCCGCCGCTGCGGACGGTGTCGTTGACAACGCTCGGGATCGCTTCGCCGACCCCGGCGGTGTTCCAATTCAGGAGCCCACCCTCACAGCCCGCGTCGAGGACACCGTCGTTGCTGGGGTTCACTGGAACAGGCCGGGCGCGAGAGACGGCGTTGTTACCGGAGACGCCCACCCGTCGGGCCCGAGCTCGCGCCTGACGGGCGCGGCGGCGGCGCTCGGCCCTGTTCCCCGCCTTGGCGCGCCGGCCCTTGCCGGCGCTCTTGGTGGCGGTCGCGCCGTTCTGCGATGCATGGGCCGTACCAGGCTCGGTGCTTGCCGCCGCGGCTGGTGCATCGAGGGAGAGGAGTGCCAGTGCGAGGGCTGCGACCGCGGCGGCGACGCCCACCGTGAGCCGGGCGGAACGGCGGCCTCTGAAAGTGTTGTTTGCCATACCACGGTGCTCGACCCGATCTCGTCCCAGCGCCAGTTGTCAAGGTCAGACTGGACGAATGTCCGGTACGGAGCCGACCGCCTGAAATGCAGGTACGGTCGCCGCTCTGAGCTGCTTCAGCTCGCTGCGACCGAACTGAAGCTGGTGCCGAGACGAGCGGCGTCGAGGCGGATTTCCGAGGTGCCCGGGATCTTTCCGCCGTTGCGGTACAGGCCATCCTTGATGTACCCATAGGTCGCGCCGGAGACGAGCATGCTGGTTTGGCTCCGCGCATCGATCAAGGCACCGTCGAGATAGAGCTCGTAGGAGCCGGCGCCAACCCTCGAGACCTCGAAGTGGATCACCACGTCGTGCCACTCGTGCTCGGCGATCGGCGCCAGGAAGCGGTCTCCACCCATCCCCTGACCATGACTCCAGAGCCCACGGTGCCCCTGGTAGTCCCAGAGCATGAGGCCGAAGCCGGGGCTGCCGCTGTCGTTTCCCTTGAACTGCATGATCAGGTTGTGGGCGCCGGGCTTGCCGTAGACCATCGAATCGATGTAGAAGGAGAACCCGTAGTAATACTCGTCGCCCTCTGCGAATTTCACCGTCCCAGAGGTGCTGCCGCCTCCGTTGCCGCCAAAGATCAACTCGGAACGGTTTTGCGAGCCGGTTAGCACCACCTTGCATGAGCTTGATCCACTGCGGACGATGTCAGCAACGACGCTGGGGGCGACATCCCCGACGCCGGCGAGATTCCAGTTGAAGAAGCTTTTCTCGAAGCCGGCATCGAGGAGCGGCGCCGCGGTTTCGGGAGCGGGGGTTTCGGGAGTCGGGTTGGAGGGCGGATCTGCAGGAACCGGCGCTGGAGGCGCTGGAGGCAAGGGCTGGACTGGTTGCGTGGCCGGAGGGAGAATCTGGGGGGGCTCCGGCGTCGGCGTCAGTACCGGCTCTGCGGCAGGAGGGAGAGTGGGGGTAGGTGCTGAGGCCGGCGCCGGATTGTGCCGCTGGCGATGCTGCCGGCGGGTCGCGGTGCGTCTCGCCACACGAGCCTTCGCCGTGGGGTTGCTCCTCGGGCTCCCCTTCCGGTCGGCGGCGAGGATCGAATCCGGTCCCCCGCGCTGGACCCCCCGTTGGGCCTTGGCGTCCGCGCTAACAGTGGGAAGCAGCGCGAAGACGAGCGTGAGGGGAGCGAGGGCGAAGGCCGTGCGCCGGATCTGGGTGAGGAGACTGCTCGAATGGTCCCGCATTGAGACCTTGTCGAGTGCTCACCTCAGATCTCGACTTACCGCCGCGAACACGGACATATGTCCCAGGCCGAATCGTGGGAGCGCGGCGTGTGTCGGCTAGTACGCGCCGCGGCCCGAGAGGACGGCGGGGAGCGTCGCCAGGAGGATCTCGATGTCGCGCGCCAGGGACCAGCCGGCGACGTACTGGTAGTCGAAGCGGACCATCTCCTGGAAGGGGTTCTGGGAGCGGCCGTAGACCTGCCAGGGGCCGGTCAGACCGGGGCGCAGCTCGAGCCGGCGCAGATGCCAGTGCTCCTCCAGCGCCGCCGTCTCCGGGAAGATCAGCGGCCGCGGTCCGACCAGGCTCATCTCGCCGACGAGGACGTTGAACAGCTGCGGCAGCTCGTCGATCGAGAAGCGGCGCATGAAGCCGCCGATGCGCGTGACCCGCGGATCGTGGCGAATCTTGAACATGACGCCATCGTCGGCTTCGTTCAGCTCCGCCATTTCGGCCTTGCGCTCCTCGGCGTTGACGTACATCGAGCGGAACTTGATCAGGCGGAAGCTTGTACGGTCGCGACCGGCGCGCGGCTGGCGGAAGAAGACCGGTCCGCGCGACTCGAGCTTGATCGCGATCGCGATCGCGAACATCAGCGGCGAGAAGAGCAGCAGCAGAGCCAGCGAGCCGACCACGTCGAGGATCCGCTTCGCGGCCATCGAGACCGAGTTCAGGGTCGGGGTGCCGATCGAGAGCAGCGGCAGGCCGCCGATCTGGTCGAGGGCGCGGACGCCGTCGAGGAACTCGAACAGGCGCGGGACGACGTCGACGGCGACGCCGGCATCGCGGCAGGCGCGGATGCACTCGAGCAGCTGTTCGTGGCTGGCCCGCGAGAAGGCGATGATGACGCGCTCGACCTGCTGTTCCTCGATGATCTTGTCGAGGTCGGCGAAGCGGCCGAGCCAGGGCAGGTCCGGCGAGCCGACCATGTGCACGTCGTCGTCGACGATGCCGACCGGCAGCAGCCCGAACTGGGCGTTCTTGCCGAGCTTCTCGACGACCTGCCCGGCGACGACACCGGAGCCGAGGATCAGCGTGCGCTGGTGCAGGGCGGTCGATTTGTGCAGGCCGGCGCGGACGCCGGCGCGGGCGATCGAGGCAAGCAGGCCGATCCCGACGATCGTCAACAGCGGCAGCAGCACGGTCTGGCTGAAGCCGGTCGCGGTGGCGATCCCGAACAGCGGCCAGGTGATGATCAGGATCGCGACGAAGGTGCGCGGCACCTCGGGCACCGCCGAGGCCCAGCTGGCGAGCTGGTCGCTGCGGTAGAGGCCGATGCTGAAGGCGGTGAAGGGCCAGAGGACGGCCGCGGAAGCGACGTAGATGAAGCCCTCCCAGCCGTGGAAGCCGACCACGAGCACGGAGAGCAGGGCGGCGAGGCTGGCGGCGAGCGAGTCGCCGATCAGGAGCCTGCGCACGAGCACGGCGCCGCGCTGGCTGGCCCGGGTCGTCGGCCTGCCCTGCGGCGATTTAACGGCCGACCGGGCGTCGACGCTCTCGCCTTCGGTGTGGGTTGCGGTTGAACTCTCCATCGTTGTCTCAGGGGGTTAGAGCAGGGGTCTCCAGGCGTTTGCGATCGGGCCGCGGGGGAGCGGAACCCAAACTGAATTTCCCAGGAAGATCATTGCTGCAAACTGCGACGTCCTTGTTAGCGCGGTGCCCAAACGCTTTACCGGTCGAAGGGCAGTGCGACGCTCCCAATAGAACATAGTCCTCATTCGCCCGAATCTCCATTTCGGTTCACGTATCGGCAGCTCGATTGCGAGACACAACTCGGCAATCCGCCTTGCAGGGCCAGTTCTGTCAACAGCGGACGGATATCTGAGTTGCGGGCCGGAGCGTTGGGGCTCAGTGAGCCTCGTCGGACGCATGCGCTGGAGGCCGCGACTCCTCCGCCAGCGAGGTGATCTCGAGCGGGCCGAGGGCGGCCTCTTCGAGCACTTCGCTCGCCTCCTGGGCGGAGCGCGCGTAGAGCTCCACCAGCAGGTGGACGACGATCTGCTCGTCGTCGTGCTTGTGGAAGCGGACGTGGGTGAAGAACTCGCGCACGCCGGCGTCGCCGAAGGCGCCGTAGGTGAGGAACTCGATCGCCTCCGGCCCCGAGCAGCTCTCGACCCGGTCCTGGTCGACGGTGACCGTGCAGGAGGCGACCCAGGGGGTGCCGGCGACCATCCGCTCCCAGCGGTCCTCGATCGGGATCACGCGGTCCTCCTGAAAGGTCAGGTGGGGCTGGTCGTGCATGCAGGCGAGGCACTGGACTACCGACTCCTGGACCTCGTCGATGCCGTCGGCGAGCACCCCGGTGTCGGGGTCGACGCGGCGGATCGCGTCGTAGTGGATCTGGATCTCGAGGTTCTGGGACCAGCAGCGATAGCAGCGCAGCCAGGCCGACCGATCCCCGTTCAACTCGCTCATGGCTTCATTGTGGCGGGCACGGTCGATCGGCGTCCGAGTGGCGTTCGCAGCCGTTGCGTTTCCGCTCAGGGACCGGCCCCGTCGGGGAGCAAGAGCCGCACGCCCGATTCCTCAGCCAGATCGGGGGTGACGAAGGCGTTGGTGGCGCTGAGCGCCTGCTGGGAACGTTTCAGGTCGCTCCAGTCGATCGTCGCCGCGTACTGCTGCAGGTAGTCCATCACGCGTACGAAGGGGCGGGGATCGGCGCTGCGCGAGAGCGCGCGCAGGCTTTGCATGTAGTCGTCGCGGAACGAGAGCGGAACGACGATCCGCTGCAGGTCGACCGAAGTCAGGTCAGCATTCATCATGACCCGGGCGAGGCGTCCGTTGCCGTCGCTGAACGGATGGACCTCGGAGACGAGGAACATCATGAAGACGGCGCGGGCGAACCCCTCCGGCAGGGCCTCGTAGTAGCGGAAGCCCTCGGTCAGGGTGCCGGAGACCAGATCGGGGTGGACGAAGACGGTCCCTCCGGCCTGGTTCGGTTTCGCCTTGAAGCTGCCGGGGCGGGCCGCCGGTCGGCGCGCGAGCATGATCCCGTGGTTGGCGCGGAGCAGGTCGAGCAGGTCCTCGGCGTCGGCGGGCGCCTGTCCGCGCCTCCCGGGCTCGTTCACGAGCTCGAAGGTCCCGAGGACGTCGTGCGCGTCCTCGGTCCTGCCTTCCGGCACGGCCCCGTCGAAGACAATCTCCTCCGCCTCGTCGAGCCTGAACTCGGTTCCCTCGATCCAGTTCGAGAAGTAGGCCTCGATGAACGAGAGCGCCGGCAGCGAGTTCGGCTGGGCGGGGCGGTTCGGCTGGGGGCTCTGCAACAGGCGCGACTGCAGCGCCTCGAACAGCCTCAGGCGCCGCGGGTCGAAGCCGAGTCCCTGCCGGTGCGCGCGAGCTGCAGCGGTCGAGAGCACCGCGTCGGTCGTGCCAAGGACCGCGCCGATCAGAGCATCGAGGGCCGCCATCTCGCGCTCGGCGCCGAGCGCTCCGGCGACCTCGCGGGCGCGGTCCCGCACCTCGTTCAGCGCCTCGCTTCCTCTCAGCGCCGCGATGCTGGTCAGCTCGTTCTCGAGCTCCGCCCGGGAGAGGGTTCGCGCGGTGCTGCCTGCCGGAGCGCGCGAGGGACGCATGTTGTCGAGGAACTTGCGTCCCGGGCCCGCGAAGTGAAGGTTCTCCATGAACGGCATGTCGCCGCCGACCGGGCCGGCGCCGCGTCGCGGGCGCAGGGTGAGGCCCGGCAACCGCACCGGCCGGCGACCCGCGTAGCGGGGCCCTCCGTCGAGAAAGAGCGATCCGTCGTCGCTGGGCATCGCCTCGAAGGCGCTGCGGTCGACGACGACGGCATTGGGGAAGTAGAGCGCGGCGATGCGCTGCCAGTTGCGGCGCACCACCGCCTCGAGCGGCTCGGCCGTGTTGCGCGTGTACAGGCGATTGCCGATTTTGCGCGCCCGTCCCGCCTTGACGGCACGTCCCACCGCACGGGAGGTGTCAGCCGTGCTGAGGAAGACCTCTCGCTGGTCCTCGAGCAAGAAAGTGCGCGTTGGAGTGGCCATGCCATCCCCGAATGTAAGTTATCCGCGCGTAAGAAGCAAAAAGCGGCAATAAACTGCGCGTAAGGATCTTTAGGCGGTGGTTGCGCTGGTGGCACGCTCGCCGACCAGGGCGACGATCTCGCCCATGATCTTGTTCACGTCGAAGTCCTTCGGCGTGTAGACGCCGGCGACGCCGGCCTCGCGCAGCCGCGCGGCGTCAGCGACCGGAATGATGCCGCCGACGACGACGGGCACGTCGACGTCCTCGGCCCGCAGCAGCCGCACCACCTCGGGGATCAGCTCCAGGTGGGAGCCGGAGAGGATCGAGAGGCCGACCACGTCGACGTCCTCCTGCAGGGCCGACTCGGCGATCTCCTCCGGGGTTAGGCGGATCCCCTGGTAGATCACCTCCATGCCGACGTCGCGGGCCCGCAGCGCCACCTGCTCGGCGCCGTTGGAGTGACCGTCGAGGCCGGGCTTGCCGACCAGGATCTTGATCCGGTGGCCGATCTTCTCCGAGGTCTCGTCGACCCGCCTGCGGATCTCCTCGAGCTGGCCGGGGTCGCTCGAGGGCGCCGCGCCGTCGACGCCGGTCGGCGCCCGGTAGGCGCCGAAGGAGTCGCGCAGGACGCCAGCCCACTCGCCGGTGGTGGCGCCCGCTTTGGCGGCGGCGATCGTCGCCGGCATGATGTTCTGGCTCTGGTCGGCGGCGACCCGGCCCAGCTCCTCGAGGGCGGCGGTGACCGCGGCCCCGTCGCGCTCTGCCTTCCACTCCTCCAGCGCCGCGATCCGCTCGCGCTCGACCTCGGGGTCGGGGGTGAGGATGCCGCCGTCGGTGCCGGCGGTGAGCGGCGAGTCCTCGGTCTCGGTGTAGCTGTTCTGGCCGATCACCTTCTGCTCGCCGCGCTCGATCCGGCCGACCCGCTCGCGGTGGGACTCGACCAGGCGCGCCTTCATGTAGGGGACGGCCTGGACGGCGCCGCCGTGCTCTTCGACCACCGCCATCTCGGCCCGGGCGCCCGCGGTCAGCTCCTCGACCAGGCCCTCCATCACCACCGAGCCCTCGAAGATGTCGGGGTACTCGAGCAGGTCGGTCTCGTTCGCCAGCACCTGCTGGATTCGCAGGCTCCACTGCTGGTCCCAGGGGCGCGGCAGGCCCATCGCCTCGTTCCAGGCCGGCAGCTGCAGGGCGCGGGCGCGGGCGTCGCGGCTGAGGGTCACGGCCAGCGCCTCGAGCACGATCCGCTGGATGTTGTTCTCCGGCTGGGCCTCGGTGAGGCCGAGGCTGTTGACCTGGACGCCGTAGCGAAAGCGCAGCATCTTCTCGTCGGTCACCCCGTAGCGCTCGCGGCCGATCTGGTTCCAGAGCGCGCCCATCGTCCGCAGCTTGGCGATCTCCTCGATCAGCCTGATGCCGGCGTTGACGAAGAAGGAGATGCGCCCGAAGACCTTCGGGAAGTCCGCCTCGGCGACCTGGCCGCGGGCTTTGACCTCGTCGAGCACGGCGATCCCGGTGCTGAGCGCGTAGGCGATCTCCTGCACCGGCGTCGCGCCCGCCTCCTGCAGGTGGTAGCTGCAGATGTTGGTCGGGTTCCACTGCGGCACCTCGTTGACGCTGAAGGCGACCATGTCGGCGATCAGTCGCATCGAGGGCTCCGGGGGGAAGGCGTAGGTGCCGCGCGAGAGGTACTCCTTGATGATGTCGTTCTGGGTGGTGCCGGTCAGCTTGTCGCGGCCGATCCCGTTCTCCTCGGCGACGGTGACGTAGAGGCCGAGTAGCCAGGCGGCGGTGGCATTGATCGTCATCGAGGTGTTCATCGCGTCGAGCGGGATCCCGTCGAAGAGCTGGTGCATGTCGCCCTTGTGGGCGATCGAGACGCCGACCTTGCCGACCTCGCCGCGAGCGAGGACGTGGTCGGGGTCATAGCCCGTCTGGGTCGGCAGGTCGAAGGCGACGGAGAGGCCGGTCTGGCCCTTGGCGAGGTTGCCGCGGTAGAGCTCGTTGGAGCGGCGGGCGTCGGAGTGGCCGGCGTAGGTGCGCATCACCCAGGGGCGGTCGCGCTCGGGGAGTCGGTGGTTGCTCATGCCACTAATGATATTTGGCAGCGGATCGGCAGCAGGCTGCCGTCCGAAATCCGCCGTTCAGGGTTCCGCGAGCCGCATCTTTCGGAGGAAGCTGTGTTTAGGCTGCGGAGCGTCCCTATGAAGAAGCTTCTTGCCATCGCTGCCCTCTCTGGGCTCCTTGCCGCCCTTGTGCTCGCCTCCTTGGCCAATGGGGCGATGGTGGGGATTTACCGGAATAGCCTCGACTCGATCACCCAGCGCAGCCAGATGATCAAGGTTGCCGGGCGCACCTGCTCGCGTGGGGGGACCGAAGACGCGCTGCGGCTGGCGGTCGGAAAACGGACCGAATCCTGCTCGCTGCGCACGCCGGTGCTCGGCACCGACATGGAGATCGCCGCCACTATGCGGCTGCTCAGCGGCACTCCGACCGCGCTGCAGAAAAAGGCCTTCCTTGGGGTCGAGCTGCGCGCCGGTGGCGGCGCTAAGTACCAGCTCCTGGTCTACCCGCTGCAGCGCAAGGCGCAGCTGGTCAAGGTCACCGCCGACGGCCCCGAGTACTTCCAGATCGCCAAGAACCTGCCGGCGGTGATGGGCGTCAACAAAGCCAACGCGCTGCGCCTGCGGGCGCTGAAGATCCGCGCCGAGGGCCCCGACCGCGGCAAGGTCGCCCTGACCGGCTTCCTCGGCCAGGAGCGCATCGTCGAAGGGATCGACGCGCTGCCGGGCGAGGTCGCGGGCGAGGCTTCCACCGTCATCGCCGGCGCGCCGAAAAACGGCGACGGCGTGATCGCCAGCATCGACGACGTCGTCGTCCGCGTTCCCAGCCCCTTCTAGCGCCCGGCTTCGGCTTTACGCCGACTAGTCGGCTTCGGTTTCGCCTTGGGTTTGGGCGGGAAGGCGACCTTTTCGCGCACCGCGGTGGAGATCAGGCGCGCGTAGAGCGAGGCGGCGGCCGGCTTCAGGTGGATGCCGTCCCAGAGCAGGTCTTCGTGCGCGGCGGCCACCGCGGCCCAGTCGATCAGGGTGGTGTGTGGCCAGTCCTCGCCCGCTTCGGCGAGCGCGTCGTTGGACTCCTCGATCCAGCTGACCGGCGCGTGGTCGTTGATCAGGAACAGCTCGCCGACCTTGGCGGTCGCCTTCTGGATCGCTTCCATGTCTTCGCCGTAGAGCGGCCCGTTGTTGCCCATCTGGATGATCACCGCGTTCGGGGTCTTGCCTTCGCGCCGCAACTGCTCGACCAGGGCGACGAAGTCGTCCGCCTGGCGGCCGACTTCGGCGTTCATCGAGAAGCCCGGGCCGAGCCGGCCGGCGAGCCTGTCGCGGGCGCCGATCATCACCGAGTCGCCGAAGGCGTAGATCCGCGGCGGGTGCTTGGCCAGCGGCGGTTTGGCGACTTCCTCCCGCACGTGCGGGAGCAAGTCGCCACGCGGCGCTCGTGGCTGCGGGTGACGGACGCTGACCACCGCCTTGCTGGGCGTCGAGGCCGCGGCCGCCTCGATGCGCTCGTCGTTGCTGGAGAAGAGGCCGCTCCAGCCGACGAAGACGACGATCGCCAGCACGCCGGCGACCAGCGCCGGTCGCGCCAGCCGCAGCCAGCCCTCGGGCAGCGCCGGCTTGCCCTTGCCGCGGAAGGGCAGCTCGACGTAGCGGTAGGAGAGATCGGCGAGCAGTAGCACCAGCGCCAACTGCAGCGGGATCAGGACCCCCTGCGGCAGGTTGACGTCGATACCAGGCCGGGTGAGGACGAGGACCGGCCAGTGCCAGAGGTAGAAGCTGTAGCTGCGCAGCCCCAGCCACAGCAGCGGCGCCTGTCCCAGCAGCCGGCCCAGCCGCGCCGCCGGGTGGGCGAGCACGGCCAGCAGCAGTGCCGAGGCCAGCGCCAGCCAGAGGTAGCCGCCGTGGTAAAGGGCGAGGTCGTAGTCGTGGACGTGGACGAAGCTGAGCAGGACGTAGGCCAGCGCCAGCACGCCGACGACGTCGAGGATCGGGCCGACCAGCGGGCCGGTGCGGCGCCGGCGCAGCTCGATCGGGCTCCAGACCAGCGCCAGGGCAACGCCGGCGAGCAGGCCGACCGCGTGGGTGTCGGTGCCGTAGTAGACCCGCGAGGCGTCGGCGCCCGGCTCGAAGAGGATCCAGGCGAGGGCGACCGAGCCGATCGCGCCGGCGAGCACGCCGAGCAGCAGCTTGCCGCGGCCGAAGAGCTTCATCCCGGCGGCGAAGACCAGCGGCCAGAAGAGGTAGAACTGCTCCTCGACCGAGAGCGACCAGAGGTGGGTGAACAGCGAGGGGCGCTGGAACTGGTCGAAATAGGAGACGTCGGCGTAGATGAAGTGCCAGTTGGCGAAGTAGGCCAGCGAGGCGATCGCGTCGCCGCGCATCTGGTCGACCCGGTCGGGCTCGACGATCGCGCCGACGACCATCGTCGCCGCGATCATCACCCCGACCGCCGGCAGCAGCCGCCGCGCCCGCCGCAGCCAGAAGCGGCCGAGCTTGACGTGGCCGCCGGAGCGGAACTCGCGCAGCAGCAGCGAGGTGATCAGGTAGCCGCTGATCACGAAGAAGAGGTCGACGCCGAGGAAGCCGCCCGGCATCCAGTCGACTCCGGCGTGGTATAGGAACACGGCCAGTACCGCCAGCGCCCGGAGTGCGTCGATTCCAGGCAGATATGGGAAGCGGCTGTCGGCAGGCCGGCTGATGGGATGCATAATGGCGGGCGATGTCCGTCTCCACGGTCGAGCGGCCACGCAGTGCAGGACCTGATTCAGGACTCGGCGGGAACTGGCGCGTGATCGTTCGCAACGACAACCACAACACCTTCGAGCACGTCGCCCAGACGCTGGCGCGCGTACTGCCGAGCGTGTCCCTCGACCAGGGCCATCGGATGGCCGACGCGATCCACAACAGCGGCCAGGCGATCGTCTGGTCGGGCCCGCGCGAGCCGGCCGAGCACTACTGGGCGCTGCTCGACGAGGCGGGGCTGACGATGGCCCCGCTCGAGCGCTCGTGAGGCGCCGAGTTGGGTGCCGCTATTCGGCGAGGACGAGCGTGTGCCAGGCGGGGAGCAGCGGGATGTCGTAGAGGTCGATGATCGCCTCTCGGGCCTTGGCGATCTCGTCCGAGTACCAGTAGCGTTCGAAGTCCGAGCGGTTCTCCCAGATCGAGGTCTGCTGGAAGGCGAGCGGGTCGTCGAGCGAGCGGGTCAGCGACCAGCTGCTGGCGCCGTAGGCCGGCATCTTCGCCGCCGCCGGTTCCCAGAAGTCGAGCCAGCGGTCGGCCCGGAACGGGGCGATGTGCCAATCGAGCCTGCAGACCTCAGCCATTCAGATACCCCTTTCCGGGCGCTTGCCAGTTGCGGGTCATGCCCCGACCTCGGCGCGGATCGCGCCCGGTCCCTCCTCGTAGCGACCGTCGTCCTCGTTCTCGGCGCCGACGAGGATCGCGATCTTGCCGAGGTGCTTGTTTTCGTGCAGGAGCTGGTGGGCGCCGGGGACGCCGTCGAAGTCCATCGTCTGCCAGAGCACCGGCCGCACCTTGCCCTCGGCCATCAGCTGGTTCGCCCGCATGCACTCGTACGCGTTGGCGAAATGGGAGCCGATGATCTGCTTCTGGCGCATCCACAGGTAGCGCACGTCGAAGTCGAGCTGGAAGCCCGAGGTGGCGCCGCAGATGACGACTTTGCCGAACGGCTTGACGACGAAGACCGAGGTCGGGAAGGTCGCCTGGCCGACGTGCTCGAAGACGATGTCGGGGGCGTCGCCGAGGATCTCCTTGACCCGCTTGGCGAAGCCGCGCGACGCCTTGAAGCGCTCCTTGTCGAGGGCCTTGTCGACGAGGTTCTCGGGCGTCCGCATCATCTCGGCGAACTCGCTGCGGTTGATGTAATCGACCGCGCCCAGCTGCTTGACCAGCTCGCCCTTTTCGTCGTTGGAGACGACGCCGATCGCGTTGGCGCCGGCGGCTTTGCAGAGCTGCACGGCGAAGACGCCGAGGCCGCCGGCGGCGCCCCAGATCAGGACGTTGTGGCCGGGCTGCAGCTTGCACTGGTCGATCAGCATCCGGTAGGCGGTGAAGTAGGTGAGGCCGTAGGAGGCCGCCTCGTCCCAGGTCAGGTTCTTCGGCTTGGGCAGCAGCTGCTGCGCCTGGACCTTGGTGAACTGGGCGAACGAGCCCCAGGTCGTCTCGTAGCCCCAGATCTTCTGGGACGGCGCGGCGAGGGGATCGAGGCCGTGGACCTCGGGATCCTCGTAGGAGGCCTGGTTGCAGTGCACCACGACCTCGTCGCCGGGCGCCCAGCGGGTGACGCCCTCGCCGACCTTCCACACGATGCCGGAGGCGTCGGAGCCGCCGATGTGGTGGCCGTACTGCGGGTGGTCGCCGTAGCCGAAGACCGAGACGGGGGTGCCGAGCGCGGCCCACACGTTGTTGAAGTTCACGCCGGCCGCCATCACGCGGACGACGACCTCGAAGGCGCCGGGCTCCGGCGTCTCGATCTCCTCGAGCTGGAACGCGTCCTTGGGCTCGCCCTCGCGCTCCTGGCGGATGACCCAGGCGACCATGGTGGCCGGAAGCTCTCCGGGCTCGGTGGAGAGAGTGGCGATATCGGTCAAATCAACGGCCATGATTCGTCAGAACCTCGTGGTCGGGCTGCGGGGACACGCGGCGGGGAATACTACGGCGCGCGACGCGATGCGGTACGCCGGCCGGCGGCCGGCGGCCGCCCGGGCCACCGCAGGGTGATGAAGCCCGCCCGCACGAACATCACCAGCAGGAAGACCACGAAGGCGATCGCGATGCCCGGGCCGAGGATGAGGAACGCCTCCCGGGACCGCACGTTGCCCACCATCCACTCGAAGTTCTGGCCGAAGAACCCGGTGAGGAAGGTGAGCGGCAGGAAGAACGTCGCGACGATGGTCAGGACCTTCATGATCTCGTTGAGCCGGTTGGAGACGGCCGAGACGTAGAGGTCCAGCGCGTTGGAGACCATCTCCCGGACGCTGTCCAGCTGCTGCGACGTCAGGGACTGGCGGTCATAGAGGTCGCGAAGGATGTTGTGGGCCCCCTCGTCGTGGAAGCCCGGGAGCTGGTCGAGCAGGTCTCGATGGCCGGCGAGGACGTCGCGCTGCGGGTCGACGACGTGGCGCAGGCGCACAAGCGAGTGCTTGATGTCGAGCAGGCGCCGGCGCACCTCGGGATGGCTCGTGTCGAGGAGGTCGTCCTCGATCCGGTCGAGCTCCCGCTCGACGGCCTGCAGCGGATCCCCGAAGCTCGAGGCCAGCGCGTCGAGCACGCGGTAGAGCGCCTCCTCGGAGGTGTCGACGTCCTGCAGGGAGATACGCTTGCGGGCGTCTTCGAGGGGCGTCAGGTCGTGCCGGCGCACCGTGACGACCGCCTTGGCCGTGATGTGGAAGTGGACCTCGACTGGCACGGGGAGGGACTCGCCCCCGCCATCCGTCCGGGCGCCGTAGAACACGAGCAGCGCCGAGTCGGGGTAGTCGTCGATCTTCGGCCGCTGGCCGAACTGCATCGAGTCCTCGATGGCCAGGTCGTTGAGGCCCAGCAGGCGGCCGATGTCGCGCAGGGTGTCGTCGGACGGCGACTGCAGCGCGAGCCAGAACCGCTCGCCCCGGTCGAGCAGGGTCTGCAGGTGCGGGACGTCGCAGGAATTGAGG
This sequence comes from Thermoleophilia bacterium, assembly GCA_016649905.1. Lineage (GTDB taxonomy): Bacteria > Actinomycetota > Thermoleophilia > Solirubrobacterales > 70-9 > VAYN01. Next base: position 35,473 of record JAENWU010000013.1, read on the forward strand.
ACCTCCATCGCCGCGACGCTATCTGGCGACCCGGTCGGGTCGATCGCGGCTCAGGCGGGCGGGCGGGTCGGTCCTCTACGGCTGCAGGACGTCGTTCTGCGAGCTGGGCCGCGACGAGCCGACCGCGAGGCGACCGGGCTTGATCCCGTCGCCGGACACGGACACCCGATAGAGGCCCTTGGTGACCAGGAGCTTCATGCTCGCGGTGTCGCCGGGGTTGATCGGCCCGGTCTTCTGCGTGATCCCGGCTTCGGCGCCCGCGGTCTCCACCGTCAGCTGCTGGGTCTCGTCCGACTGGTTGGTAATCACGATGGTGATCGGCCCGCCGCCGAATGCCGTGGGGGACACGGACACCGACCGCGTCGAGATGGACGCCGAGACGACGATCGGCTCGGGCGGACGGGGCTTGTTGTCGTAGCTCGTGTCCGACCCGCAACCGGCGAGCGCCAGCGCGAGCAGCAGCCCTGCAGCACGTAGTGGTCTCGTGAACCCTCGCAATGTGACGCGTCCTCGCTCCATTCCCGATGCCGCGAGAAACGCGACGGGCCAACCCTAGCCCACCGAGCGGCGCCCGTGCCGGCGCGGATGCTGGGCCCGCCCCGAACAAGGCGCCGGGATGTGTTCGGGCGGCGACGGTCAGGAAGGGAGGTCGGGCGCGCTTTCATCCAGGGGGAGGAGCGTCTGACGCTCGCCGCGCAGGTGCTCCAGTGCGTTCTGGAGCTCGTCCCACGCCTCGATCTCGGTGGCGTCGTACTCCGCGCCCTCCAGGTCCCGCAGCCGCGCTCCGTACGCCGCCCACTCCCGGGCGGCCATCGCGTCGAGCTGCTCCAGGCGCTGGGTGCGCTCCTGATCGCTGGTCACAGTGGTCATCTGGGAGCCCTTCCTTTCCCTGGCGGTGTGGAAGCACGACCGTACTACCCGTTGCGGTCGGGCTGCGTCGGTTGTGGGATCAGATCCATCCACCCGGGGGGTCTGTGGCGCCGCGCAACACGGCGTGCACGCCGTCGGGAGCGACCGGTCCAATGGGGACCCATGAGCACGCCGAGCACCCTGCTGGATCAGCCGCTGGCCACCGCCGAGTTCCTCGCGGTGGACACCGAGACCAACGGCCGCAGCGGGGCGGCCTGCGAGCTCACCGAGGCCGGGGCGGTGCTGGTCGGCGGCGGCGAGCGGCACGACCGCTGGGAGTCGTTGGTCTGCACCCGGGCCCCGCTGTCCCGGGGCATCGAGCGGTTCACCGGGATCACCCAGGCGATGGTCGACGCGGCACCGCCCGCCGAGCTGGCGCTGCCCGATCTGGCCGAGCGGCTGCAAGGCCGGGTGCTGGTCGCGCACAACGC
>JAENWU010000118.1 GCA_016649905.1 Thermoleophilia bacterium
CAGTCCGGAAGGCGAAGGGCAGGAATGGCAAAAGGTGACCAGAGGAAACCACTTGGTCGCCAAGGTCCCCGTCTCCCGGCTGGTCCCGGAACTCGGAGCCACCTACAAACTCAAGGTGAAGGCCAAACGCGGCGGCGCGAAACCCTTGAAAGTGACCGTGACGTTCCAGCTCTGCTGATGGTCGTCGGTCCTCCGCGCCGGGCAATGGTCCTGATCGCCGCCGCGCTCGCCTGTCTCGTGGCGGGCCCCAGCGCCGTCAGCGTGGCCGCCTCGCGACCGGTAGCTGCCACGGGGCCGCCACTGATCTCGTTATCGGTTCCCGCCGAGCTCGGGAGCAAAGCCGTGATCGTCGCGAAGGGCAGGGTGATCCCCGCTCCGGCACACGGGCGGATCGTCCTTCAGTTCCGCAAGGGCGGAAGCTGGCAAGCGCTGGGGAGTGGCCCCGTTCGCCAAGGGAGATTCACGATCTCCCGCCCGCTGCCGTCGACGATCGTGGTGACGCGGGTCCGTGCCCTGCTGTTCGAAGGCAAGCGGCGGCTCGCGACCTCGAGCGCTCGAACCGTGCGCGTGCGGGGTCGTGAGCAGAAACCGCGGCCGACGCCGAACCCTCCGGCTCCAAGTCCCGCTCTGCCAGTTCCGGCTGAAGATCCGCTGTCGGAAGCCTCCCTGATGTCCACCGTTCAGCAGTACTCGAGCCTGCCGAACCATCTGAGCGGCACCGCCAACAGCGCCGCCGCGCTCGCCGAGATCTCCGGCCAGCTCGCCGCCGCCGGCCTGCAGCTGGGCCAGCAGGCCTTCACCTATCCGGGGTTCCTGCCGACCCAGGTCGCCCTCAGCGCCGGCTCCACCAGCGTCCCCGCTGCCGCGATCGCGCCCTTCCTCTACTCGGGAATCACGCCTCCTGGCGGGGTCACCGCCCCCCTGTTCGACGGCGGCAACGGCGTCTATGACAAGAGCAAAGTCGCCGGCGAGATCGTCGTCGTCTCGATCAGCTACCAGAACAACGCGAAAGCGGTGAATCTCGAAAGCGCGATCGAAGCGGCGGTTGAAGGCGGCGCCGAGGGCTTGGTCGCGGTCACCCAGGGTGTCGGCGACTACCCGAAGTGGCAGGACACCAACGCCCGCACCGGAACCGGGCCGCTGCCGGTGCTGATGGTCGGCAAGCGCTCCGGGTCGGCGGTGATCGAAGCCGCGGAACTGGGGGAAAGCGGCACCCTCGTCCTCACCGCAACCACCGCCACCGCCTGCGATCGCGACGTCTGGGGGGAACTGGAAGGCGCCGAACCGAGCCGCCGCGTGTTCGTCGGTGTGCCCGCTTCGAGCTTCACGCCGTCTGCCTCCGAACACGGAACGGGCGTCGCGATCCTGCTCGGTCTGGCGCGCCATTACGCGGCAATTCCGAAATCCCAGCGCCCCGAGACCCTGATCTTCATCGCGGTCGGCGGGCACGAAGTCGGCTGGCTCGGCCTGCAGGCGCTGATGGCCAGCTCCCACGCGAGCTGGTTCACCGAGGCCGACGCCTACGTCCACCTCGGTTCGTCGCTGGGCGCCCCGACCGCCGAAGAAGAACCGAGCGGGGCGATCAAAACCACCCCGGTCCCCGATCCGACCGGTCGCCTCCACAACAGCGAAAACCCCCTGCTCGAAGACAGCATCTTGGAAGACTTCGCGGCGGCCGGCGTCCCGACCCCCAACACGCCACCCTTCATCGCCAGCGGCGGCGAGCAGACCTACGCCTTTGCGGCGGGCGTGCCGATCGTCTCCTTCAGCGGCGCGAGCCTCTACTTCCACACTGCCGGCGATCTGCCGAGCACCGTCGATCCCACCATCCTCGCCAAGGACGCCGAAGCCTTCCGCCGCTCGGTCGACACGATCACTGCCCTCGCCCCGGGGCAGCTGCGAGCAGAAAACGCCCAGGCGGCCCAACATGGAGCCGAAATAAATCCCGCCGAGCGAGCCCCGGACAACCCGACGCTCGGGGGCGGGGGACCGCTGGGATCCGGAGGCGTTGGTGGGCCTCCGGCGACCCCCGTGCCGCAGTGCCCCTGACCGGTCGCGGTGCTGCTCGATCCAATGCAAGCCGAAATCGACGCGAGTCGCCAGTTACCCGCGGCGCTCGACGCTATTTCAGCCAACGGGTGGCTGAGGTGTCGGCGGATTCGAACCGCCGACCTCCTGGGTGCGATGGCCGAACCTACGGCGGTGTTCTGCTCAGCCGCCGGCCACCCCTTCGCGCGCCGCCATCTCCGCGGCCGGGTCCGGGTACGCGAAGGCGCTTAGGCCGATCCACTTGGGCAGGCTGCGCACCAGCTCGTCCGGGCCGGCGAGCTTGACCCGGCGGGCGCGCAGAGCCGCCCCCAGCTCCAGCCTGCCGATCCAGACTTCGGCCATCGCCCGCGCCTCGGCGTCGAACTCGAGATCGATCGGGAACCCGGGATCGCTGAAGCAGAGCTCGGCGCCCGAGCGGCGTGCGACGAGCCACCAGGCGCGCTTCTTCGGCTCGGCGTCGCGGAAGCGGAAGAAGACGACGGTCGGGTCCTTGGGCAGCTGCTGCAGCCGCAGGCTGCGGCGCAGGTCCCACATCAGCAGGGCCGGGTCGGCTTCCTCGGCGCTGATCTCACGGCTCAGCCAATCGCGGCTCCAGGTGCCGAGCGCGACCACCAGCGGCCCCAGGGCGCGGCCCGCGGGCGTCAGCTCGTAGACCTTTCCCCGTCCTACGGCGAGCGGCTCGGTCGTGACCAGCGCCGCCTGCTCCAGCTCGCGGAGGCGTTTGCTGAGCAACGACGAGGACATCCGCGGCACGCCGCGCTGAATCTCGTTGAAGCGGGTGCTGCCCATCAGCAGCTCGCGCACGACGAGCAGCGTCCAGCGCTCGTTCAGCACCTCCGCCGCCTGTGCGACCGGGCAGAACTGACCGTAGCTCTCCTGCATCGACGCCGAGTCTAGGCCAACTGCAGATCTTGCAGTTGAATCGGCGCCGTCCACGGCGTAGACCTCTGCCGACACCGGACGACAGGAGGAGCAATGAGCATCAGCACCGATCCCAAAGACGCCGAGCTGAAGGTCCGCCACCGCAAGATGTGGGCCTCGGGCGACTACCCGTCGATGGTCGAGACCTTCCTCCTGCCGCTCGGCCCGCGCCTGGTCGAAGCCTGTGGGATCGGACCCGGGATGCGGGTGCTCGACGTCGCCGCGGGCACCGGCAACGCGGCGATTCCGGCTGCCGAACGCGGCGCCGAGGTCACCGCCGGCGACCTCACCCCGGAGCTCTTCGAGGCGGGGCGTGAGCGCGCCGCCGCGGCCAGGGTCGAGGTGGATTGGGTCGAGGCCGACGCCGAGCGCCTGCCCTTTGAGGACGGCTCCTTCGACGTCGTCATCTCCTCGATCGGGGCGATGTTCGCGCCGCACCACGAGGCGGTCGCCGACGAGCTGGTCCGCGTCTGCCGACCCGGCGGCACGATCGGCATGCTGAACTGGACGCCGGAGGGGATGATCGGGTCGCTCTTCCGGCTGATGGGCCCGTTCGCGCCGGCGCCGCCCCCTGGCGCCCAGCCGCCACCGCTCTGGGGTAGCGAGGAGCACGTGCGCGAGCTGTTCGGAGACCGGGTCGAGCTGCAAACGCTACTGCGCGAGGACCTCACGATCACCGCCTTCGAGCAGGCCAGCGACTACGGCGAGCACTTCAAAGCGCGTTACGGCCCGACCATCGTCGCCCGCGGAAACGCTGAGCGGGAGGGGCGGGCGCAGGAGTTCGACGCGGCGCTCGACGCCTTCTGCGAGGAGTGGAACCGGGGCGGGGAAGGGGCGGCGCGCTTCGAGAAGGAGTATCTGCTGGCGATCGGTCGCAGGACCGCCTGAGCGCGCCGCGATCGCCGTGACCACCGTCGCCGGTACCGCGACCAATCCGGCCCTGACCTTCGATTACCAAGCCTGCATCGTTCCCCAACTCAGGGGCAAGAAGCTCAACGGGGCGAAGAAACGGATCCGCAAAGCGGCTGCAAAGTCGGCAGAGTGACGAAGCGAGACGACGTCACCGCGAAATCCGGCAAGGTCGTCCACCAGGGCCCCAAAGCGGGGCGCAAGCTGGCGCCTGGAACCAAAGTGAACGTCACGCTCGGCTGAGCCTTCTCGCTTGTCCCAGCCCGGCGTTACCGCACAGGCGCGCCGCCGCCTCAGGGTCGCGACCGCAGGTGCGGAAGTGAAGGTGCCCGGCGTGCCGGGCGCAGCCGCGTACTTGCCGTTGGGCTGGCGGTAGATGCCGCGCTCCACGCGTGTGCGGTGCGGGTTCGCCCCATCTGCCATCGGATCGCTCCTCCCGCTGTCCCCGCGGCTGCGGGTTGACCTACGGTTGACTTCCGCGATCCAGGCTGACGACAAAAGGTTCCGGGGTCAATCGGAAACTCGTGCCTTGCAGGGAGAAGTCGATGGAGCTAGGCGGATTCGAACCGCCGACCTCCTGGGTGCGATCCAGGCGCTCTGCCAGCTGAGCTATAGCCCCGAGGTCGTGGCTGGGAAGTTGCTCCCATGGCCTCGCAAGGGCAAGGATAACCGCATAGTCTTTGACAGCCTTTCCCGGCGGTAGGCCAAATGAGCATCCTCGACGACGCAATTCGAGAGCACCTTGAACTGAAGCGCGCCCATGGCGCGGACGAGGCCGAGGTCAAAAAGCTCGAGGACGAGGCCTTTGGGCCGCCGCAGCGTCCCGATGGCCCCGACGCGTTCGCCGAGGCTCCGACCGAGTTCTTGACGGCGCCGGGTACGGGGGAGGAGCAGGTTGCCGAAGGGGCGGAGGCCGAAGGGCGCCGCATTCCCAACATCGCCGACCTGCAGGAGGGACCGCCGCCACCGAGCGCTCCGGACCCTGCGGACGAGTCGCCGCTGACGCCGGAGCCTTCGATCGAGGAGCATCCCGCGGCCGAGCACGAGGTCGTCCCCGAGGAGGAGCCGCAGGCAGAGCCGCCCCACCCCGACGGCGTCCACACGACCGAAGAGCGCGAGGCGATCGCCGACCAGCCGACCGAAATGTTCGACGTCCAGGCCGAGATCGAGGCCGGTGCTACGGAGGCCGAGAGCCCCTCCGACGAAGAGCTGCTCGACGCCGGCATGGCCGAGCCGCGGCTGGCGCCGGTCGACCCGCTCTCCGGCATCGAGGTCTCCGGCCCCGCGCCCGAAGACGAGGAGGACGATTTCTTCAGCGAGCAGCGGCTCTCCGACGAGCTGAACCAGGCGCTGGAGGCGCCGGTCACCGACGAGCACCCGCTGCCTCCTGCGGCCGAGGAGCCTGCCGCGGAGGAGCCCCAGGCCGAGGACTTGCCCCCCGCCTTCCCCAGCGAAGAGACCGAGGAGCATTCAGCGCCCGCGCCCGCGGCCTTCGCCGAGACCGAGGAAGGCACCGCGATCTTCGACATCGAGGAGGAAGGCGAGGAGGACAACTACGAGGAGGAGGAGGAGTCGGCCGAGCACGAGACCGCGGCGCCCGAGTCCTCCGAGGCCGAGCCTGCCGAGCAGGCGTCCGCCGAGCCCGATTCCGCCGAGCCCGGCCCCTACGAACCCGAAACCGGTTCGCACGACGATGTGCTCGAGGACACCCCCGAGTTCCTCGAGGACGCGCCCGAGGACGAGAACCTCTGGTTCGAGCAGCGTCCCCCCAAGGACTTCGACTTCGACGACTGATCGCGAGGTCGACTGTCACCACTGGTTAGTAGGTTGCGGGGCATCGCTGCCTCCGACCTCGCAATCGAAGCCGAGGGCCTGCGCAAGTCCTACAAGGACGTCGAGGCTCTCTGCGGGATCGACCTCAGCGCACCGGCCGGGACCGTGCTCGCGCTGCTCGGCCCCAACGGCGCCGGCAAGACCACCGCCGTCCGCATCCTCACCACGCTGCTGCCCCCCGACGGCGGCAGCGCCCGCGTCGCCGGCCTCGACGTCGTCTCCGAGGCCGCCCAGCTGCGCAGCCAGATCGGCCTCGCCGGCCAGTACGCGGCGGTCGACGAAAACCTGACCGGGGCCGAGAACCTGGAGATGGTCGGCCGCCTCTACCACCTGCCGAAGGGCGAGCCGCGCGCCCGCGCCGCCGAGCTGCTCGAGCGCTTCGACCTCAGCGACGCCGCCGACCGCCTCGTCCGCACCTACTCGGGCGGGATGCGCCGGCGCCTCGACCTCGCAGCGGCGCTGGTTGCGCGCCCGCCGGTCCTCTTCCTCGACGAGCCGACCACCGGCCTCGACCCGCGCAGCCGGATCGGCCTCTGGGAGACGATCGAGGGCCGGGTCGCCGAGGGGACGACGGTGCTGCTGACCACGCAGTACCTCGACGAGGCCGACCGCCTCGCCGACAGCATCTCGGTAATCGACCACGGCCGCGTGATCGCCCAGGGCAGCTCCGACGAGCTCAAGGACCAGGTCGGCGGCGAGCGGCTCGACATCACCCTCGAGTCCAAAGACGACGCCGAGCGGGCGATCGCGGCGCTGGAGCCGATCGCGGCGGAGCGACCGGCGATGATCGACGGCCTGCTGCGGATGCCGGTGCGCGAGCGCAAGGGCGCGATCGCCGAGGCCGTGCGCCGGCTGAACGAGGCGGGGATCGGGATCGACGACGTGGCGATGCGGCGGCCGACCCTCGACGACGTCTTCCTCACCCTCACCGGCCACGCGCTCGAGCCCGACGAAGGCGAGGGCGCTGACGGGGAGGAGGCGGAGCGATGAGTGGCTTCGGCAACGCCGTCTCCGACACGCTGGTGCTGGCCCAGCGCAGCCTCAAGCGCATTCCCCGCGCGCCCGACCTGCTGCTCTCCTTCACCGTGCAGCCGATCATGTTCGTGCTGCTCTTCGCCTACGTCTTCGGCGGCGCGATCGCGACCCCGGGCTACGACTACATCGACTTCCTGATGCCGGGGATCATCGTCCAGACGATGTCCTTCGGCGGCTTCGTCACCGCCCTCGGCCTCTCCGAAGACCTGAAGAAGGGCCTGGTCGACCGCTTCCGCTCGCTGCCGATGTCGCGCGGCGCCGTGCTCGCCGGCCGCACCCTGGCCGACATCGGGACCAACTCGATCTCGGTCGCGACGATGATCGTCGTCGGCGTCATCGCCGGCTTCTCCTTCGACGCGCCGCTGGCCCACATCGTCGCCGGCATCGTCCTGCTGCTGCTCTTCGGCTACGCCTTCTCCTGGGTCTTCGCCTTCATCGGCCTCTCCTCGTCCTCCCCGGAGGCCTCGCAGTCGCTCGGCTTCATCGTCATCTTCCCGCTCACCTTCGTCTCCTCCGCCTTCGTCCCGGTCGAGTCGATGCCGGGGGCGCTGCAGGCCTTCGCCGAAGTCAACCCCTTCACGATCGTCGTCGACGCGATGCGGGCCCTCTTCCTCGGTGCCCCGGCCGGCAACAGCATCTGGGGCGCCTTCGCCTGGTCGATCGGCATCGCCGCCGTCTTCGCCTTCCTCGCGGTAACGAAATACAAGCGCGCCGTCGTCCGCTGAGCCGGCTGCGGAAAGCGCCTCCGGCGCCTAGACTTTCGGGCGAGGGGCCATAGCTCAGCTGGCAGAGCGTTCGGTTTGCATCCGAAAGGTCGCCGGTTCGATCCCGGCTGGCTCCATCCTTGGCTTGGATCAGGGGACGAGATAGTCCGCTGCGCGCCAGGACGTCGTAGACGGCCAGCAGCTCGATCATGCGATCGGTGTATCGCTTGGTCTGTCGCACCTTCCCGTTGGTCAACGAGTGCGAAATGCATCTGACTTTGATCACCTTCCCGTCGGACTCGACGTTCACCTGCACCCGTTCCAAACGCTCGCCTCGGATCAGGATCAGATCGAAGTCGTTGTCCTCGCCGAACGGCAGTGCAACCCCGAAGCCGCGCCGGCGCAGATCCGCCGCCACCATTAGCTCGGCCAGATCCCCCTTTGCCTTCAGATTCAGAGGTGCCACGACGACACGGTCCGCCATCTGGCGGACCGTACGCAGAAAAGTGTCACGGCTCTACACCTGGCAGTGACAATTGCCTGGTGGCCGAGGTGATTCCGCTAGGGGACGCGGCGCAGGCGTTTGCGGAGCTCGCCGAGCATCCGGACGAGCGGCTCAAGGTCCTCGTCGACCCGCGCCGCTAGGCGATCAGGCTCTCGGCCCGCTTGCCCTCCGGCAGGTTCTGATCGGCGTGGTAGCTGGAGCGCACCAGCGGTCCCGCCGCCACCGACTCGAATCCCAGCTCGTAGGCCGCCTTCTCCAGCGCCTCGAACTCGTCGGGGTGCCAGTAGCGCACCACAGGCAGGTGGTTCTCGGTCGGCCGCAGGTACTGGCCGACGGTCAGCACCTGGACCCGGTGCTCGCGCAGCAGGCCGAAGGTCTCGACCATCTCCTCGAAGCTCTCCCCGAGCCCGACCATCAGCCCGGACTTGGTGACCACGTCGGGCCCGCCCATCTCCTTGGCCATGCGCAGAACCCGGGCCGAGCGCAGGAACTGGGAGCCGCGGCGGGCGATCGGG
>JAENWU010000178.1 GCA_016649905.1 Thermoleophilia bacterium
AGCTGGTCCGTCGCGGCTACAAGGAGATCGCCACCCCGCAGGTCATGGACGAGTCGCTCTGGCACCGGTCCGGTCACTGGGACAACTACGTCGACGACATGTACTTCATGGAGGTCGACGAGCGCCGCTACGCGCTGCGGCCGATGAACTGCCCCGGGCACGTCGAGATCTACAACCACAAGCGCCACTCCTACCGCGACCTGCCGCTGCGCCTGGCCGAGTTCGGCCAGGTGACCCGAAACGAGCGCGAGGGCGTGCTGCACGGCCTGCTCAGGGTCCGTGCGTTCACTCAGGACGACGCCCACGTCTACTGCACCGAGGACCAGATCACCGACGAGGTGGCGAGCATCTGCGAGGCGATCGACGAGCTCTACGCGCGCTTTGGGTTCGAGGACGTCCACGTCGAGCTCTCGACCCGGCCGGAGAAGTCGATGGGCAGCGAGGAGCAGTGGGCGAAAGCCGAGGCGGCGCTGGCCGAGGCGCTGGAGAGCCAAGGCCGCGAGTACGAGCTGAACCCCGGCGACGGCGCCTTCTACGGCCCCAAGATCGACTTCCACATCACCGACGCGCTCGGCCGCTCCTGGCAGTGCGGCACCTGCCAGCTCGACTTCCAGATGCCCGAGCGCTTCGAGCTCTACTACACGGGCGCCGACGACTCCGCCCACCGCCCGGTGATGATCCACCGCGCCCTGCTCGGCTCGATGGAGCGCTTCGCCGGGATCCTGATCGAGCACTACGCCGGCCGCTTCCCGGTCTGGCTGGCGCCGGTGCAGGCGATCGTGCTGCCGATCTCCGACCGCCACAACGAGTACGCCGAGAAGGCGATGGAGGAGCTGCGCGAAGCCGGGGTGCGGGTCGCGCTCGACGACCGCTCGGAGTCGGTCGGCAAGAAGATCCGCGACGCCGCGCTCGGCCGCTACCCCTACATGCTGGTCGTCGGCGACCGCGAGCAGGAGGCCGGCGCCGTCTCCGTGCGCTCCCATGCCGACGGCGAATTGGGCGCGATGACGCTGCCCGAGTTCGCCGCTCGGATCGCGGCCGAGACCGGCGTTGCGTGAGCCTGGCCTTGCCAACTCTGTCCTGCCCTCTATACTCCGCCCAACTTGACCGCAGGCACGCCAATCAACCGCCGCCGCTGAGCGCCCCGTGCCGGTTTCCCGACCTCTCGTCCTCTTGAAGCTTCAGCGCTCCTCCCGATAGTGCCGGTTCCGCGTAGGTTCGATCGGCGCCCACCAGAGCGCGACACGACGAGAATCAACGAGCGCATCCGCGTCCCCCAGGTTCGCCTGATCGGGGCCGACGGCGAGCAGCTCGGCATCGTCGAGATCGCCGAGGCGCTCAAACGCGCCCAGGACGCCGACCTCGACCTGGTCGAGGTCGCCCCCGGCAACAAACCGCCTGTTACCCGCCTGCTCGATTACTCGAAGTACAAATACGAGCAGGAGCAGAAGCAGAAGCAGGCCCGCAAGCACCAGCAGCAGGTCAACATCCGCGAAATCAAGCTGCGGCCGAAGATCGCAAGCCACGACTACGAGACCAAGAAGGGCCACGTCGAGCGCTTCCTCAAGCACCACGACAAGGTCAAGGTCACGATCATGTTCCGCGGTCGCGAGCAAGCTCACCCCGAGCGCGGCCGAGCGCTGTTGCAAAAGCTCTTCGAGGACCTCGGTGGCATGGCGGTCGTCGAGTCGGCGCCGTTGCAGGAAGGCCGCAACATGAGCATGCTGCTGGCGCCAAGCAAAGAGGTCGCCAAGCTCGAGGGCTCGGCCGATGCCGACACTGAGAGCGAGGCGCCGGTTACTGACGCCGCCGCCGACGCTCCTACCGCCGACGCACCAGCCGTCGACGCTCCTACCGCCGACGCACCAGCCGCCGACGCTCCCCCGGCTGACGCACCGGCCGCCAAGGCACCTGCCGAGGCATCCGCTGCCGAGACTCCGGCAGCCGACGCGCCCACCGACAGCTAGTCGGCCAGCACGTCGGCGATTCGCTCGGCCGCGTGGCCGTCCCAGAGGGGCGGCGGCTCGCTGGGGGCGTTGCCGCGGGCATCGAGTGCGGCCGGGATGCCGGCGATCGCGGCCGGGTCGAGGCCGAGCAGGGTGTTGGTGCCGGCGCTGATCGTCACCGGGCGCTCGGTGTTGTCGCGCAGGGTGAAGCAGGGGATGCCGAGGTAGGTCGTCTCCTCCTGGATCCCACCGGAGTCGGTGAGGACGGCGCCGGCGTCGGCCAGCAGGGAGAGGAAGTCGAGGTAGCCGAGCGGCTCGATCAGGCTCAGGCCGGGGTGCTCGCCGGCGCCCTCGCCCTCCATCATCTTCCGCGTCCGCGGGTGGACCGGGAAGACGACCGGCATCTGCGCCGCGAGCGCCGCCAACTGCGCGACCGTCTCGCCCAGCAGGGGTCCGTCGACCAGCGCCGGCCGGTGCAGGGTGACCAGCGCATACTCGCCCGGGGTGAGGCCGTGCTGGGCCGCCGCGCCGGCAGCGCGGAAGCGGCCTTCGAGCGCGACAAGGGTGTCGATCATCGTGTTGCCGACGAAGTGCATGCGCTGGTCGGGGATCCCTTCCGCGCGCAGGTTCTCGATCGCCTCCTCGCTGTGCAGGAAGAGGTACTCGGAGAAGCGGTCGGCGACGATCCGGTTCGCCTCCTCCGGCATCGTCATGTCGAAGCTGCGCAGGCCCGACTCGACGTGGGCGACGGGGATCTGCAGCTTGACCGCGGTCAGCGTCGCGGCCAGGGTCGAGTTGACGTCGCCGGGGACGATCACCAGGTCGGGGCGCTCCTCGAGCAGGACCGGCTCCAGCCGCTCCATCGTCCGCGCCGTCTGCACCGCGTGGCTGCCGGAGCCGACTTCGAGCATGTGGTCGGGCGCCGGCACCCCGAGCTCCTCGAGGAAGACCTCCGACATCAGCCGGTCGTAGTGCTGGCCGGTGTGGACGATCGCGTGGCGGCCCGCGGGCAGGCGTGCGCGCAGGGCGCCGATCACCGGCGCCGTCTTGACGAAGTTCGGCCGCGTCCCGACCACGTAGACGATGCGCATCGCGGCGCAGCGTACCCACGGCAGAGGCCACGACCACGCTCAGGCGTCGTCGAGCCCGCGCCGTCTGCTTCAATAGCGAGCCCGATGCCGAAGATGAAAACGCATTCCGGCGCCAAGAAGCGCTTCCGCAAGACCGCCACCGGCAAACTGCGTGGCCGTCGCGCTTACTCCAGCCACATCCTGGAGAAAAAGTCGGCGAAGCGGAAGCGGAAGATGGCGCGGCCGGTCGAGATTTCTCCGAACGACGCGCCGACGGTGCGGGCGCTGCTCGGTGGAGGCAAGAAGCGATGAGCCGCGTCAAGCGCTCCGTCCACGCGCGCAAGAAGCGCCGCAAGGTACTGAAGGAAGCGAAGGGCTACTTCGGCCGTAAGCACTCCTCCTACCGCTTCGCCAAAGAGCAGGTGCAGCGGTCGGGGATGTACGCCTACCGCGACCGTCGCAACAAGAAGCGCACCTTCCGCCGGCTCTGGATCACCCGGATCAACGCCGCGGCGCGGCTGGAGGGCATGAGCTACTCCGAACTGATCAACGGCCTCAACAAGGCAGAAGTCACCGTCAACCGCAAGATGCTGGCCGACATCGCAGTGCACGATCGCGACGCCTTCCGCCGATTCGTGGAGCTAGCCCGGGAGGGTGCGGCCGCCTAGCGGCACACCGACACTCCACTTTCCCGGGCGGGCCGCAAGATTGCGGCCCGTTTTGCGTTCCAGGAGAAGAAACGACGGACAAGAAAGAAACCTCGGCCCCAGGAAACCCGATGATCGCCAGCCCCCAAAACGAGAAGCTGAAGCTGGTCCGCAAGCTGCGCGACCGCAAGCATCGCGAGCGCGAGGGGCTGTTCGTCACCGAGGGTGAGGACCTGGTCGAGGCGGGTCTGCTGGCCGGCGCCGAGCCACGCTTCCTGCTGACCTCGCCC
>JAENWU010000054.1 GCA_016649905.1 Thermoleophilia bacterium
AGGGCGTCCGCACCGCGATCACCGCCGCCGAGCGGCTGTTGGGCGGCGCCCGCTACACCTACGCGGTCTGCCGGCCGCCCGGCCACCATGCCGGCCCGGATTTCCTCGGCGGCTACTGCTACCTCAACAACGCCGCTGCCGCGGCGCAGACGCTCTGCGCGGGCGGCCTCAAGCCGGTCGGGATCCTCGACCTCGACCTCCACTACCCGAACGGGACGGCGGCGCTGGTCGAGCGGTTGGGCGGGGCGACGCTGCACTCGCTGCACGCGGCGCCGGTGACCAACGTCGCCCCCGGCACGGTGCTGCCGCAGTTCGCGGGCGAACGCGCTCTCGCCTTCGCCGAGGGCCCGGCCGAAGAGACCTACGCCGAGGAGGTCGGCGCCTCGATCGACGCGCTCGCCGGCGAGGCGGCGGCGCTGGTCGTCTCGCTCGGCTACGACACGGTCAGCGGCGACCCTCACGGCAACTGGGGCTTCTCACCAGCGATCTTCGCCGAGATCGGCGCCCTGCTCGGCCGCTGCGGACTGCCGATCTGCGTGATCCAGGAGGGCGGCTACTCGCTGCCGGCGCTGGCTGCCTGCAGCCACGCCTTTGCCAACGGACTGCTCGGGAGCGACGAGCGATGAGCGGGCTGGAGCCGTTCCGCCAGCGCCTTGACGGGATCGACGACCAGATCGCCCGCCTGCTCGGCGAGCGCTTCGAGATCTGCCGCGAAGTCGCCGTCTACAAGAGCGAGCACGAGATCCCGATGATGCAGCCCGACCGGGTCAAGGTCGTCCGCGAGCGCTACCTCGCTCGCGGCGCCGAGGTCGACCTGCCCGAGGACTTCGCCGCGGACCTTTTCGACCTCCTGATTGCCGCGACCTGCCGCGCCGAGGACGAGCTGATGGAGCGGTTGGCCACGGCTGAGGGAAGGACCGAGGCGTGAGCTCCTTGCCGCCGGGGCCGCGCATGCCGCGGGCCCTACAGGCGATCGGTTGGACGCAGCGGCCGTTGCCGTTCCTCGAGCGCTGCCAGCGCCGCTACGGGGACACCTTCACCCTGCGCATCCTCCACTGGGGCGACTGGGTGATCCTCGCCGACCCCGACGACGTCAAAAAGGTCTTCACCGCCGGCTCCGCGGTCGGCGTCGGCGTCGCCAACCCGCTGCTCGGGCCGGTGCTCGGCCCGCGCTCGGTGATGCTGCTGGAAGAACCGGAACACATGACCAGGCGCAAGCTGATGCTGCCCTCCTTCCACGGCCGCAGCGTCGCCGCCGAAGCCGAGGCGATGGCCGAGGCGGCCCGCCGTGAGGTGGCGAGCTGGCCGCTCGGCGAGCCCTTCGCGCTCTGGCCGCGGATGCAGGAGATCACCCTCGACGTGGTCATGCGAGCCGTCTTCGGCCCCGAGCCCGAGCCACGGCTCGACACCCTGCGGCAGCGGCTGCGCGACCTCACCGGCTGGATGAACGAGCCGCGCAACCTGGCGATGCTGGCGGTCTTCGGCCCCGGCTGGGTCACCCGCAGCCGTGGCTACCAGGGGGCGATGGTGCCGGTCGAGGAAGCGGTGATGGAGGAGGTCCGCCGGCGCCGGGCCGAACCCGAGCGCGAGGACATCGTCTCGATGCTGGTCCAGGCTCGCTACGAGGACGGCTCGCCGATGAGCGACCGCGACCTCCGCGACGAACTGGTGACGCTGCTCAGCGACGGGCCGACCTCGACCTCGCTGGCCTGGGCCTTCGAGCGGCTCCTGCGCAACCCCGAGGCGCTCGGCCGCGCCCGCGCCGACGCCCTCGACGGCGACGGCTCCTACCTCGACGCGGTGGTCAAGGAGACGCTGCGGCTGCGACCGCCCGTGCCCGTGGTCGTGCGGCGGCTGCTGGAGCCGATGCGGCTCGGTGGCTGCGAGTTGCCCGCGGGGACCACGGTTGCTCCCTGCATACACCTGATTCACCGCAGCGCCCGCTACTACCCGCGGCCGCGGCTCTTTCGCCCCGAGCGCTTCATCGAGCAGCCGGCCGGGACCTACACCTGGATCCCCTTCGGCGGCGGCGTGCGCCGCTGCCTCGCCGCCAGCTACGCCGAAATGGAGATGAAGCGGGTGCTGCGCACGGTGCTCTCGACGGTCGAGCTGCGCTCGGCAACCGCCGACTCCGAGCGGGCCCGCAAAAGCGCGATCTCCTTCAGCCCGGACCGCAGC
This sequence comes from Thermoleophilia bacterium, assembly GCA_016649905.1. GTDB lineage: Bacteria > Actinomycetota > Thermoleophilia > Solirubrobacterales > 70-9 > VAYN01. Next base: position 2,179 of record JAENWU010000054.1, read on the forward strand.
GGCATGGTCATCGCCGAGCGCCGCAGCGCCGACCCGGTTGGCACCTCGACCCTTGCCGCCGCCTGAGACCGTGGAGGAGGCGGCGGCGCACAAGCGGGGGACGGAGTCGGACCTGCTGATCGTCGGCGCCGGCGCCAAGGCGGCGGCGATCTCGGCGAAGATCCACGTCGTCAACCGGCTCGGCTATGGCCCGTTCTCGGTGACGATCGTCGAGAAAACCGAGCCCGCCGCCTCCTGGCTGGGGCGCAACGGGATGACCTCGGGCGAGGAGCCGCTGGCGATCCCGCCGATCAAGGACGTCGGCTTCCCCTATCGCAGCCGCAGGCAGTTCGGCGACGTCGGGGACGAGATCGACGCCGGCCTCTTGCCGTTCACCTGGCAGCGCTACGCGGTCGAACGCGGCACCTACGCGGCCTGGGTCAACCGCGAATCGCCGCCGGTCCGCCACCGCGATTACGGCGAGTACCTCGGCTGGGTGCTGGAGCGGGCGCGCGAGGGCATTGCCCACTTCCACGGTCGGGTCAGCGGCGTGGGGCTGGCGCCGCAGGGCGACTGCTGGGAGGTCGAGGTGGCCGAACGCGGCGACCCCGCCGACCCGCTCCGCCACCGCGGCCGCGCCCTGATCCTCACCGGGCCGGGCGTCCACCGCGAGTTCCCCAGCGACCCGAGCATCGCCGATCGTGTCTTCCACTGCGACAGCCGCCGCGACGAGTTCGCCCGGGTGCCGGCGCAGGAGGAGGTCGAGATCGCGATCGTCGGCGGTGGCGAGAGCGCCCTCAGCGCCCTCGTCTTCCTGCGCGCCTTCCGGCCACGGGCGCGGCTGACCGTCTTCACGCCGACGCTGCCGCTCAGCCGCGGTGAGAGCTTCCTCGAGAACCGCGTCTTCGCCGATCCTGACGACGTCGGCTGGGAGCGCCTCGACCTGCAGACGCGGCGTGACTTCGTCAAGCACTGCGATCGCGGCGTCTTCGACGTCGGCGTGCTCGCCTCGATCGCCGGCGACGGCCAGTGCTCGTTCGTCACCGGTCGCGCCGTCCATGTCGGCGCTGGGGAGGGCGCCGGCGTCGCGCTCGAATACGAGGGCGCCGACGGGGTCGTCGCCGAGCCCTACGACTTCGTCGTCAACTGCACCGGCTTCGACCTCTTGGCGCAGGTGCGCGGCCTCTTCGACGAGCAGCTGCGGGCCGCGGTCGAGCGGCTGGCCGGACCCCTCTGGGACCGGCCGCCGCAGACCGAAATCCCGATCGGCCGCGCCCTCGAGCTGGTCGGGATGGAGCCGCGCCTGCACATTCCGGGGCTCGGCGGCCTCAGCCAGGGCCCGGGGTTCGCCAACCTCGGCAGCCTCGGGCTGCTGGCCAATCGGGTCCTGGGACCGCTGCTGGGCCCCGCCCTGGGCGGCGCCGCGGGCTCCGCTTCAGAACAACGTAAGTCCGTACTAATCGATTAGGGAGGAGCAGGAATGCCGCGCTCGCTGTCAAGCAGGTGGAGTCGTGTCATAAGCGCCTTGGCGCTGTTCGCGATCGGAGTGGTGGCGTTGGGGGGGTGCGGCGGCTCCTCGGATGACGGCGGCGCGTCGACGGGAGACCCCGAATTCAACGGCACCGGCTACCCCGGCGTGGACACCGCCAACAGTCGTTACGTCGGCGGTCCGATCAACCGCAGCAACGCGACCTCGCTGGAAGTCGCCTGGAAACTGCCGCTGACCGCGCAGAGCAGCTTCGGCAGCTACGCCTCGACGCCGGTGATCGCGAAGGGGGTCATCTACTCCCAGGACCTCGAGTCCAACGTGCAGGCGATCGACCTCGAGAGCGGCGAGGTCCACTGGACCAAGCGCTACGACGAGCCCGACCAGGGCCCCAATGGCATCGTCGTCGCCGGCGGCAGCGTCTTCGGCGCGACCGCCAGCGCGGCGTTTGCCCTTGATCAAGAAACGGGCGTAGAGATCTGGTCGACGCCACTGCTGAAGAGCCCCAGCAAAGAAGCGATCGACATCGCCCCCGGCTACCACGATGGCCTCGTCTACGTCTCGACCGTGCCGGTGACCGTGGACTCCCAGTACCCCGGCGGCGGCGTCGGCGTGCTCTGGGCCCTGGACGCCAAGACCGGCAAAAAGGTCTGGCACTTCAACACCGTGCCGCCGAGCCTTTGGGGCGACAAGGAAGTGAACGCCGGCGGCGGCCTCTGGTACCCGCCCTCCTTCGACGACAAGGGCTTCATGTACTTCGGCACCGGCAACCCCGCGCCGTTCCCGGGCACCCCGGAAGACCCGTGGGGCAAAAGCCGGCCCGGGCCCAACCTCTACACCAACTCGATGGTCAAGCTCGATGCGACGACCGGCAAGATGGAGTGGTACTACCAGCAGACGCCACACGACCTCTACGACTGGGACTTCCAGGACCCGCCGATTCTGACCTCCGCGAAAGGTCGCGAGCTGGCAATCGGCGCTGGCAAGTCGGGGATCGTCGTCGCCGTCGACGCCAAAACCGGCAGGCCGGTCTGGAAGCGACCGGTCGGTGACCACAACGGCCGTGACGACGACGGCCTGCTGGCGATGCGCGGCGAATACTCGAAGCTGAAGGACGGGATCGTCGCCCCCGGCTATCTGGGCGGGGTGATCGCGCCGATGGCGGCGAACAAGACGACCGTCTTCGTTCCCGTCGTCAACTCCCCGATCACGGTCTCCAAAGGGGTGGAAATCGGCGAAGCGGGAACGGGATCGACCGGCGAACTGGTGGCGATCGACCTCGCCAGCGGCAAGATCATCTGGAACGCCGAATTCGAAACGCCGGCCTACGGAGCGCCGACGGCGGTCAACGACCTCGTCTTCGCGACCAGCTTCGAAGGCGTCGTCCACGCGCTCGATGCCAAAACCGGTGGCGAAGTCTGGCAAGGCTCGCTGCCGGCCGGGACCAACTCCGGGGTGATGGTCAGCGGCGACACCTTGGTCGCGGCGGCGGGGCTGCCGCTGGCCGAAGGGCAGCGGGCGCAGATCGTTGCCTACAAGCTGGGGGGCGGCGAATAGCGGCTCCCATCTAATTCCGGGAGGGGTTTGCATAGAGGGTGCCTGTCCCTCCCCACGAATCGCCTCCCGTTTCGAGGTGAGTTGCTTTCGCGAAAACGGCTAGCTCTCTGAGGTGAGCAGCTTTCGTGAGCAGAAAAGCTCCCGCGGGACGGGGCACACCACTAGGTCCCAGGATCCGACGCGACCTTGCCGCCGCGCATCAGCAGAACCGGCGTCTCGCTTGCCTTGAGGACTCGCTCGGAGACGGAGCCGAGCAGGGCGCGGTGGAAGCGGCTGTGGCCGTGGGAGCCCATCACGATCAGGTCGTGGCTGCCCTTGGCGGCGGTGGCGAGGATCGCGTCGGCGGCGTCGCCGCGCTCGAGCAGGGTGCTGACGCTGGCGTCGTCGGGGACCGAGGCGGCTGCCTCGCGCAGCATCTTCGCGTGGAACTCGAGTGGGTCGGCCGGCGTGGCGCCGCCGACGCCGGCGGTCGAGGCGGCGGCGGGGGCGACGCTGAGCAGGGTCAGGCGGGCGTTCTGGTCGCGCGCCAGCGCCGCGGCGTGGCGCAGCGCCGCTTCGGCGTCGGGCGAGCCGTCGACGGCGACGAGGATGTTGCGGTACAGCGACATCAGTCGGCGCCGGCGGGGATCGGCACGGGATCGAAGGAGGGTCGCGGCCGGCGCGGGACCGCGAAGCTGGCCAGCGCCGCCAGCAGGCAGGCGCCCGCGCCGAAGCCGAAGGCGAGCGTGAAGCCCTTCTCGGTCGGGAGGCTGGCGGCGACGACGGTGCCGGCGATCAGGCTGGCGCCGATCTGGCCGCCGACCGAGCCGCCGAGGGTCCGCATCACCGTGTTCATGCCGGTCGCGACCGCGGTCTGCTCGGGCGGCACCACTTCGACGATCAGGTTCGCCAGCGAGGAGAAGGCGAGGGCGATGCCGGTCCCCATCAGGGCCGTGGCCACGTACATGTTGAAGTGGGCGCCGTGGGCGACCGTCATCAGGGTGAACGCCGCCGAGGTCACCAGCGAGCCGGCGATCAGCGTGATCCGGGGGCCGGTCCGACTTGCCAGCGAGCCGGCGATCGGGCTGACCAGCATCATCGCCACGGTCGCCGGCAGCAGGAAGAGCCCGGCCTCGGTGACGCTCGACCCGTAGCCGTAGCCGGTGCTGGCCGGGGTCTCGGTGAACTCCGGGATCAGGATGAAGGAGCTGTACATCCCGGCGCCGACCAGGAAGGCTGCCGCGTTGACGGTCCAGACGCCGCGGACCCGCATCATCACCATGTCGACGAGCGGCTCGCGCACGCGTTCCTCGAAACCGATCCAAACCGCCAGCATCGCCATGCCGGCGAGGATAAGGCCGAGCGTGCGCGGGTCTCCCCAGCCCCAGTCGGAGGCCTGGCTGATTCCCAGCAGCAGCAGGACCAGCCAGCACGAGAGCAGCGCCGAGCCGGCCCAGTCGATCTTGCCCGGCGATTTGATCGGCGACTCCGGCACGAAGAAGATCGCCGCGGCGGTGGCGGCGACGACGGAGACCAGCGGGAACCAGAAGAGCCAGTGGTAGTCGAGGTTCTCGATGATCGGGCCGGCGAGGACGATGCCGAGGCCGCCGCCGATGCCGAGGATGGCGGAGATCATCGCGATCCCCTGGGCGGCGCGGCGGGCCGGGAACTCGTCGCGGATGATCCCGAAGGCGAGCGGGAAGATGGCACCGCCGGAGCCCTGGATGATCCGCGCCACGATCAGCATCTCGATCGAGGTGGCCAGCGCCGCCATCAGCACGCCGACGCAGAGGACGGCCAGTGAGATCACCAGCGTCCGCGCCTTGCCGAACATGTCGCCGAGGCGGCCGACGATCGGGGTCAGGATCGAGGCGCTGAGCAGGTAGCCGGTGAAGACCCAGGCGGTGGCGGTCGAGGAGGCGCTCAGTTCTTCCTGGATCACCGGCAGCGCCGGGGCGACCGTCGACTGCAGCAGCGAGTAGGAGGCGCCGGCGAGGGCGAGGACGGCAAAGGTGACTCCGTAGTGCTGCCGGTGGGGGGTGGAGGTGGTAGTGTCGGCAGCGGATGTCATCAACTGGTGACAAGGCTATCAAGGAGCGGCGCCCCCACGACGCGCAGGCGAGCCGGCAGGCGCTGCTCGCCGCCGCCCGCACAGTCTTCGACGAGGTCGGCTACGAGCGGGCGACGACGCGGGAGATCGGCGAGCGCGCCGGCGTCGACCCGGCCCTGATCGCCCGCTATTTCGAGTCCAAAGAGGGCCTGTTCATGGCGGCGATCGCCGATCTATCGGTCCCCGCTGAGACGCAGGTCGACTTCGAGCCGGCGGCGCTGGTCGCCACCCTGCTGGAGCGCTGGGACGAGCGCGGGCACAGCCCGATCAGCCGCGCCCTGGCCAGCCCGTCGCTGACCGACGAGGTTCGCCGCCAGGTCAGCGGCGTGCTTCGTGAGCGGCTGCTGAAAGGCGAGGTCGAGCTCCTGCGGGGTCGCGGGGTGCCCGAGCCCGAGCTGCGCGCCGAGTTGCTGATCGCGCTCGCGGTGGGGATCGCGATGACCCGCGCCAACGGCACCCTGGAGGCGCTCGCCGCCGCATCTCGCGAGGACGTGATGGCGGTCCTGGCCCCGCTCGTCGACGCCCTGGGATCGGCCTGAGGGAGCGATGGCCGCCAAACGCAGCGCCGGGATTCTGCTCTATCGCCAGACCGGGACCGATCCCGAGTTCCTGCTCGTCCACCCTGGCGGTCCCTATTGGAGCAAGCGCGACCTGGGCTCGTGGTCGATTCCCAAGGGCGAAATCGAGCCCGGCGAGGAGACTCGAGCCTGCGCCCTGCGGGAGATGCGCGAGGAGCTCGGGCCGGCGCCGGAGCTGGTGCCCGAGGAGCTGATCGACCTCGGCCGGGTCAGGCAGAAGTCCGGCAAGGTCGTCGAGGCCTGGGGCGCCGAGGGCGAGTTCGACACGGCCGCCCTGGAATCGGTCACCTTCGCGATGGAGTGGCCGCCGCGCAGCGGCAGGGAGACCGACTTCGCGGAGGTCGACCGCGCCGAGTGGCTCGGCGAGGAGCAGGCCCGGGCCAAGATCTTGCCGGCACAGGCGCCCTTCATCGATCGTCTGCTCGAACATTTGAGCGAGGCCCGCTGAGCCGTCCTATACTCGGCGCGGGATGGAAAACGGCTCTACTCCGCGCTCCGAGGCCACTGGCGACGCCGGTCTGAACGGCGCCGCCGCGGTCAACGGGGACGCCGCCGCCAACGGCCACCTGCCGCTCTCGGCCCGCCTGCTCGGCGTCGGCGTGCGCGGCGCCCGCAGCGTCGGCAAAGCGACCGGGATCGACCGCGCGGTCGAGGTCGCCGCCGAGGAGGCGATCGTCGGCGCGATCGAGAGCGAGGCCGTCGAGCGGGCGATCGCCCGGGTGCTGAACGGCCCGGCGGTCGAAGAGGCGGTGCAGGGCGCGCTCGAGAGCGACGCCGTCAAGCGGGCGCTGGTGGAGGCGATGGACAGCGAGCTGGTCGACGAGGTCTGGCGACGGCTGCTGGCCAGCGAGGAGGCCCAGCAGCTGGTCGAGCGGATCGCCGGCGCGCCGGAGCTGCGGGCCGCGATCAGCGCTCAGGGGGCCGGCCTGCTGGAGGACATCGGTCGCACGATCGGCAAGATCGTGCGCGACCTCGACGACCGTTTCGAGCGGATCGTCCGCCGCATCTTCTTCCGTAAACAGCGGCCGCTGCCGACGCTCAACGCCGGTTTCCCCAGCCGGGCGCTGGCCTACGTGATCGACGGCGTCTTCGTCAACCTCGGCTTCACGGCGCTGGTCGCCCTCGTGACCCTGGTCGACAACGCCTTCGGCGGCAGCGCCAACGGCGGCTCGAGCTTCGCGATCGCGGTCGGCTCGACCGCCTGGGTGGCGATGGGCTCGCTCTACCTGGTCTTCTTCTGGGCGCTGGCCGGCCAGACGCCGGGGATGCGCTTCGTCGGCATCCGGCTCAGCTCCGGGCGCCTGCCGCTGCGGCGCGGCTTCAAGCGCCTGCTCGGGCTCTACCTCTCCGTCGTCACCCTCGGCTTCGGCTTCCTCGGCGTCGTCTTCCGCGAATCGCGACGCGGCTGGGAAGACCGCTTCGCCGGCGTCGACGTCGTCTACGACGAGCGCCGCCCCGACCCGGCACCGTGGTCGCGGCCGCAGCCGGCCTCAGTCGTGGTGCCGGCCGGCGAGCCAGCGCTGCACGTAGAGGGTGCTGGTGCCGGCGAGGATCAGCAGCGAGACGTTGACGGCGAGCACGACAAGGGCGCCGAGAGCTTCGCTGGAGCCGGCGGCTCCGATCGAGACGCCTAGGTAGGCCGAGGCCGGGATCGTCGTCACCGAGATCGCGACGCCCACCGCGGCGCTGGCCCGCGACTCGAAAGCGAGCATCCCGCCGACCCCGGCCGCCAGGGCGACCAGCACGGTCGAGTAGTCGGTGTGGGCGAGCGTGTTGAGGGCCGAGTCCTCGACCCGGAAGCCGCTGGGGAGGAAGTCGCCCCATTTGAGCAGCGCCGAGAGCAGCGCGGCGACGACCACGACCAGGCCGAGGCCGAGCACCAGCGTGGTGGCGGCGCGCTGGGTGAGCAGGTGGCGGCCGCCGACGATGCCGACGCAGGTGGCGCAGATCGGCAGCAGGTCGGGGCTGACCGCCATCGCGCCGACGATCAGGATCGAGCTGCTGGTGATCACGCCGAGGGCGGCGATCACGGCGGCGACGGTGATCAGCGCCAGGTAGCGGGCCAGCGGGCGCGAGTTCGCCCGCGCCTGGCCCATCACCTCGACCCAGGCGAAGCCCTCGATGCCGCGCCCGCCGCCGAGCTGGCGCCGCAGCGGCGCCACCACCTCGACTTTGGTCAGCAGGTAATCGTCGACCGGGATGCCGAGGTCGGCGATCGTCTCGACCAGGCGGTCGGCGGCCGCCGGTTCGACGTCGGCGACGAAGACGGTGCTGCCGGTGTCCGAGGACTCATCCGGCTGCTGCACGATCCGACGGACTCCGTCGATCTCGCGCAGCAGCGCCGCGAAGTGGGGGGCCCGGTCGGCCTCCACGGATGAGCGCAGCATCAGCACAGGGCCATTCTCACCCCGCCACCGGCGTCAATCCTCGGCTAAGAGACGAGCTTGAGGACCTTGAAGGTGCGGCTGCCGCGCGGGGTCTCGACCTTGACCGTGGCCCCGACTGTCGCGTTCATCAGGGCCCGGCCGATCGGCGACTCGGCCGAGAGCCGGCCCTCGGCCAGGTTTGCCTCGGTCGAGCCGACCAGGGTCCAGACGCTGGACTCGCCTTTGGCTTCGTCGAGCACCTCGGCGCTGCGGCCGAAGGCGAAGCGGTCCGAGGGGGTCTTGTCGACCTCGACCACGAAGGCCTTCTGAAGGCGTTCCCGCAGGCGCTTGATCCGCGTCTCCATGTGGGCCTGGTCCTCTTTGGCGACGTGATACTCGGCGTTCTCCTTGAGGTCGCCTTCGTCGCGGGCGGTCTTGATCCGCGCCGCCATCGCCAGCCGTTTCGGCCCTTCCAGCTCCGCCAGCTCGGCTTTCAGATCCTCGATCCCGGCGGCCGTGATCGGCTCGCCGCTCTGCTCGTTCGCGCTCACGGGTCCACCCTGTCAGAAACGCGACCGCGATGATGTCGTAGTTCTTTCCGCTATCCGGACAGAACTACGACATCGACGGGTTAATCGCCGCCGTTGGTCCCGAGCAGGGCGGGGGCGAAGGAGCGGACCTTGGCCGGCGCGGCGCCGGCCAGGTGGTCGAGCTGGAAGATGTCCTCGACCGAGCGCAGCATCGAGTAGGGGTCGTAGGCCGCGGCGTCGATGCCGCCGGGGCTCGCGAAGCGAGAGATCAGCAGGGTGCCGACTTTGGGCGGTTCGGGGTTGGGCGCCGGTGCCGGCAGGGCGGGGTCGGGCGGGCTGACCTGGTTGAAGGTGACGATCAGCAGCCCGTCTTTCTTGTAGGCGGCCGATTTGAGGATCTTCGGCACGAGCGCCGCCAGGAAGGCGTCGTCGGCGGCGGCGCCCTGCGGCGCCCCGGGCGGGCACTGGCCGACGACACCGGCGTTGCAGGGAGTGGGCGAGATGTAGGAGTAGTTGGGCGTCGTCTCGACCTTCTTCAGGTCCTTGTCCAGTTCGGTCAGCGGCACGTCGTTCATCGAGCAGTCGCCGAGGTCGACCAGCGAGTGGAAGTAGACGAAGGGGTTGAGGCGCGAGGAGTAGGCACCGGGGGTGGGAGCCTCGGCGGCGCCCGGTTCGGGGTGTACGCAGGTGTCCGGGGCGCCGGCTGCGTCGGTCATGCCTTCCATGTAGGCGTGCCACCTGATTTGGGCGCTGGTGATCTGGTCGGCCAGGCCCATGGTTTCGACCGGGTAGATGCAGCCGTCGCCCGGGACGAAACCGCCCGAGTTGGCCGCCGCCGTCGGCGGGAATTCGGTGTAGGTCGGGCAATCGGCTTTGGTCAGCGCGTTGGGGCGCTGACCGCTGACCGCCGCGATCGAGTTCGATACCGCGGCGCTGTCGAGCAGCGAGTAGTTGCTGAGCAGGCTGCCCTGCGGGCGCAGGGTGGTCGCCAGGTAGGGCATCGTTGGCGCCGTTCCAAAGGCGGCTTCGTAGCCCGGGCTGGCCAGCGAGATGACGAAGACGTGCTGGATCGGCCCCGGTTCGACCACCGGCTCTTCCGGCGTCGGTTCCGGTTCTTTGGGTTCTTCCGGCGTCGTTTCGGGTTCGCTCGGCGCCGGCGCGGGGAGCGGCCCGGAGGAAGCCGCTCCCCCGCCGGACGCGGGTAGGGGAGACCCGCCGGCCGGTTCGGCCGCCGATTCTTCCGGTTCCACGGCGGTTTCGGCCGGCGCCGGCGCCTCGTTGGAGGCGAGGCTGCGTCCGACCAGACCGGCCAGCGGCCCAAGATCGTTGCTGGTGGTCAAGCCCGCGGCGACGATGCCCGAGGTGGCGACCAGGGAGGAGGCGACCATCAGCGCGAGCTGTTTCCCGCTCAGCGCCGCGGCAGCCGCGATCGCCTTCGCCACCAGGGCGGAGAGCGCGGTCACGGGGTCGTCTCCGCCTTCGGGGTCGCCGGAACCTCCTGGGTGGGTGCCTCCGCCGGCGGGGTTGGCGGGGCAGTCGGTGCCGAGGTGACGGATGGGGCCGCCGGTGCCGCGGGCGCAGCCGGCTCCGGCGCGGCCTCGGCCGGCGCCGACAGCGAGCTGCCGCACTGGGCGCAGAAGCGCACCCCGTGCATGAACGGCGACCCGCAGGTCGGGCAGTGCCCGGCCGCGTCGGAGCGCTCGATGTCGAGCACCCGCTCGGCTGCGGTCAGTTCGGCGTCGACCCGCTGCAGCTCGGCGGCTTTGCGGGTGAGGACGTCGAGGCGGACGTGGTCGCGGATCGCCATCTCGTAGAAGGCGCCGCCGAGGTCGGCCTGCATCACCGTGAACTTCTCCAGCAGGCGGTCGCGCTGGGCGACTAGCTCCTTGTGGTTGGGCTTCTCGGGCACGGGGGCGGCAGGCTCCTCCGCCGGGCTCGGTGCCGGGTCCTCGCGGCGCAGCTTCTTCGCCGGCCGTCGCACAAGGTCGGTAAGGCGGCTCATGGTTCCGCTCCGTTCGTCGGCGCCGGCGCCGAGCCACCGTCGCCACCGACGACGATCACGTCGGGGAGGTTCTGCTGCGCCTTGATGTAGTCGTCGCCGACCTGTTCGGGGTTTTCTTCGACCAGCTTGGTGTCCTGGGCTTCCTTCTCCTTGGACGCCTTGAAGTTGGTCACTTCGTGGACGTCGCCGTTCGCCGTCTGGGTCACCTTGCCTTCGCCTTTGGCTTCCGCCTGCTTGGTTTTCGCTTTGTCTTTCGCTTTGCCGGTGGCGGTGGCGGCGGTTGCTCCACCCGCCGTCGCCGTGGTCGCGGCGGTCGCTTCCTGCGCCCGCAGCGCCTGCAGCAGGGCGTCGCTGTCGCCACCGTCGGAGCCACCGCGGCCGACGATCACGCCGAGCGCGACCGCGATCGGCAGCAGCGCGAAGAAGCCGACTGCGGCGGCGCGGCTGCCGGGCGCCGACTTCTCCTTTTTCGGACCGGTCAGCGGCCGTCGCGCCTTGGTGCTCATCGCCGCGAAGTAGCGCGAGGAGGGGTTGGCGCCGTTGCCGCGCCGGGCGGCGCAGTTGACGCAGTAGCGCTGCTGCGGGTCCATCGGCGCCCCGCACTCCTCGCAGGGCTCGTAGCCCGCCGGCGGCCTGGGATTGCTCTCGGTCACTGCTTCTTTCCCCCGTTCTTCTGCGGTTTTCCGTCCTTGCCGCCCTTGTTCTTTTCCTTCTTCTTTTTCGCCTGGCGCGCGGCTCGCGCATCGAGGATGCGTTTCGATTCCGCCTGGTGCTTGGCGGCCTTTTCCTGCGTCGTCGAGCAGCCTGCAGACGCCCCGAGCAGGAGCGAGCCGGCGCAGGCGGCGACGGCGAGGCGTGGCAGCAGTCGGCTAGCCGAAGGCACCGCTCACGTACTCCCTGGTTCGTTGCTCGCGTGGCGAGTTGAAGAGCGAGCTGGCGCTGTTGTACTCGACCAGGTCGCCCAGGTACATGAAGGCGACGTGGTCGGCGACCCGGTAGGCCTGCTGAAGGTTGTGGGTGACGATCACGACCGCGACGTCGTCGCGCAGCTTCACGATCAGGTCCTCGATCACCTGCGTTGATTTCGGGTCCAGCGCCGAGCAGGGCTCGTCGAGCAGCAGCACCTCGGGCTCGGCGGCGAGCGCGCGGGCAATGCAGAGCCGCTGTTGCTGGCCACCGGAGAGCTTCAGGGCCGGGTGGTCGAGGTTGTCTTTGACCTCCTCGAAGAGGCCGGCCCGGTCGAGGGCGCTGTGGACCGCCGGTTCCAGCGTTTTTTTGCGCTGACGCCGCGAGCCCTGCTCGCGCAGCACGTAGGCGATGTTGTCGAAGACGCTCATCGGGAACGGGTTCGGCTGCTGGAAGACCATCGTCACCCGGCGTCGCAGCAGGGTCGGCTCGATCGCCCGGGTGTCGACGTCGTCGAGCAGGATGCGGCCGGTCAGCTTCGCCGTGCTGGTCAGCTCGGTGAGGCGGTTGAGCGAGCGCAGCAGCGTCGTCTTGCCGCAGCCCGAGGGGCCGATCATCGCCAGCACCTCGCCCTGGCGGACCGGCAGCGAGACCGATTTGACCGCCTCTTTGGGCCCGTAGAAGACCGAGACACCGTCGATCTCCATGCGCCGGATCGAGAACTGGGGGGCGCTGATCGAGCGCTTCGCCGCGGTGAAGCCGCCGCTGGGGGCGCCGCCGTTGCCGTTGGTGCCGGGCGAAGGCAGCGGCGGACCCACCTCGGTCGCCGCTGCCGGGTCCTCGAGGGGCAGCCGCCGGATCGGCGGCGGGGGAGAGTTCAGGAACTCCACGTTCCAACCTTTCGTGCGCGGCGGTGGACGATGTCGACGGCCCCGTTCAGGGCCAGGACCATCAGCAGCAGGACGAAAGCCGCCGCGTAGGCTTTCTCCGGCTGATCGAGGTTCCCGGTCGGGGAGGCCTCGAGCCCCCGGCGTCAGCGCTGGGGGCGGGGGAGGGCGTCGCCGAGAACCAGGCGAGCGCGGTAGAAGAGCGCCTCGTCGGCGGCGGTGGTGCCGGGATCGCGATTGGCGAGGCGGCTGGTCCGGTTCTGTCCGTTCCCGGCCGGAATCTCGTCTCTCACCAGGCCGGCGATACGACCGCGGGAGACGAAGGTGGTTTGGGAGACCCTCTTGCTCATCTTGCCGTCCTTTCTAGAGTTTGTCGAGTATCTAACTCAAGAATAGCAGGTGAGAAAATCGCATGGCGAAATGGGCGGGGCGCCACCCGGCAAAAAGCGCGCCCCGCCCGCCGCCCCTTCAGACGGCTGCAGATACCTCTGCGTCGCCGCCGTCGTCGGGCCCTGGGGGAGTCGAGGCCCCCTGGGGGTCGGACGGTGGCGGACCGTTGAAGCTCTTTGCCTGCGAGGGTCGCAGGTAGGCGATCTGCCCTTCCCGCAGTTCCAGTCGCTGCAGCTCACCCCTGGTCAGCTGCGCCCAGACCTCGGTCCCGTCCCCGAGCACGAACTCGACCCGGATCTCGAAGCCGAGGGCGACGATCCGCTGGACCAGGCCCTCCTGGGTGTGCTCGTCGGGATCGAGCACGACGTCCATGTCGTGTGGGCGCACGAAGTCGTCGCCGAGGCGGTTGACCTCGCCGACGAAGCTCATCACGAACTCGTTCGCGGGCTGCTCGTAGAGCTCGTTCGCGGTCCCGGACTGTTCGACCTGGCCGTTGTTCATCACCACCAGCTGCTCGGCGACGTCCATCGCCTCCTCCTGGTCGTGGGTGACGAAGATCGTCGTCACGTGCATCTCCTCGTGGAGATGGCGCAACCAGGTCCGCAGGTCTTTGCGGACCTTGGCGTCGAGGGCGCCGAAGGGCTCGTCGAGCAGCAGCACCTGCGGCTGCACGGCCAGCGCCCGAGCCAGGGCCATCCGCTGGCGCTGGCCACCGGAGAGCTGGGAGGGGAAGCGGCCGGCGAGCCCGTCGAGCTGCACCAGCCTCAGCAGCTCGTGGACGCGATCGGAGATCTCGGGCTTCTTCCACTTGCGGATCTTCAGGCCGAAGCCGACGTTCTCGAACACGGTCATGTGCTTGAAGGCGGCGTAGTGCTGGAAGACGAAGCCGACGCCGCGCCGCTGCGGTGGTTTGGCGGTCGCGTCCTCGTCGTTGATCACGACGCGGCCCGAATCGAGGTCCTCGAGCCCCGCGATCGCCCGCAGCAGCGTCGACTTGCCGCTGCCGCTGGGACCGAGCAGGGCGGTCAGTGAGCCGTCCGGGACGGATATGGAGACATCTTTGAGAGCCTGAAAGTCACCGAAGCGCTTGTTTGCTCCCTCGACTGTGATTCCCATCAGGCCTCCTTTCGTTTGAGTAGGTTCATTGCCAGAAGCGTTGCGAGCGCGAGCAGCGCGAGCACGAGCGAGGCGCCGTAGGCGCCGGCCTGGTTGAAGTTGGCGTACTGCTTCTCGACGAAGAGCGGCAGGGTCTGGGTCTGGCCGTTGATCGACCCGGAGACGATCGTCACGGCGCCGAACTCGCCGAGCACGCGGGCGGTGGTGAGGACGACGCCGTAAGCGACTCCCCAGCGAATCGCCGGCAGAGTGATGCGCAGGAACGTCTGCCGGGCATTGGCGCCAAGGGTCGTGGCGGCCTGCTCCTGGTCGGTGCCGATCTCCTGCAGCACGGGCACGGTCTCGCGGACGACGAACGGCAGCGAGACGAAGATGCTGGCGAGGATCATCCCCGGCACCGAGAAGAGGATCTTGATCCCGGCGTCGGCGAGCGTCGGGCCGAACCAGCCATCGGTCCCGTAGAGGAGGAAGAGCGAGAGGCCGATCACGATCGGGGAGATCGCGAAGGGGAGGTTGATGATCGCGTCGATCACCGGGTTGCCCTTCCAGCGGTGGCGGACCAAAAGCAGCGCGCAGCCGACCCCGAAGATGGTGTTGATCGGGACCGAGACGGCGACCATCAGCAGGGTCAGCTTCAGAGCGTGCAGGCCGTCGGGGGAGGTGATCGCGTCGATCGGCGGCGCCAGCCCGTCCTCGAAGGTCTTGAAGAAGATCAGCACCAGCGGCGCCAGCAGGAGCAGGGCGAGGTAGCCGAGGCCCAGAGTGCGCAGGCCCCAGCGGCTTGCGGTGGAGTTATTCATCGTCGCGCTCCTTGGGCTTGTCCTCGGTGAGGACGTCGCCGCTGATCGGCATCGCGGTCAGGCCGCCACCGCTGCTGCGTTCGTGGCGGCTGCCCCAGCGCTGGATCAGGGTCACGCTGGCGAGCAGCACCAGCGAGGCGACGAGCAGCACGACCGAGACGGCGGAGGCGCCGAGGTCGTTGCCGGACTCGATCTGGCTGCGGATGAAGACCGAGGAGACCTGGGTGTCCGGCAGGCCGCCGGCGAAGAGCAGGACGGATCCGTACTCGCCCAGCGCGCGGGCGAAGGCAAGGGCGACGCCGGCGGCGAGGCCGGGGAGGAGGTTGGGGAAGATGATGCGGCGGAAGATGGTGAAGCCACCGGCGCCCAGCGAGGCGGCCGCCGCCTCCATCTCGCGGTCCATCTCGAGCAGCAGCGGCTGCACGGCGCGGACGACGAAGGGCAGGGTGACGAAGAGCAGGGCGACGACGACGGCGGCGCGGGTGAAGGCGATGTCGACGCCGAACGGGCTGTCGCTGCCGTAGAGCGCGAGCAGGGTGAGGCTGGCGACGATCGTCGGCAGCGCGAACGGAAGGTCGATGACGGCGTTGACGGCGGCCTTGCCGGGGAAGTTGTCGCGGACCAGGATCCAGGCGATGATCGTGCCGAAGATCGCGTTGATGACGACGACGATCAGCGAGCAGATCACCGTCAGCTTCAGCGAGGCGACCGCCTGCGGTGAGGTCACGGCGTCCCAGAAGGCGCCGAGTCCGCCCTCCATCGACTGGTTGACGACGGCCGCCAGCGGCAGCAACACGATCACGCTCAGGTAGAGCCCGACCAAGCCGCGCCCGAGGCCGGCGCCGACCCCCGGCAGGCGCATGCCTGCCGGGGGATTGGACGTCGTGCTTGTTGCTGCGTGGGCCTCCATGGATCAGCCGGCGGTGGAGACGCCCAGTTCTTCCTCGATTTTCGCGACGGAGCCGGTTTCGTCATCGAAGAATTCTTCGTTGACTTTGTCCCAGCCGCCGAAGTCGGCGATCGTGAACAGGTCCTTCGGGGTCGGGAACTGTTTCGGGTCGACCAGTTTCGGGTTGACCGGCCGGTAGCCGGTCTCAGCCCAAAGTTCCTGGCCGGCATCCGACCAGATGTAGTTGAGGAAGTCCTGAGCCGCGGGCTCAGGCGCTTCTTTGGTGACCGCGATCGGGGTCTCGATCAGGATCGTGCTGGGCGGGATCACGTATTCGATGTCTTCGCCCTCGTCGATCGCCTTGATTGCCTCGTTCTCGTAACCGAGCAGCACATCGCCCTCACCCTGCGTGAAGGCGGACAGTGCGTCGCGGGCGCTGCCCGGCTGGGCAACGGCCTTCCCGAGCAGCGTCTTGACCGCTTCCAGCGCCTGCGCGGGCGATTTGCCCTCGCTGATCTGGGAGCCGTAGACGGCCATGATGTTCCAGCGCGCAGCGCCGGAGCTAAACGGGTTGGGGGTCACCACGCCGACGTCTTTGGTCAGCACGTCGTCGAGGGTTTTGATCCCCTCCGGGTTACCGCTGCGGACGGTGATGACGACCACCGAGTCCTGGGCGATCCCGTCGTAGGGCTGTTTGTCCCAGTTTTTGTCGACGAGTCCGGCCTCGACGAGGCGGCTCATGTCGCCCGCCTGGGCGAAGTGGACCACCGACGCCGGCTGGCCTGCCTCGACCGCGCGGCTCTGGTCGCCGGAGGCGCCAAACGAGTTGCTGAACGTGACGTCGGCTCCCTCCGGGGTCCCCTCGAATCCGGGCTCCAGGGCTTCCTGGTAGACCGCTTCGGGAGTGGAGTAGCCAACCACGCTGAGCTCGCCACCGCCACCGGAGCTCGAACTCGAGCCCGTATCGGCACTCGAACTGGAACTGCTGTCATCGCCTCCACCGCATCCGACGGCGAAGACTGCGATGAGCAGCGTGAGAACGGCGGCCGAGAGGCCTGCCTTCACGCTGCGCCGCCGGGTATTGCGAGCGTTCCGCATCTAGATTCCCTCCTATGTCGACTAACTTACTTCTGAATAGAAGGACGGCAGGCTAGCACAAAGTTGATCGGCAAAGTAGGGAATCCTGATCCGAATTGCTGGAACTAAGCTCTGGCGCGGGAAAACCGAGCGAGGGGAGTTGGGGGATGAGCGTCGACGCGGTCCGCACGCCGGACGAGTTGCTGGAGGGATTGCCGGGATATCCGTTCGAGTCGCGCTACCGCGAGGTCGACGGGCTGCGGCTGGCGCACCTCGACGAGGGGGAGGGCAAGCCGGTCGTCTTCTTCCACGGCGAGCCGACCTGGTCGTACCTGTGGCGCCAGGTGATCCCGCCGGTCCGCGACGCCGGCTACCGCTGCATCGCTCCCGACTACGCTGGTTTCGGCCGCTCCGACAAGCCCACCGACGTCGGCTGGTACAGCTACGACCGCCACGTCGAGCAGATGGCGGCGCTGCTCGAGGAACTCGACCTGCGCGACGCCACCGCGGTCGTCCACGACTGGGGCGGGCCGATCGGGCTGCGGCTGGCGGTCGAGCATCCCGACCGCATCTCCCGGATCGTGATCGCGGAGACCGGTCCGTTCACCGGCCACCAGCGGATGAGCGACGCTTGGTTTGCCTTCCGCGATTTCGTCCGCGACAACGAGGACGTGCCGGTCGGCGCCCTGATCCGCGGCGGCTGCAAGCACGACCCCGGCGACGAGGTGATCGCCGCCTACGAGGCTCCTTATATAGACGGGCCCTCGAAGGCCGGCGTCCGGGCCTTCCCGCTGATCATGCCGACGACGCCGGAGATGGTCGGCGCCGCCGAGGGCAAAGCGGTCGCCGACGCGCTGCGCGACGACGAGCGGCCGGCCCTGGTCCTATGGGCCGACTCGGACCCGATCCTGCCCTTCAGCGTCGGCGAGCGCGTCTCCAGTCAGCTCAACTTCCCGCCGCCGCGGCCGATCGCCGACGCCTCTCACTTCCTCCAGGAGGACGCCGGCGAGGAGATCGGCGCCGTCATCGCCGACTGGCTGGATTGAGGCCGGCCCGCTCGACCAGCTCGATCAGGTCGGCGTGGGAGCGGTCAAGCAGCAGCTGGACCCGGCGTGGCGGCAAAGCGTCCTCGAGCCAGGTGACGGTGCCGGGCCAGTAGGCGTTGGGCGGCTTACCGGGGTGGTGGAAGACGGAGGAGAAGACCCAGCTGCCGGTGTTGTG
>JAENWU010000083.1 GCA_016649905.1 Thermoleophilia bacterium
GCGGCGCAGGACCTCGGCGTAGAGCTCGTAGGAGCCCGCCATGACCTCGTACTTGAGCTCGTAGAAGCGGGAGAGGAGCGCCTTCGTGTCGAGCGTCAGCCCGTCTTCCTTGGCTTCACGCGAGAACGCCTCGGAGATTCCCTTGTCCCAATCGATCAGGGTGCCGTAGCAGTCGGTAGTGACCCATTCGATCTCGCTGCGCTTTGGAAGAGGCATGAAGGCGCGGCATTATGGCATCCGCCGGTCCGGCGGACCTTTGCGGCCCCCAGCGGGGCTCCTCGGCGGTCGCTCAGCCCGGGCTGTCGAGCGGGTCCTGGTTGGCGAGCAGGACGTCGAGGATCTCGCCCACCTCGGTGTGCTTGGCCTGGGGAGCGCGCATCGGCATCTTCGGATGCACCTTGTAGGAGTTGCGGCGTCCCTCGCGCTTGCGGGTCAGGTAGCCCTCGTCGACGAGCTCGGTGACGATCCGCTGCGCAGCCCGTTCGGTGATGTCGAGCGTGGCCGCGATGTCGCGCAAACGCAGGGTCGGATCCCGCGCGATCACCAGAAGGACGCGAGCATGATTTGTGATGAAAGTCCATGTACCCATACGGGCAGCCTACGCAATTCGGCCGACGTTGTGTCGTGTCCCCCCGTCGCCCGATTCCGGTATCGCAAACCATGTCCGAAAGGAGGCCGGCCGGTGAAGAACCTGTAGATGGTGGCTGGCGCCCAGCTTACCGAGAGAGCGGCTTGTCGCCTGGTGCTCGCCGATCGGTCTCTCGCGGGATCACCGGCAGGCGGCTTTCGGTTAGGCTCCGCCCCCGCTCCGGCGGCACTTTCCAGATGGATCTTCTCGAGTATCAGGGCAAGCAGCTGTTCGGACGCGCGGGCGTTTCCGTTCCCGACGGCGAGCCCGCCCGCGACGTCGAGACCGCCGTCGCCGCGGCGGATCGGATCGGCTACCCGTGCGTGGTCAAGGCCCAGGTCCAGATCGGCGGCCGCGGCAAGGCCGGCGGGATCAAGGTCGCCAAGGACGCCGAGGAGGCGCGCGCCCACGCCGAGGCGATCATCGGCATGAACATCCGCGGACCGCGGGGTGAGGGCCCCTTCACTGTGCACGAGGTCTGGATCGAGGAGGCGTCGGAGATCGACGCCGAGTACTACGCCTCGATCATCCTCGACCGCTCGGCGAAGAAGCCGCTCGTGATCCTCTCGCGGATGGGCGGCATGAACGTCGAGGAGATCGCCGATACCGATCCCGACGCGCTCGTCCGCCGCCACGTCGACCCCACGAAGGGGCTGACCACCGACGAGGCGCGGACGATCGGCATCGACGCCGGCATCGACGACGACGTGGTCGATGGCGTTGCCGAGATCCTGGTCAAGCTGTACGAGGCCTTCGCCGCCAACGACGCCACCCTGATCGAGGTCAACCCGCTGATCGTCACCGCCGGCCGCGAGGTCGTCGCGCTCGACGCCAAGGTGACGATCGACGGCAACGCCCTCTTCCGCCACCAAGACCTGGCCGAGATCGCCGACACGGTCGAGGACCCGCAGGAGGCGATGGCGAAGGAGAAGGGCCTCACCTACGTCAAGCTCGACGGCAACGTCGGCATCCTCGCTAACGGCGCCGGCCTCTGCATGTCGACGCTCGACGTCGTCGCCCAGGCCGGCGGCGCCCCCGCCAACTTCCTCGACGCCGGCGGCGGTTCCAAAGCCGAGGCGATCGTCAACGCGCTGGAAGTGATCAAGTCCGACGACAAGGTCACGGCCATCCTCTTCAACATCTTCGGCGGCATCACCCGCTGCGACGAGATCGCCAAGGGCATCGTCACCGCCTCCAGCCAGCTCGACCTCGACCTGCCCCTGGTCGTCCGCCTCGACGGCACCAACTCCGAGGAGGGCCTGCGGATTCTCGCCGAGGCCGACCTGCCCAACCTGCACCAGGAGAAGACGATGCTGGACGCCGCCCGCCGCGTCGTCGAGCTGGCCGGTGGTGCCTCATGAGCATCATCGTCGGCGAGCAGACGAAGCTGGCCGTCTCCGGGCTGACGGGGCGCGAGGGCTCCTTCCATGGGCTGCGCAACAAGGCTTACGGCACCGACCTCGTCGCCGGCGTCACGCCCGGCAAGGGCGGCCAGGACGTCGAGGGCGTGCCGGTCTTCGACTCGATCAAAGAGGCGGTCGAGGAGGCCGGCGCCAACACCTCGATGATCTTCGTGCCGGCGCGCTTCGCTGCGCCCGCGATCAACGAGGCGATCGAGTCCGGGGTCGAGACCGTGATCGCGATCACCGAGGGGATTCCCGTCCTCGACATGCTGGCGACCTACTGGAAGGCGAAGGAGGCGGGGGTGCGGCTGATCGGGCCCAACTGCCCCGGCGTGCTCTCCCCCGGCAAGGCCAACGTCGGCATCATCCCGGCCCAGTTCTTCGACCCCGGCTCGATCGGCGTCGTCTCCAAGTCGGGGACGCTGACCTACCAGATCGGCAACGAGCTGAAGCAGGCCGGGGCGGGCAACTCCTCGATCGTCGGCATCGGCGGCGACCCGATCGTCGGCTCCGACTTCATCGACATCCTCAAGCTCTACGAGGCCGATCCCGAGACCGAGCTGATCGTGATGGTCGGCGAGATCGGCGGCGACGCCGAGGAGCGCGCGGCCGAGTTCATCGCCTCCGACATCTCCAAGCCTGTCGTCGCCTACATCGCCGGCTTCACCGCCCCCCCCGGCAAGCAGATGGGCCACGCCGGCGCGATCATCTCCGGCTCTTCGGGAACCGCGGAGGCGAAGAAAGAGGCGCTCGAGGCAAAGGGCGTGCGGGTCGGCGAAAGCCCGACCGAGACCGCGGCAATCGCGGTCGAAGTTCTGCGCTCCCTGTAGGTACAGGGACCGGCTTCCGGCCTAGCTGCGAAGTCCGAGCAGCGCCCTGAGCTCGGCGAGGAGCGTCGCCGCTTCGCTGTCGAGGCGTTCGTGGGTGACGCGGATCGTGCGATAGCCGGCGACGAGCCGGGCCGAATCGTGGGCGCGGTCGCGGTTGAAAGCGGCGCGATGGCGGTGGAATTCCCAGCTGTCGAGCTCGGCGATCAGGCGGGAATCCGGCCAGAGCGCGTCGACCTCGTGGCCGAGGACGAGGACGTTGGTGGCGGGGGGCGGGATCCGGTGCTCTTCGCAGAAGGCGGCGAAGCGATCCTCCAGCGGCGAGCGGGTGGTGCGCGGCGCTCGGGCGGCGGTGAGCAGCAGCCGGATCGGCCGCAGCGCCCGCCGCCCACGTCCGCGTTCGCAGACCCGCTCCACAGCCACGAGCTGCAGCCGCTTCAGCCGGTCCGCCTCCTCCCAGGCTTGTTTCAGCTGATCCGGGGCGCTGACTTCGGCGAGGTCGAAGAGAGTGCGAGCGACCGTCGTAGCCGGGATCCCGCCCTCCGTCGTCCGGTCTTCCGGATCGAGACGACAACGATGGATCCAGGCTCCTGCACGCCGATCAACGCCCTGTCTGCCGACCCCGGCGGTCACGTGCACCGGCCCAGTTCGCGGCCGCGTCAGCCCCCAGAGTGCCGCGGCGCTGTGGTGGCTCAGGAGCGCGCCTTCGCCATAGGCCAGCACGGCCGCCCACCAGCGTCCCCGCTGGGGGATTCGAGTGTGCCCGACAGCGAAGACTTCGCGGTAAAGGTGGGTCAGGCGGCCGAGATCGCAGCCCACCTTGATCGCCTTCTCCCCAAACCCAAGCGCGAGCAACTGCCCCCGCGCCACGACACCGTGCTGCTGCGTCGCCAACCGCGCCAACGCTCGTTCCCGTTCCCGCCGCCCCGCAGGGGGTGTCTGAGCTCCCGGCCCCATATAGGCCCCTAAGCTCAGACACCCATGGGTTCGCCCCCCGGGACGGGTGGAAGTGGTGCCCGGCCGGGGGTCGGGGGATGGCGGGGCGTTGCTAGGGTCGGGGCGTATGGCTGGCGGGACGATTTCGTTTGCGCGCGGCGCTCCGAGCGCCGACATCCTGCCCCACGAGGCGGTGCGGGACGCGGCGGCGCGGGCGCTCGCCGAGGACTGGGAAAGGGCGCTCTCCTACGGCACGGGGATCGGTCATCCCGGGCTCTGCCAGTGGGTCGCCGAGCGCCATGGGGATCTCGATCCCGCGCAGGTGATGATCGCCAACGGCTCGCTCGAGGCGGGGGCGATGCTGTTCGAGCACCTGCTCTCGGCCGGCGACCGCGTCGTCGTCGAGCAGCCGACCTACGACCGCACGCTGCTGCTCCTGCAGCGGCTCGGGGTCGAGCTGGTGCCGGTGCCGCTGGAGGCCGACGGGATCGACGTCGGCGCCCTCGAAGCGGCACTCGCCGAGGGGCCGATCCGGCTCGCCCACATCATCCCCAACGCCCACAACCCGGCCGGCTGCACGCTCTCCTCGGCCAAGCGTCAGCGCCTGGTCGAGCTCGCCGCCGAGCACGGCTTTTGGATCTTCGAGGACGACCCCTACCGCGAGCTGCCGTTCGAGGGCGAGCCGCTGGAGACGATGCTCTCGCTCGACCAGGCCGACCGGGTCGTCCACGCCTCTTCCTTCTCGAAGACCGTCAGCCCTGGCATCCGCGTCGGCTATCTGGCCGGGCCCGCTGAGCAGATCGGCAAGCTCGCCAAGCGCGCCAACGAGACCTACATCTCGCCGAACATGCTGGCCGAGTCGATCGTCCTCGACCTCTGCCGCTCCGGCGAGCTCGACCGCAACATCGACTTCGTCAAAGCCGAGCTGAAGGCGCGCTGCGACGCGCTCGTCGCCGGCCTCGGCGAGCAGATCCCCGAGGCCGAGTTCGTCGTCCCCGAGGGTGGCTACTTCCTCTGGCTCGACCTCGCCGAGGGGACCGACACCGTGGCCCTCCTGGGCGAGGCGAAAGCCGACGGCGTCTCCTTCGTCGCCGGCCCCGACTTCATGATCGACGGCGGCGCCAACAGCCTCCGTCTCTCCTTCGCGCCGGTGCCGGCGGCGCAGATGTCCGAGGGCGTCTCCCGCATCGCCGCCGCGCTCGCCCGCCTGCGCGCCTAGCGCGCGCCGCCTGGGCCCTCCCGGCACCTGACTCGCGCCAATTTTGATCCGCCTCGCCGCCGGCCCGCGTAGGGAACCGGCGATAGCGCAAACCAGCGAGGAGGCGATTCGATGCCTGGCAGCAAGGAACGCGAGCGAACGGACGGACAGGGCAAGAGCGCGGTCGCGCGCGCCGTCAAGGACCCGGTCTCACGACGCAAGTTCATGGCTTTGACCGGTGGCTCGGCCGCCGCGGCCGCCTTTCTGGCCGCCTGCGGCAGTGACGACGGGACGACGATGGCGACCACCACCGCCAAGTCCGCCGGCGACAACGAAACCGAACAGTTCGGCAAGGGCGACCTCGGCATCGTCAACTACGCCCTCACCCTCGAGTACCTCGAGGCGGCCTTCTACGCCGACGTCGTCAAAAGCGCCCTCTTTAAGGGCGCCGAGCTGAAGACGATCGAAAAATTCGGCCAGGAGGAGGCCGAACACGTCGAAGCGCTGACCGCCGCCGCGAAGGAACTGGGCGGCAAGCCGGCGCCGGAACCGAAAGCCGAATTCCCCCTGGAAAGCGCGAAAGCGGTGGTCGAACTTGCCGGCACGGTCGAGAACCTCGGCGCCGCCGCCTACCTCGGCCAGGCGGCGAACATCCAGAGCCCCGACGTGCTCGCCGCGGCGCTGGCGATTCACACCGTCGAGGGTCGCCACGCGGCCACCCTGAACACGCTGCTCGGCGAACCGATCACCCCGGACGGGGCCTTCGCCAAGCCGGCGGACGCCAAGACCGTCCTCAAATCCGTCGAACCCTTCATCGTCGGCTGACCCGGCGAAAGAGCGAAAGGACACAGCAATGACCCAGAACGAACTTGCCCATCCGGAGCTCGCCGGCGTCAGCGTCGACGAGGGCAGCGAAGACCTCTCCCGCAGCGAGGTGATCCTCAAGGGAGCGCTGGCGGCGGGCGCCGTCTACGGCACCTTCATGGTCGGCCCCTTCGTCCGCAAGGCGCTGGCGATGAGCGCTGGCGGCGACGTCGACATCCTCAACTTCGCCCTCACTCTCGAGTACCTGGAGACGAAATTCTACGAAGAAGCGAAGACCCGGGCCGGCGCGAAAGGCGAACTGAAGAGCCTGGTCGACCTGATCGCCAAAGACGAGAAGCAGCACGTCGAAGCGCTGACGGCGACGGTGAAGCAGCTCGGCGGCAAGCCGGTTGCCGAACCGAAATTCGACTTCGCCTACAGCGACACCGCCGGCTTCCTGAAACTGGCGCAGACGTTCGAGGACACCGGGGTCAGCGCTTACAACGGCGCCGGCCCGGCGATCAAGTCCAAAGACGTGCTTGCCGCCGCCGGCTCGATCGTCCAGGTCGAGGCTCGCCACGCGGCCGCGATCCGGCTCCAGAACAAAGAAGAACCGTCCCCCGACGCCTTCGACCCCTCGCTCGACGAAGCGCAGGTGCTGAAGGCCGTGGAACCGTTCATCGCCTAACGGGACGGGGCCGCGGGTAGAGGAGTTCGAGACGATGACGATCAGACGGGAGAAGGCCGAGCGGCTGGCCGATGAGGAGTTGATGCCGCTGATCGGGGAAAAAGACCCCGAGGCCTTCGAGGTCTTCTACGACCGCCACGGCGGCGTCGCCTACTCGCTGGCGTACAGGATCGTCGGCGAGCGGGCGGCCGCGGAGGACGTCACCCAGGAGGCCTTCATCTCGCTCTGGCGCAGCGGCGCCCGCTTCGACTCGACCCGCGGCAGCGTCCGCTCCTGGATGCTGAGCATCGTCCGCAACCGGGCGATCGACCAGCTCCGCAGCAAGGCCGGCAAAGCGCCGAAGCTGGCCTTCGACGACGACGCGATCCTCGAGCAGCGCCCATCGGAGGAGCTGACCGATGATGAGGCGATGCGGCGCGAGACGGCAAGCGCGGTTCGCGGCGCACTCGGCCAGTTGCCCGGCGATCAGTCGAAGGTGATCGAGCTGGCCTACTTCGGCGGCTTCAGCCACTCGGAGATTGCACGGATGTTGGGCGTGCCACTTGGCACCGTGAAGGGGAGAATGAGATTGGGACTGGAAAAGATTCGCGGCGAGCTGGCGGAGGGACTGGCATGACGAACGAGCACGACAGCCGCTGTAGCGACGACGTCGCTGCCTACGCGCTGGGAGCGCTGGAGAGGGGCGAGGCGAGCGAGCTCGAGGCCCACCTGGAGGACTGCGAACGCTGTCGCTCGGAGCTGCGCTGGCTGGCCCCGGCGCTGCAGGTGCTGCCGGACAGCGTCGAGCGGATGGAGCCACCGCAGCAGCTGCGCGACAGCGTCATGGCCGAGGTGCGGGCCGGCGCCAAGCGCGAGCAGGCCACAAGCGGTTCGCGCCAGCGTGCCGGCTGGCTGAGCAGGATCCGGATCGGCTCGCTCAGCTGGCGCCCGATCGCCGGCCTGGCAGCGGTGGCCCTGGCTGTCGTCGCCGTTGCTGGCTACGAGATCGGCAGCGACTCCGGCAATGGCGGTGGCGGGAGCCAGGACTCCATCGTCACCCGCGAAGATTCGGGCCTGGTCGCGACGATGGTTCCCGAAGGCGACGGCGGCAGGCTCGAACTCGCCAACGTCCGTCAGCTGCCCAAGGACCGCGTGCTCGAGGCCTGGGTCCAGCGCGGAGGCGAAGTCGAAGCGGTGCCGGCGCTCTTCGTCCCCGACCACGAAGGGCGGGCCTCGACGACGATCGCCGACATGGAAGGCGTCGAAACGGTGATGGTCACCAGCGAGCCCGAAGGCGGCAGCAAGGCGCCGACCTCCAACCCCCTCGTGACGATGCCGATCCCCGAGTAGGGATCGGCCCAGCGCGCAGCCCGGCTGGAGCTATCGCCTAGCGGCCGTAGCGGTCGGAGGACAGCACCAGCTGCTCCGGGATCGCCGCCCGTGGCGGCGGCGCCGGGTCGGCGCGGACCGAGACGGTCTCGGCGACGCTGCGGCTGACCTCGTGCTTGCCGTCGGCCGAGTCGATCACGACTTTGTCGCCATCGGAGGTCTCGACCTTGCCCTCGAGGCCCGGGTCCATCCCCGCCGCCTTGAGGTAGTGCAGCAGCTCCTCGGCCTCGTTCTCGAAGCGCAGGACGGTGACGTCGGCGTCGATCTCGACGTCGGCCAGCAGCGAGCCCTGCTCGCGGATTCCCTCGACGATCGGGTGGCCGTGGGGGCAGGTGGTGGCGTCGCCGATCGCCGCCCGCATCCGCTCCTCCAGCACCGGCGACATCGCGTGCTCGATCCGCTCCGCCTCCTCGTGGACCTCGTCCCAGGGGATGCCGAGGACGTCGGTGAGGAAGCGCTCGATCATCCGGTGGCGGCGGACGATGTGGCTGGCGTGCTCGCGGCCGGACTCGGTGAAGGAGAGCGATTTGTTCGGGTTGCGCTCGACGTAGCCGTCGTCGATCAGGCGGCCGACCATCTCGTGCACGGTCGGCGGCGAGAGTTGCATCGCGCGGGCGATGTTGGCGCCGGTCATCGGCAGCCCGGCCTCCTCCAGCCAGAAGATGATCTCCAAGTACTCCTGCTCCGCGACGGTGGCGGTCTCCGACGACACGCTGCTCCTCTCGATCGATCGTTCGAACTCGATAGTAATTGGCGCGCGAGAGCGGCGGTCTGGAGCGGCTAGCGCCGCTCGATCAGAGTGGTGACGATCGCCTCGTAGAAGCCGTCGCCGTTGCTGCCCTCAGTGACGGTGACGTTGTCCCAAGCCGGCAGGGCGGCGCGCAGGCCGGCGTCGCGCTCGGGCCCGTTGGCGACCACGAAGAAGTGGCCGACCGCGGCTGCCACCTCGAGGTCCTCGATCGAGTCGCCGACGGCGATGCACTCGGACGGGTCGTAGCCCTGGGCGCGCGCGTGGGCGCTGGCGGCGTTGGCCTTGCTGACCATCCGTGGCACCAGGTGGTAGGCGTGGGTACGCCCCTCGACCGTCGGCATCGGGGTGCCGATCGCGCCGTTGTCGAGCAGCCGCAGATCGCCGTCGCCGCGCTCGGCCAGCAGCGCGTTGGCCTCCTCGACGTCGACCTTGCCGCGGAAGAGGTGAGAGAGGACGCGGCCGTGGTGCCAGGGCTCGTGGTACTCGAGCTTCCCCTCGAAGCGCTCGAAGAGCGCCCGCGGCGTGCCGCGCGCCTCCATCTGCTCGTAGATCGTCCCGTCCTCGTTCGGCTGCAGGTCGCCGGTCAGCAGGGTCGTCTCGCCTTCGATCGCGTAGGCGCAGCCGGCCTCGTAGATGTAGGAGGGCTGGCCCATCAGCCGGGCGAGCTCGTGGACCTGCGGCTCGCGGCGGCCGGACATGACGACGATCTCGACCCCGGCCCGGTGGCAGGCCTCGATCCCGCGCGCCTGCGCCATCGAGAAGGCGCCCTCGGCGTCGCGGAAGAGCGAGCCGCGGGGCCCGAGGAGGGTGCCGTCGAGATCGGTGTAGACGCAGCGGAGGGGCATTGGTCCGGCCGCTACCGTAGCGGCGATGGAATGGAAACTCGCCGACCGCGCTCTCGACCTGGCGCAGCCGCTCGGGGCTGGGATCGTCAACGTCACCGTCGATTCGATGTTCGAGGGGGCGCGCAGCGGCACGCCGGAGCAGGCGATCGCCGACGGGCTGGCATTGGTCGAGGCCGGTTTCGACATGCTCGACGTCGGCGCGGTGGCGGCGCGCAGCGGCCCGCCAGTCGAGGCCGACGCAGAGGCAGCGGCGCTGGTGCCGGCGATCGAAGGGCTGGCGAGGAGTGCATCCGCCATCGATAACGCGGGGAATGCACTCCTCGGCGGAAAATCGGCTCCGATCTCCGCCGACACCTTCTCGGTCGCGGTGGCGCGGCGGGCCCTGGACGCGGGCGCGCATGCCGTCAACGACATCTCCGGCGGCTGCGAGGAGATGTTCGAGCTGGTGGCCGCGAGCGGCTGCGGCTACGTGCTGATGCACATCGAGGGGCCGCCGCGGGTCGACCGGCCCTGGCGCGATTACGGCGACGTCGTCGACCACCTGCGCTCCTGGTTCGAGGGGAGAGTCGAGCTGGCCCGGGAGCTTGGCGTCGCGGAGGAGCAGATCGCGATCGACCCCGGCCTTGACTTCGACCTCAGTCCCGAGCAGGACCTGGAGATCCTGCGGCGGCTCGGCGAGCTGCGCTCGCTGGGCCTGCCGCTCTACGTCTCGCTCTCGCGCAAGGACTTCATCGGCGCCGTCCTCGCCGGATCCTGGGAGCAGCGCCTGCCGCCGGGTGAGCGCGAGTGGGGGACCGTCGCCGCAGTGGCGCTGGCGGTGCGCGAGGGCGCCGACGTCCTCCGCATCCACGACCGCAGCTCCCTGCAGGCGATGCGCGTCGCCGGCCAGATCGTGGCCGACGGGCCGATTTCGGGAGATGTAGGCCCGGAATCGGCCCGTCGGCGGGTGGTTTGATGGCTCGCGGCTCGTTGCTAGCGCATCCTTGGTCTGTTGCGATCGATCCGGCGCGGCGCGACGGCCGGATCGTCGCGGAGAGCTCGGAGACGGATCGCAAGGCTCGCCCGGTCGGGCTGCCGGACGGGCTCGACCCCGGGCTCGTCGCCGCGCTCGGCCGCGCCGGCATCGAGCGCCTCTACAGCCACCAGCTCCAGGCCTACGAGGCCGCCGCCCGCTCGAACCTGGTGATCACCAGCGGCACCGCCTCTGGCAAGAGCCTCGCCTTCAACCTGCCGGTGCTCGACGGGATCGCCCGCCAGCCGAAGAACCGGGCGCTCTACCTCTACCCGACCAAGGCGTTGGCCCAGGACCAGGCGCGCAAGCTGGCCCAATTGCGGCCGCCCGGCCTGCGCGAGGCGATCTACGACGGCGACACCCCGCGCGAGGAGCGGCCGCCGATCCGCCGCCGCAACAACCTCGTCCTCACCAACCCCGACATGCTGCACGTCGGGATCCTGCCCCACCACAAGAGCTGGGGGGACTTCATGGCCAACCTCGGCTGGGTGGTCGTCGACGAGGCCCACACCTACCGCGGCGTCTTCGGCTCCCACGTCGCCAACGTGCTGCGGCGGCTGCGGCGGATCGCCCGCGCCTACGGCTCCGAGCCGCGCTTCCTGCTCGCCTCGGCGACGATCGCCAACCCGGTCGAGCTGGCCGAGCGGCTGGTCGGCACGCCGTTCGAGCTGATCGACGACGACGGGGCGCCGCGGGCCGGCCGCGAGGTGGCGATGTGGAACCCGCCGCTGCTCGACAAGGCGACGGGCGCTCGGCGCTCGGCGCTCTCGGAGGCGGCGGACCTGCTGGCGGAGCTGGTCAGCCAGAACGTGCGGACGATCTGCTTCCTCAAAAGCCGGCGCGGGATCGAGCTGATCCAACGCTTCGCCCGCGAAAACCTCGAGCGCCGTGGCAAGCCGGAGCTGGCGGCGCGGATCGCCCCCTACCGCGGCGGCTACACCCCCCAGCAGCGGCGTGAGATCGAGGACCGGCTCAGCCGCGGCGAGCTGCTGGCCGTGGTCACCACCGACGCGCTCGAGCTGGGGATCGACGTCGGCGAGCTCGACGCGGCGATCTGCGTCACCTTCCCCGGCACCGTCGCCAGCCTGCGACAGATGTGGGGCCGGGCCGGGAGGCGCCGGCGCGGGCTCGCCGTCTACGTCGCCGGCCAGGACGCGCTCGACCAGTTCTTCTGCCGCCATCCCGACGAGTTCCTCGAGCGGCCGGTCGAGGCGGCGATTCTCGACCACGCCAACGAGCAGATCGCCGGCCGCCACCTGATCGCCGCTGCCTACGAGCTGCCGCTCTCCGACGAGGACGACGACGTCTTCGGGCCCGAATGGCGCGAGCGGGCGGAGCGGTTGCTGGCGGCGGGGGAGCTGCGCCGGGCCGGCGGGCGCCTGCTGCCGCGGCGCAGCGACTTCGTCGCCTCGCGGATCCCCCTGCGCTCGGCCTCGGCCGACTCGGTCGCGGTGATCGAGCGCGAGTCGGGCGAGATGTTGGGCCTGGTCGAGGCCGAGCGCGCCTTCACGACGATCCATCCCGGCGCCATCTACCTCCACCTCGGCCGCTCCTACGAGGTCGAGCGGCTCGACATCTCCGAGCGCCGCGCGCTCGTCTCCAGGTTCGACGGCGACTGGTACACGCGGCCGAAAAAGGAGACCGAGGTCTACATCGAACGGATCCACGAGCAGCGTCAGGTCGCCGGGGTCGAGCTCAACTTCGGCGAGGTCTCGGTCTCAGAGCAGGTGATCGCCTTCCAGCGGGTCTCGATCTCCGAGCAGGAGCCGATCGACATCGTCGCCCTTGAGCTGCCCGAGCAGAACTTCGTCACCCAGGCGCTCTGGTACGTGCTGCCCGACCGGCTCAGCGGGGCGCTGCCGCCCGACGTCCTGCTCGGCGCCCTGCACGCGACCGAGCACGGCCAGATCGCGGTGCTGCCGCTGATCGCGATGTGCGATCGCTGGGACATCGGCGGGCTCTCGACCAACGTCCATTTCCAGACCGGCCGCTCGACCATCTTCATCTACGACGGCCATCCGGGTGGCGTTGGGATCACCCGCCGCGGGTATGAGGAATTCGAGCGGTTGCTCGGCGATGCGGAGCGATTGATCACCGAGTGTCCGTGCGAGTCCGGCTGTCCGTCCTGCGTGCAGAGCCCGAAGTGCGGCAATCTCAACGAACCGCTGCACAAGGCGGGAGCGTTGGAGCTGATGGGTCAGATGAAAGGAGCGGCGGGCAGATGAGCGAGACCGACGGTGAGGCGACGGCTGGCGAGACGACGGGCGGCAAGAGGGGCAAACTGCGACAGGTGGCGGTGATCGGCGCCGGCCGCTGCGAGGTTGGCTTGGAGCCCTGGCTGCTGGCCGAAGAGGTCGGCGGGCGGCTGGCCCAGGCCGGCGTGGCCGTGGTCTGCGGCGGCCTCGGCGGGATCATGGAAGCCGCCTGTCGCGGTGCCGCCGGCGCCGGCGGCACCGCGATCGGGATCGTCCCCGGCGGCTCGGTCGCCGAAGCGAACCCGTACTGCACCCACGTCGTCGCCACCGGCATTGGCTACGCTCGGAACCTCGCCGTGGTCAGCTCCGGCGACGTCGTCATCGCCGTCACCGGCGAGTGGGGGACGCTCTCGGAGATCGGCTACGCGCGGGCGATCGGACGCACCGTGGTGACGCTGCAGAGCTGGAGCCTGGTCGGCCGCGAAGAGATGGAGGGTGCGCCGGGCCTGGTCCCCGTCGATGACGCCGAGGGTGCAGTCGCCGCGGCGCTGGAGGCGCTTGCTTGAGGCGCGGTAGTCATTTCGGTCGAATAGCGACCGAAATGACTACCGCACTCCTACTCAGGGGTTGGGCCAGAGCTCGCGCAGGGCGAGGATCGCGAAGGCGTGCGGCCAGGCGAGCGGGGTGGTCGAGCGCGGGATGCCCGTCTGCGCGTCGACCCGCTCGGGCAGGGCACCGGCGGGGGTGGCGGCGCGGCGTAAGTCCGCCCTGCTCACCGAC
>JAENWU010000126.1 GCA_016649905.1 Thermoleophilia bacterium
CGCCTCGACCGCGGCCAGCGGCGGCAGGATCGAGGGTAGGCGGCTGGCGGCCAGCGACTTGCCGGCGCCAGGCGGGCCGATCATCAGCAGGCTGTGTCCGCCCGCGGCGGCCACCTCCAGCGCATGGCGCAGATGCGGCTGGCCGCGCAAGTCGGCGAGGTCGGGACCGCCGACCCCCTCCCCCGCTTCCAGTGAGAGCGGCGCCGGCCGCTGCGGCAGCCAATCGCCGGCGGCCAGCGCCGGCAGCCGCCCAAGGCTGTCGAGCGCGATCACGTCGATCCCGGTCGCCAGCGCCGCCTCGGGCCCGTTCTCCTCCGGCAGCACGATCGCCTCCGCCCCTTCCCCCCAGGCAGCCTCGGCGATCGCCAGGGCGCCGTTGATCGGCCGCACCGTCCCGTCCAGCGCCAGCTCGCCCGCCAGTGCGACCCGCGAGAGCGACTCCCACTCGAGCTGGCCGGAGGCGCTCAGCAGCGCTGCGGCGATCGCCAGGTCCATCCCCGGCCCGGCCTTGCGCAGGCTGGCGGGGGCGAGGTTGACGACGATCCGCCGCAGGGGGAACTCGAAGCCACAGTTGACCAGCGCCGCCCGCACCCGCTCGCGCGCCTCGCGTACCGCGGTGTCGGGCAACCCGACGATCGCGAAACCCGGCAGGCCACGGTGGACGTCGACCTCGACCCGAACAGGGCGGGCGGCGATGCCGTCGAGCGTGAAGGTTCTGGCCGTGGCGAGCACGGTGTCGACGCTACGGAGCGAGTTCTCACACGTGGCCCGCAGATCGAAACTTCTCCGTGTCCCGGGTGGGGCGAGTTTCCTACGCCCGAATCCTTGGCGCTGGGATGACCTTCGCCCGCCAACGAACCGGCGCTCGCGCCGAGGAGCTCGTCGCCCGCCGCCTCATCGCCGCCGGCTGGGAGATCCTCGAGCGCAACGCCCGCACCCGCTTCGGCGAGCTCGACATCGTCGCCCTCGACGGCCGCACGCTCGTCTTCGTCGAGGTCAAGGCGGGCCGCGAGGGCAATGATTTCGGCCCCGAGCGACCAGTCCTCTCGGTCGACTGGCGCAAGCAGCGCCGCATCCGCAGGCTCGCCACCGCCTGGATGGCCGAGCGCCGCGGCGGCATCCCCCGTTACGAGGAGATCCGCTTCGACGCCGTCGGAGTCACCTTCGACCGTGCCGACCGGGTGACGGACTGCGAGCACCTCAAAGGTGCCTTCTGATCAGAGGGGGGCGCGTCACAGGCTGAGTTGGCTGTACGCCACGGATTGGAACGAGCGCCGATGCAGCGGCGAGATCCCGAGCCGGTCGATCGCGGCGCGGTGCTCGGGGGTCGAGTAACCGACGTGCTCGTCGAAGCCCCAGCCGGGATGCTCGAGGGCGGCTTCGTGCATGTAACGGTCGCGGGTGACCTTGGCGATCACCGAGGCGGCGGCGATCGCGGCGCTGGTGGCGTCGCCGCCGATCACCCGCCGGTGCGGGACCCGGCAGCGCGGCAGGGCGAAGCCGTCGACGAGGCTGATCGCGCTCTCCCCTGGAGCCAGCCGCTCGAGCGCGATCGAGAGCGCTTCGATGTTGGTCACGTGCAGGCCGCGGCGGTCGATCCCGGCCGCCGAGCGGACGACGACGCTGACCCGCTCGGCCGCCCGCAGGACGCAGGGGAACATCTCCAACCGGCGTTCCTCGGTCATCTGCTTGGAGTCGTGCAGGCCGCCGAGCAGGCGGCGGTCGGAGGGCGAGAGCCGCTCGTAGTCGATCAGGACCGCGGCGGCGACCAGCGGCCCGGCGAGACAGCCGCGGCCGGCCTCGTCGGTGCCGGCGACGTAGCGGCTCTGCAAGCCGCGGTCGAAGGCGAACAGCCGGCGGCTGCGGGCGAGCCGGCGGCGGTGGTGCTTCGGCTTAGAAGATGCCGATGCGGTCGGGCGGCCAGTAGGTGGCGAAGGCCTTGCCAATGAGCCAGTCCTTCGGGACGGGTCCCCAGAAACGGCTGTCGTCGCTGGCTCCACGGTTGTCGCCCATCATGAAGTAATGGTCGGCCGGGATCGTGATCGTTCTCGGCATATTGCAGGCTCCGGCGTTGCCGCACGGGATCGTGTACGACTCTTCCTTCTTCCAGACCCCGTTGACGACCGGGTGCCCCTGTTTGACCGAGAGGGTGTCGCCCGGCCCGGCGACGATCCGCTTGATGAAGTTCTGACTCGACTCAGCCGCGGTCGGTTTCCGGCACGGTTCGCCGGCCTGCGGCTGGACACCACATTCGGTCCCGTTTTCGGCGCCAGCCGGCGGGTGGAAGACGACGATGTCGCCGATCGAGGGGTCGGCGAAGTTGTAGAGGAAGCGGTTTACGAGAACCCGCTGGCCGACGTCGAGGGTCGGCTCCATCGATTCCGAGGGGATCTGGTACGGCTTGACGATCCAGGCCTGGATCGCCAGCGCCAGCCCGAGGGCCAGCGCGACGATGACGACCAACTCAACAAGCCCGCCGCCTTTGCCCTTCGGCTTCGGGATGCTGAGTTTCAGGCTGCCGAGCCCTCGTCGGAGTCTCCGGCTTTAGCCGGCTCCTCGTCCTCGGCATCCTCCGACGCTGCATTGTCCTCGGTCTCCCCCGCATCGGGCGCTGCCGCTTCCGCGTCTGCCGCCTCCGTCTCCCCTGCCGCCGCAGCCTCTGGCTCGGCGGTCTTCTCAGTCTCAGTCTCGTCGCTGGCCGGCGCAGCGTCCTCGGCCGTCGCGGCGGCCGGAGCCTCGTCCGTGGCCTTAGCCTCGGGAGCGTCCTCAGTCGCCTCAGCCTCGGGAGCGTCCTGCGGCTCCTCGACCGGCACGACCTCCTCCTGACTGACGCCGTCGGCGTCAGTGGGCGCCGCCGCGGCGGGCGCCGAAACCATGTCCTCGTCGATGCCCCAGCGTCGCTCGGCGACGCGGGCGGCCTTGCCGACGCGGCCGCGCAGGTAGTACAGCTTGGCCCGGCGCACGGCCCCGCGCGCCGCCACCTCAAGTTTCTCGATCTTCGGCGAATGCAGGGGGAACGTACGCTCGACCCCGACGCCGAAGGACTGCTTGCGGACGGTGAAGGTCTCTCGCGCCCCGGAGCCCTGACGACGCAGCACGACGCCCTCGAAGACCTGGGTCCGCTTGCGCGTGCCCTCGATCACCTGGAAATGAACGCGGACGCGATCGCCGGGGGCGAACGACGGAAGGCCCTGCTTCAGCTGGGCGCGCTCAATGCTGTCGATTACGGAGCTCATTTGGCGAGAAAAAACCGCCGGACCCGGAAGCGGGAACCGTGCGGTTGCGGAATGGTAGCTATTCGCCGGCTTTTTCGGACTCGCGTGCCCGCGCACGGCTCTGCTGGAGCCGCCACTCGCGGACCTTGCCGTGGTCGCCGGAGAGCAGGACGTCGGGGACGTCCCAGCCGCGGTAGGACGGCGGCCGCGTGTAGTGCGGGTACTCGGGCATCCCCTCGAGGACCTGGCTAAAGGACTCCTCGGCGGCGGAGTCCTCGTGGCCGAGGGCACCCGGCAGCTTGCGCATGAGGACGTCGGCGACGACCATCGCCGGCAGCTCGCCGCCGGCGAGGACGTAGCGGCCGATCGAGAGCTCGTCGTCGGCGAGGTGCTGGTGGACGCGGTCGTCGAAGCCCTCGTAGCGGCCGCAGAGCAGCGCCAAGCGGGGCTCGGCGACCAGCTCGTCGGCGATCGGGTCGTCGAGCAGCGGCCCGGTCGGCGAGAGCAGGACGATCCGCGGCCGCTCCTCGCCGTAGGTGGCCTGCAGGGCCGCGTCGACGACGTCGACCCGCAGCACCATCCCCGCCCCGCCCCCGTACGGCGAGTCGTCGACTTTGCCGGCGTTGATCGGCGTCGTGTCGCGGTAGTTGAGCAAGCGCAGCTCGTTGCCCTCGGCGATCGCGTTCGTCACCGAACGCTGCGTTCGGAACCAATCGAACGCCTCGGGAAACAGGGTGAAGATGTCGAGCTTCATCGGCCCGCCGGGAACGTCAGTCAAGGATGTCGACGGTGACGCGGCGCTCGATGCGCACTGCGGCCGCCTTGGCGATCGTGCGGATCGCGTTGGCGACGCGCCCACCCTTGCCGATCACCCGGCCGAGGTCGCCCTCGGCGA
The DNA here is from genome assembly GCA_016649905.1 of Thermoleophilia bacterium. Classification (GTDB taxonomy): domain Bacteria; phylum Actinomycetota; class Thermoleophilia; order Solirubrobacterales; family 70-9; genus VAYN01. The sequence continues at coordinate 4,111 of JAENWU010000126.1, forward strand.
CGCTGATCTCGTAGACGAGGTCGCCGTCCTCTTCGAGCTCCTCGACCACCACGGCCTCGGGCTCCTCCACCAACGCCTTGACGAGGAACTCGAGCAGCTCCGTCATCGACAGGCCCGCCTAGGAACCGGAGGCCTTGATGCCCTTGGTGCGCAGCAGGCCCGCGACCGTCTCCGAGGGCTGGGCGCCGTGCTCGAGCCAGTGGCGCGCGCGCTCCTCGTCGAGCACGATCGTCGACGGGTCCGTCTGCGGGTTGTACTGGCCGATCGTCTCGATCGACCGCCCGTCACGCGGAGAGCGTTTGTCGGCGACGACGATGCGCCAGATCGGGTTCTTCTTGGAACCCACTCGTCTAAGTCTGATTCTCACTGCCATAGGACGCGGCAGGTTACAGGACTGCGGCCGGCATGCCCGGACGCGGACAGAGGACGTGCCGGTTGGCTCCTAGCGTCTCCGTACCTTTGGGCGCTGCGCGCCGCCCGCCATCTGGGCCAGCTGCTCCTGACTGGGCATCTTGCCGTTGGCCATCGAACGCATCAACACACGCATCTGATCGAACTGCTTGACCAGCTGGTTGACGTGCTGAACGCGGGTCCCGGAGCCGTTGGCGATCCGTTTGCGCCGCGAGCCCTTGATCAAGCCGGGGTCGGCCCGCTCGGCCGGGGTCATCGAGAGGATGATCGCCTCGGTGCGGTCGAGCTCGCGCTCGTCGATGTCGGCGTTCTTCAGCTGTTTCATCGCCCCCATCCCGGGCAGCATCCCCAACAGACCGCTGATCGGCCCCATTTTCCGCACCTGCCGCATCTGGGTGAGGAAGTCCTGCAGCGTGAACTGGTCCTTTTTGATCTTCTCCTGGAGGTCGAGCGCCTGCTTCTCGTCGACCTGCTGCTCGGCTTTCTCGATCAGGCTGAGGACGTCGCCCATGCCGAGGATGCGCTGGGCCATGCGGTCGGGGTGGAACTTGTCGAAGTCCTCGATTTTCTCGCCGGTGGAGGCGAAAAGGATCGGCTTGCCGGTCACCGCCTTGACCGAGAGCGCGGCGCCGCCGCGGGCGTCGCCGTCGAGCTTGGTCATCACGACGCCGTCGAACTCGGCCGCCTCGGCGAAAGATTCGGCGACGCCGACGGCGTCCTGGCCGGTCATCGCGTCGACCACGAGGAGGACGTCGTGGGGCTTGGTCTTCTTGCGGATCCGCGAGAGCTCGCCCATCAGGTCCTGGTCGATGTGGAGGCGGCCGGCGGTGTCGACGATGAGCACGTCGCGGCGCTCCTCGCGGGCGCGGTCGAGCGCCCAACCGGCGATCTCGACCGGGTCGGCGTCGGTCCCCTGCTGGTAGACATGGGCGCCGGCCCGCTCGCCCATGGTCACCAGCTGCTCGACCGCGGCCGGCCGGTAGACGTCGCAGGCGGCGAGGGCGACGTCCTTGTTCTGTTTGCGGAAGAACTGCGCCAGCTTGGCGCAGGCGGTCGTCTTGCCGGAGCCCTGCAGGCCCGCCATCAGGATCACGGTTGGGCCGCTGGAGGCCATCGCCAGCTCGCTGCCCGTCCCGCCCATCAGCGAGGCCAGCTCCTCGTTGACGATCTTCACCACCTGCTGACCCGGATCAAGGCTGTTCAGCACGTCGGCGCCGAGGCAGCGCTCCTTCAGCGTCTTCGTAAAGGTTTTGACGACCTTGAAGTTGACGTCGGCCTCGAGCAGGGCGAGGCGGATCTCGCGCATCGCCGCGTCGACGTCGGACTCGCTCAGTTTGCCGCGCGAGCGGACGTCGGAAAGGGTCGACTGCAGGCGATCTGAAAGCTGGTCGAACATCGTCGTCCAGCTTAGAGGGGCTACTCGGCGAGCAGGGCGGCGGCGTACTCGGCGGGATCGAACGGGCGCAGGTCCTCGAGCGTCTCGCCGACGCCGATCAGCTTCACCGGGATCCCGAGGTCGCCGGCGATCGCCAGCGCGATCCCGCCCTTGGCGGTGCCGTCGAGCTTGGTCAGGACGACGCCGTCGACCGGAACCGCTTCGGAGAAGACCTTGGCCTGGCGCAGCCCGTTCTGGCCGGTCGTGGCGTCGATCGAGATCAGGGTCTCGTGCGGGGCGTCGGGGATCTGCTTGGCGATCACCTGCCGCACCTTCGCCAGCTCGTCCATCAGGTTGCCCTGGGTGTGGAGGCGGCCGGCGGTGTCGACGATGACGACGTCGGCGCCGCGGGCGCGGGCGGCGGCGATCGCGTCGTATGCAACGGCGCCGGGGTCGGCGCCCGATTCGCCGCGAATCAGCTCGGCGCCGGCACGGTCGGCCCACTCGGCGAGCTGCTCGGCGGCGGCGGCGCGGTAGGTGTCGCCGGCGGCGAGGACGACCGAGAGGCCCATCTCCTTGCTGAGGTGCCAGGCGACCTTGCCGATCGTCGTCGTCTTGCCGGTGCCGTTGACGCCGATCATCATCAGCACCGCCGGCTCGGCGCTGAGGTCGATCGGGGCGCGGCCGGTCGAGGCGACCTCGGCGAGGATCTCGATCAGGCGGTCGCGGACGGCGACCCCGTCGGCGGAGACGGTCCCCGCCTCGACCTCGTGCTCGAGCCGTTCGACCACGGCGGCGGTAGTCGGGGCGCCGACGTCGGCGAGAATCAGCGCCTCCTCCAGCCGCTCCCAGGTTTCCTCGTCGATGCGGTCGAAGAGGCTGGCGGAGATCTCCTCGCTGAGCGCCTGGCGGCTTTTCGAGAGACTCTCGCGCAGGCGCTTGAAGACGCCGCGCCGGGCTACCTCGGGTTCAGTCTCCGCCGAGACGTTCTCGCTCGCGCGAGAACCCAGGTCGATCATCTCCTGCCAGCTCGTCGCCATCGTCGGGGGAGGCTATCGGCGTGGCGTCGAGAAGCTCGCCGAGGGCGGCCCGCAGGTGCGAGGGAAGCCGATTCGCGTCCGGCAGCAGGTCCGGGTCGGCGAGCAGGCCGAAGCTGACCTGGCCGTTGTAGCTGAGGATCGCGATCGCCAGCGCGTGCTTCTTGGCGAGAAACCCGACCGGGTAGATCGCGGTCAGCTCGCGGCCGAGAACGTAGAAGGGGACCTGCGGGCCGGGGAAGTTGGTGACCAGGAGGTTGAAGAGCCTGGTCGAGAAGTTGATCGAGGCCGTCGGCGCCAGCAGCAGCGGTGGCGCGAAGTCCCGGAACCAGTCGTTGAGGCCCCAGATCGCTTCGGCGCCGAGCGGCTGCTTCGATGCCTTGAGGTCATCCATCGCGAGGCTGATGGCGCGCAGGCGCCAGACGGGATTATCGATGCCGACCGGCAGGGGCCCGCGCATCGCGGTCAATTTGTTGCCGAGCTCACCGTGCTCGTCTTCGGTCCGGATCGAGACCGGCACCAGGGCCTTCAGCTCGAGGCCGGCGACGGCGACGTCGCGTTCGAGCAGCCAGCGACGCAGGCCACCCGCCGCGACCGCCAACGTAACGTCGTTGACGGTGCCGCCGAGGGCGTTCTTGATCTGCTTGAAGTCGGCCAGGTCGAAGGTCGACCAGACGAAGTCGCGACCGGGCCCGATCGCGCCGTTGAAGGACACCTTGGGCGCCGGGCGGGCCAGGTTCCAGGTCACCTCCCAGAGCCCGGCGAGGCCGTCGGCGGCGCGGCGGGCGGCGCG
>JAENWU010000067.1 GCA_016649905.1 Thermoleophilia bacterium
AACTCCCAACCGAGCGAAGCGGTGTTCTCGACCAGCTGGAGCTCGGTCTCATCGAAGCTGAGGAATACCCCTGGCTCCCCGAGCTCGGTCGCGCCCGACACCAAGAACTGCAGGGCGAGCATGCTCTTGCCGGCACCAGGCCCACCGCACACCAGCGAAACCCGCCCGCGCGGAAGCCCGCCGAAGGTGATCTCGTCGAGGCCACCTACCCCGGTCGGCGCCTTGGCGAGCGTCGCCGATGCAAGTCCGTCATCAGCCATGCCGTCGCCCCTGAGCACGCAGGCGGGCAGCGTCATCCTCGGGCGTGGAGCTGTAGCGGCGAAGAACTCGCAGCGGAGAAGAGTTGAGCAACATGCTGTCTGACCCCTTATGTGGTGTGTGGGGTCAGGCAGCACCGCTATCCAAGCCCCCGGGTATTGAGTTAGCGTAGCCGTTCAGTCGGGGTAGGGGAACATAACCGCCGCCCGGCGAACTCCTTGGCGTCATCGAATCGGGCGTGCGGTTCTCCCGCACCCGGCTCACCGACATCCTTCACCGGCGGTGAGGCGGTTGCTGATCGTGTGGCGGTGCGTGTAGGTCGTCTTCGCCGCCAGGTTCATGTTGCAGTTGCTCTCCTGGTAGGCCCAGAACGTCGTCTGCAGTTCGCTGCCGTGCTCGTCGTCGTGCTGGACCAGCGTCCCGACTGTCCGCTCACTGAAGCGCGTGAGCTCGTCGGGATCGGCGATGAAGCTGCGGAAGAGGAGCCGCAGGGAGTCCCAGGTGGGGCTGTCGGCGCTGGCGCGGCCACCGGCCTCGACCAGCGCCAGCAGCAACTCGGCCTCCTCCAGCGCGAGCTTCGCATCCGCGGCTTCGCGGTAGCGCGAGGAGAGGGCGGTGGTGGCGCGCTCGCCGACCCGCGCCGAGAGCTTCTTGGCGTCCTCAAGAGTGCCCGGCAGCAGGACGTAGATGCGCCTGCCGCAGACCTCGGCCAGGGCGTCGGGCCGCTCGGCGGCGATCGTCGCGATCAGGCGCCCGGCAGGGACCTCCCCGGGATCCACACAGAGAGCGGTGACGCCACTGGTCAGGTCGCAGCCCCGCAGCCGTGCCCGCCGCACCAGCTCGCCCGGCCGAACCGCGTCGCCGCGCACGAGCTGCGCCAGTAGGTGGTCGCTGGCGTTGCGGGTGGCGTCCTCGCGGGCGTTCAGCATCGCCACGCCCGTCACCGCGGCGACCGCGGCGGCGCTGAGGTACTCGAAGGCTTCGGGGCGGTCTTCGCCGAACATCAGCACGGCGCCCTGGAGCTCGCCCTGGGCCGTGATCGGCACGACCTCGGCGACCTCGGCGGGCAGGTGGGGATTGCCGCCGCTGACCAGCTCGGCGACGTAGCGTTCCGCCGGCTCGCCGTCGGAGCCGTCGGAGCCCGGCCGGGGGACGCAGATCCGCACCGGTCCGCCGGTGTGTTCTTCGGCGATCTCGGCCACCCGTTCCAGGCCTTCGCCGGCGACCAGGGCGTCGAGCATCGCCGCGTGCGCGGTGGCGGGGGATCGCTCGGACTCGTCGAGTGCAACCGGCTTCGGGAGCATCACCGCATCGTAGGCACGGAACGCGGCTGGGCAGTTGGCCCACTGGCGAGACATGTGGGCAGCGGTTTATCCCTGTGGCGTGGAGGTTTTTCGGCGCCGCGCGGTTTCGCGTACAACAGTTAGAGCTGTGTTGAGTGGCAGTTAGGTCCGTGTTGAGTGGCAGTTAGGTCTGTGTTGAGCGGGCGTTGAATCGGAACGCGCGGTCCGCCCGGGTCTACGATCGGCCTGCCGTTGGGAGGCGGCGACTATGGAGGCTGGGGGCCAGACCATTGCGAAAGGCGGGGCGCGGAGACTGACGATGTCGGTCGGTTCCGCCGTGAGCTCCGGCTCCAGCGTCTTCGCCCAGACCGGGGCGATGATGATCCTCACGGCGCGGACGATCTGGTCGGCGCTGCGGCCGCCCTATCCCTACGGGGAGGAGCTGGTCGACCAGTTCTACTTCACGCTGAAGCTCTGCTGGTTCCCGCTGCTGATCTCGACCTTCGCTCTCTGCCTCGGGGCCCCGGGGCTGCAGGCGGCGGGCCCGCTGCAGGTCTTCGGCGCCCTCGACCGGCTCGGCGGCTTCTTCGTCCTCACCGCGATCCGCTGGATCGGCCCGGTGGTGACCGCCGTTGTCGTCGCCGGCGTCGCCGGCACCGCGATCACCGCCGATTTGGGAGCCCGGAAGATCCGCGAGGAGCTCGACGCCCTGCAGGTGCTCGGCGTCGACCCGATCAAGAACCTGGTCGTGCCGCGCTTCCTGGCGCTGATGATCGTCACCGCCCTGCTCGACATCTTCGCGATCGTCTTCGGACTGACCGCCGGTATCGCCGCCGAGCTGCTCTACCACCAGAGCCTCGGCGGCTTCTTCGCGACGCTCTTCTCCAACGCCTCGGTCACCGACCTCTGGGGCTCGATCCTGATGTGCACGATCTTCGGCTCGATCATCTCGGTCGTCTGCTGTTACAAGGGGATGACCGCCTCGGGCGGCGCCGCCGGCGTCGGCCGCGCCGTCAACCAAGCCGTCGTCATCGCCCTGGTCGGGGTCTTCGCCTTCAGCTACGTCTTCACCGCGGTTCTGCTCGCCACCAACCCGGAGCTGCAGACGATCCGGTGACCGGCTGGCTGACTCTCCCGCGCGGCTGGCTCGACTCCTTCGGGGAGATCGGCCGCTTCGGCGTCCGCGTCGCCGGCATCGTCTACTCCGGCAAGGTGCTGCGCTTCTTCGGCGAGGCGATCCGCCAGTCCGGGATCCTGATCCTCGGCTCGGCCCTGATCATCTGGGCCTTCGTCTTCATCCTCGGCTTGCAGTGCGGGATCCAGGGGGCCTACTTCTTCCGCGCCCAGGGCGTGCCCTCCTACGCCGGCCTGTTCGCCGCCTACTGCGACCTGCGCGAGGCTCTGCCCTACGCCTTCGGCTACATCCTCTCGGCCAAGGTCGGGACCGGGATCGTCGCCGAGATCGGGGCGATGCGGATCTCCGACGAGATCGACGCCCTGGAAGTGATGGGGGTGCCGCCGATCACCTTCCTCTGCGCGACCCGCCTGCTGGCGGCCTGGATCGCGCTGCCGTTCATCTACCTGGTCGGGATCGGGGTGATGTACGCGGCCAGCTATCTCGCCGTCGTCGACCAGGTCGCCGACGTCTCCGCGGGCGGCTACGAACTGATCTTCTGGATGTTCCAGGACCCCACCGACCTGGTCTTCAGCTTGATCAAGGGGATGGCGATGGCGACCGTGATCGTGCTGGTCGGCTGCTACTACGGCTACACCGCCAGCGGCGGCCCGGTCGGCGTCGGCACCGCGACCGCGAAGTCGATGGTCTTCAACATCGTCGCCGTCCACATCCTCGGCATGCTCGGCACCCTGATCTTCTGGGGCGCCAACCCACGAATGCCGATCGGCGGCTGAGCGGATCCGCGCAGCGGGTGGCCGGCCTAGATGATTGATTCCCAACTCCGGCACACCCGGATGACGTGCCTGGCACTTCGCATCTCAGCGTCCTCGGGCTCGCCTTTGGCACCACCAAAGGCTTCGCCCTGCGTCCTTGACCTGCTCGACCAGGCCCGCCCCCGGTCACACCGGAATTAGGAATCAATCATCTAGCGCCGCCACCAAACGTAGACGGCCGCCGGGATCGCCGCCGAAGTCAAGATCCAGGGGCTGAACGGCATTGCGGTGGCAACCAGGCCCAGCGCGACGGCATTCCTGGCAACCCTGATCGCCAGGTTTGTCTTGCGCTCGCGCAAGGCCATCTTCTGCCGCTCGAGCTCCATCTCGCTCATCGCGTCGAGGTGGCGCCGCAGTGTCTCGGGCCCGGCTCCTTGCATCAAGGCCACAAGAAGGATCGGATCAAGTGCATCCAGCCGTTTTTCGAATGACTCGCGATCGGTCATCTGCGCTCCCCCGCAGGGCCGTTTTGGCCCTATCCCGCTGAGCAAGCTATGGGAACGCGTTCGTACTTGTCAAGAAACGCGATGCTGCTTGGAGGGTGGCCGTCCCGGCTCTGCTTGACATGTGACCATTAGGTCACCTATCATCTCGGCATGGACGAGGTGTTCAAGGCGCTCGCGGATCCCACCCGGCGGCAGCTGCTGGACGAGCTGTTCGCCCGGGATGGGCAGTCCCTGAGTGAGCTCGAGCGGCGGTTGCCGATGTCGCGCTTCGGCGTGATGAAGCACCTGAAGGTGCTGGAGGAGGCAGGTCTCCTCAGCACCCGGCGCCGCGGCCGCGAGAAGCTGCATTTCCTCAACCCCGTCCCGATCCAGCTCGTCTACGAGCGCTGGGTCAGCAAGTACGCGGAGCCCTGGGCCTCGGCGCTCACGGAGCTCAAACGAGAGATCGAGGAGGACAAGTGATGAACGAGGAACAGGCCTACGCGGTGATCGGCGGGCGCGGTTCGATGACCGTGTTCGAGATCTACATCAAGACGACGCCGGAGCGCCTCTGGGAGGCGATCACCGACCCGGAGATGCGCGCCAAGTACAGCTTCGGGGTGCGCGTCGAGTCGGACTGGACCCAGGGCTCGGAGTACCGCTCCGGCGTCCCCGGGATGATCGAGATCGCCTCCGGCGAGAACCTCGAGGCCTGTTGCGCCGCATCCGACTTTGACCACACATGGCTGGGGTCGAAGTCGGATGCGAGTCTTACGGGGTGGCGGTCGCCTCGGCGGCGTCGGCCGCAGCGCCGCCTTTGGCGCCGCCGCTGACCCCGGAGTCGCTGGAGAGCCGATGAGCGAGGTAGACGGGGATGATCGAGATCAGGATCACCAGCAGGGCGACGACGTTGACGACGGGGAGCTGGTTGGGGCGGAAGAGGTTGCGGAAGATCCAGATCGGCAGGGTTTCGTCGCCGGCGCCGAGCGTGAACGTGGTGACGATGATCTCGTCGAAGGAGAGGGCGAAGGCGAGCAGGCCGCCGGCGACCAGCGCCGTTTTCATCGTCGGCAGGGTGACGAAGCGGAAGGTCTGCCAGCTGTCGGCGCCGAGGTCGGCCGAGGCCTCCTCGAAGGAGGCCGAGCTGCGGCGCAGGCGGGCGATCACGTTGTTGTAGACGACGACGATGCAGAAGGTGGCGTGGCCGACGATCACGGTGAAGAGGCTGAGGTCGATCCCCAGCACCTGGGTGAAGGTGTTGCTGAAGGCGACGCCGGTGACGATGCCCGGCAGGGCGATCGGCAGGATCACCAGGAAGGAGATCGTCTCGCGGCCGAAGAAGCGGTGCCTGGCGACGGCAAGCGAGGCGAGCGTCCCCAGCAGCATCGCGATCGCGGTCGCCACCAGTCCCACCTCGATCGAGGTGAGGAAGGCTTCGCGGGCGCTTTCGTTTTCGATCGCGTTCGGGAACCAATCCAGGGTCAGCCCCGAGGGTGGCCACTTCTGGGTCGTGCCGCTGGCGTTGAAGGCGTAGATCGCGACCACGATCAGCGGGATGTAGATGAAGGCGAGGCCGACCCCGACCCCCGCCCGCAGTACCCAGGTTGCGCGCTTGGAGAGCCGCATCAGACGTGTTCGAAGGCGCCGAGCTTCCGCGCCACCAGGAGGTAGGCGATCATCACCACGATCGGGACGAGCGCGAGGGCGGCGGCGAACGGCTGGTTGTTGGTGATGTTGTTGAAGATCACGTTGCCGATGAACTGGTCGTTGGAGACCAGCCTCGGCGTGATGTAGTCGCCGAGGGTCAGCGAGAAGGTGAAGATCGAGCCGGCGACGACGGCCGGGAAGGAGAGCGGCAGGATCACCCGCCGGAAGGTCGTCAGCGGGTGGGCTCCGAGGTCCTCGGAGGCGCTGAGCAGCGAGCCGGGGATCCGCTCCAGCCCGGCGTAGATCGGCAGGATCATGTACGGCAGCCAGAGGTAGCTCATCACCAGCCAGACGGCGACGATCCCGTAGCCGGGACCATGCAGGCCGAACGGCTCCAGCGCCCAGTTGATGATGCCGTCGTTGGAGAGCATCGTCCGCCAGGCCAGCACCTTGACCAGGTAGCTCGACCACAGCGGCAGCAGGATCGCCACGACCAGGATCGCCTTGCCGCGGTTGCTGGCGATCTTCGCCATGTAGAAGGCGATCGGGAAGGCGAGGATCGCGTCGGTGACCGTTACCGCGGCGGCGACGCCGACCGTGCGGGCGACGATGTCGCGGTAGACCGGTTCGTTCCAGAGGGCTTCGAAGTTTTCGAGGCTGAAGCCTTCGATGACTTCGCCGCTGAGCGCGTCGACCGACCAGAAGGCGGTGATGAGCAACACCGCCAGCGAGCCGAGGTAGCCGATGACGAGCCAGCCCACCGGGCCAGCCAGCAGCGACCCCACCTGCAGGCGGGGGCGACCGTAGAAGAGGCCGGCGAGCTTGCGGCCCGCCGACCTCCTCGGTGTGGCTGCTTCAGCAGCCATTGCCTACGAGCGTCCGCCTCAGCCTTTGATCGCGGTCCAGGCTTTGACCCACTCGTTGTAGTCCTTGCAGTCTTCGGACCCGTCGCCGCAGTCCGCAAGGGGGGTTTCCCAGTAGTAGACGCGCTTCCAGAACGCCGGGTTGTCGGCGTGGTAGTCAGCGCAGAAATCGGGATTTTCGGTTTCGTCGCAGGCGAGGCTCTGAGCCGGCGCCTCACCGAACCATTCCGCCACTTCGGCGTTCGCTTTCGGTTCGATGATCCAGTTCATCCACTCGTACATGCAGTTGGGATGCTTGGCTTCGTTGCTGATCATCCAGGTGTCAGACCAGCCGGTGGCGCCCTCTTTGGGGAGGAAGCCTTGGCTCGCCGGGCTCGCCGCAACCGGCTCTTTTTCTTCCAGCAGGGCGAAGTACTGGTACTGCCAGGTGGTCCCCACCGTGGCATCGCCGTTGGCGAAGGCGGAGATCTGTTTTTCCGCTTCCGACCAGTATTCGCCGACGTTCGGCGCCTGTTCTTCGAGCAGGCTGACGGCCGCTTCGAACTGCTCGTCGTTGAGCTCGTAGGGGTTTTCGATCCCCAGGTCGGGTTCGTGCGACTTCAGGTAGACGGCCGCGTCGGCGATGTAGATCGGGTCGTCGTAGACGCTGATCTTGCCGCTGTATTTGGCCGCCAGTTTGGGATCGAGCATCACGTCCCAGGAGGTCGGCGCCGGCGAGACGTCGCTCCCGTTCCACATCAGCAGGTTGGCGCCGCGTCCGTGCGGAATCCCGTAGGGCTGGCCGTCGAACGTGTTGTACGGCTGGTCCTTGAGGTCGTCGAAGACCGTTTTGTAGTTGGGGACGAGGTCGACGTTGACCGGGGCCACGTCGCCGCCCTCGAAGAGGCGCGCGGTGGCGTTGCCGGAGGCGGAGACGCCGTCGTATTCGCCGGTCCGCATCAGCGCCACCATTTCGTCGGAGGTGCCGGCCACTTTGTTGTTGACCTTGCAGCCCGTCTGCTGTTCGAACGGCTTCGACCAGCCCGGTTCGACGTAGCCGGCCCAGGAGATGAGATTGACCTGACCCTCGCCTTTACCGAGCTTCTGCGGCGCTTCGCTTCCATCGCCGCCGCCGCTGCTGTCGTCTCCGCCGCCGCCGCAACCGGCGAGGACGAGCATGAACACGACGAGACCGGCGAGGACCATCCACGCCGCTCGTGCTGGGTGCGTGTCCCTTCTCATGGTGCAACCTCCTCTTTCGTTGACTTGCCGCCAACGGTTGCCGCGTGCTGCGGCCGCCATCCGACGAGCACTGTCTTCCCCTGCTCGGGAAACGCGTCCGGGGACGCGCTATCCACGTTTTGCCTGACCAGCTGCAGCGTGCCGCCGGCGTCGAGATCGACCGTGTAGCGGGTGACCATCCCCGCGTAGGCGATCTCGGCGATCCGGCCGGGCTCGCTGTGGAGGCCCTCGCTTGGGACGCCGGCCTCCAGCAGCTCGATCTTCTCGGGCCTGATCGTCAGCGTCTCCCCGTCGCGCTCGATCAGATTCGACACGCCGACGAAGCCGGCGACAAACTCGTTGGCCGGGTGCTCGTAGAGCTCCACCGGCGGGCTGACCTGCTCGATCCTGCCGTCGCTGAAGACGGCGATCCGGTCGCTCATCGTCAGCGCCTCGTCCTGGTCGTGGGTGACGTAGACGAAGGTGATGCCGACGTCGCCCTGGATCGACTTCAGCTCCACCTGCATCTGCTCGCGCAGCTTCAGGTCGAGGGCGCCGAGTGGCTCGTCGAGCAGCAGCACCCTGGGCCGGTTGACGATCGCCCGCGCCAGCGCCACTCGCTGGCGCTGGCCGCCGGAGAGCTCGCCCGGCTTGCGGTCGGCGTAACCCGGCAGGCGCACCATCTCCAGCGCCTCCTCGCCACGCTTGCGGCGCTCGGCCTTGTCGACCTTCGCCACCTTCAACCCGTAGGCGACGTTCTCAGCGACCGTCAGGTGCGGGAAAAGGGCGTAGTCCTGGAAGACGGTGTTGACCGCCCGTTCGTAGGGCGGCACGCCGCTGACATCCTCGCCGGCGAGTTCGATCGTGCCGCTGCTGGGATCCTCGAACCCGGCGATCATCCGCAACGTCGTCGTCTTGCCGGACCCCGACGGCCCCAGCATCGTGAAGAACTCCCCGGCCTCGATCTCGAGGTCAATTCCGGCCACCGCGACCACCTCGCCGTAGTGCTTGGTGAGGCCAGTCAGGCGGATGTCGGGTGAATCAGCGACGTACCTGAAGTTATCCCAGAAGGCTGGGAATGCAAGAACAAAGAGGACGCGGAGGCTTAGACAGGGTGGAGTACGGGGGCTCGAAGCGGTGGTGCGGGACGGAGGGGTCGGTGACCCTCCTCACTCGCTTGCTCGCCGGGTCGAGCACCGACTGTCCGCGATCCGCTTCGGGCGAGAAGCGCAAAACGTTCGGAGGGTCACCGACCCCTCCGTCCCGCATCTCCCCTCTCGTTCCGAGCTCGGCGAAGCCGCCTTGCGGGTGCTGCAGGCAAAGCCCGCGAGATCGCTCGTCTCGGGTCAGCACCGGTCGTCAGCTGCCACACCTCGTCCCGTTTCCAGCTGCTCCCGAAACAACGCCGCTCGGGCGCCATCCCGGGGCTGCGGATACACGGGAGGGGGCGGTACCCCCTCCGGAGCGGCTTGTACTTTTTTGCTTCAGCGAATCTCGGACGGCCTTAAGCCGACCCACAAAAAAGTTGAGCGAGGAGGGGGTACCGCCCCCTCCCGTCTAACTAGTAGCCAGCCGGATGCCGCGAGAGGAAACCGACGTTGTCACGAAGGTCTTCGTGCCAACGGGGGCCCGATTCGCCGGAGTCGCCCGACGTGTCCCACCTGTAACCGGCGATCACCGCGTAGGCGTGACCGGGGTTGGTGTAGACGGTGATCCAGCGTCCTTCGCCAGAGAGAGCCCATTTTTCCATCGGACCGGAGGGCATGGGTGCTTCGAGGAATTCGCCGCCGTGGAGGGCGTAGCTGACGGCGCCGGAGCAGTCGTAGCCTTTGTCCCACCAACGGGCGTGGCCGCCGCCGTAGATGTAGGGCTTGCTGCGGATCTTGTTCGCCGCGGCGATCACCTTCTTGACCCGGGCCGGAGCGCTCTTCGGCGGGATCAGCATCCCGTTGTCGAGCAGTTTCGCTTTCGCGGTCGGGGTGCAGATGTCGATTTCGGCGGGCGACATGCCACCGGTGGTGCAGGCGGCTGAGGCGCTGCCAGGCGCTGCCACGGCGATCGCCGAGAGAACCGCGATAGACGCAATTCCCGCCTTCAACTTGAACTTCTTATGCAAACCGATCTCCTTCGTCGGCCTACGGGGTTAGCTGTCGGGCTGGCGCTGAAGGAAGCTCGCGCCCCCACCTAAAGCGGTGAGTTAGCCCCGAAAACGTGGTTCCCCCGCTCCCGTCTGCCCTGTTGGCATCGAGGATTCGGCGTTCCGGTCTTTCGGACTCGCGGCAGTGTAGACCATCGCCCGGCGCTCTGCTCACGAAACGCAAACATTCAGTTGTAATTCGTTCCGGCATCCCAGAATCCTGTCGACAGCACGGCTGGTAGCTTGCCTTTTGGGATGGAACTTTCCGGCCGCAAAGCACTTCTAACCGGCGCCACCGGCGGCCTCGGCCGGGCAATCGCCAAGGCGCTTGCCGAGCAGGGGGCCGTGCTTTCGCTGAGTGCGCGCAAGGCCGAGGCCCTGGAGCAGCTCGCCGCGGAGCTGCCGGGCGATGGCCACCGCGCCCTGCCGGCCGACCTCGCCGAGCAGGGCGCGGCCGAGCAGCTCGCCGCCGCCGCCGAGGGGACCGAGATCCTGATCGCCAACGCCGGCCTGCCGGCGGCGGGCTGGTTGGCCGACTTCACCCCCGAGCAGGTCGGCCGCGCCCTGCGGGTCAACCTCGAGGCGCCGATGCTGCTCGCCCACGCCCTCTTCCCGGCGATGATCGAGCGCGGCGGCGGCCAACTCGTTTTCGTCGCCTCGCTGGCTGGCAAGTCGGCGAGCCCACGGTCTTCGATCTACAACGCCACCAAGTTCGGCCTGCGCGGCTTCGCGCTGGGCCTGCGCAGCGACCTCGGTCCGCGCGGGGTGGGTGTCTCCCTGGTCTCGCCGGGATTCATCCGCGAAGCCGGGATGTTCGCCGACGCCGGCGCCAAGGCGCCGCCGGGGCTGGGCACCGCCAGCCCCGAGGAGGTCGGCGAGGCAGTCGTCAAGGCGATACAGGGCAACCGTGTCGAGATCGCGGTGGCGCCGATGCGGCAGCGGGTCGCGGCGCACTTCGGCATGGTCAGTCCCAGCACCGCAGTACGTGCCCAGAGCGGCTCGACCGGGCAGCGGGCGGCCGAGGCCGTGGCCGCGGGGCATTCGCAGGACAAGAGGTAAACCCCCCACTTGGAAGGAAGTCCCCAGATATGAGCAGCGATTCATTCGGCGCCCGTTCGACCCTCGCGGTGAGCGGGCGCGAGTACGAGGTGTTCCGCCTCGACGCCCTGCAAGAGCGCTTCGACGTCGCTCGCCTTCCCTACTCGATCAAAGTGCTGCTCGAGAACGTGCTGCGGCTGGAGGACGGCGTCTCCGTCAGCGCCGCCGATGTCGAGGCGATCGCCGCTTGGGACGCCGCCGCCGAGCCCAGCGTCGAGATCCCCTTCCAGCCCGCCCGGGTGCTGATGCAGGACTTCACCGGCGTCCCCGCGGTCGTCGACCTGGCGGCGATGCGCGACGCGATGGAGGAGATCGGCGGCGACCCGGCGGCGATCAACCCGCTGGTCGACGTCGACCTGGTGATCGACCACTCGGTCCAGGTCGACGCCTTCGGCAACGACCGCGCCTTCGCCGTCAACGCCGCCCGCGACTTCGAGCGCAACCTCGAGCGCTACTCGTTCCTCAAATGGGGCCAGCAGTCCTTCGACAACTTCCGCGTGGTGCCGCCGGCGACCGGGATCTGCCACCAGGTCAACCTCGAGTACCTCGCCCAGGTCGTCTACAGCCGCGTCAACAATGGCGTCCTCGGGGCCTACCCCGACACCCTCGTCGGCACCGACTCCCACACGACGATGGTCAACGGCCTCGGCGTGCTCGGCTGGGGCGTCGGCGGGATCGAGGCCGAGGCGGCGATGCTGGGCCAGCCGATCTCGATGCTGCTGCCCCAGGTGGTCGGCTTCAAGCTAGGAGGCGAACTGCCGGAGGGCGCGACCGCGACCGACCTCGTCCTCACCGCGACCGAGATGCTGCGCGAGCGCGGCGTCGTCTCCAAGTTCGTCGAGTTCTTCGGGCCTGGCATCTCGACCCTGGGGCTGGCCGACCGGGCCACGCTCGGCAACATGTCGCCCGAGTTCGGCTCGACCTGCGCGATCTTCCCGGTCGACGCCGAGACCCTGCGCTACCTCGATCTCACCGGCCGCCCGACGGCGACGATCGAGCTGGTCGACGCCTACGCTCGCGAGCAGGGGATGTTCCACGACGAGTCGAGCCCCGACCCGGTCTTCTCGGACCTGATCGAGCTCGACCTCGGCGAGGTGGTCCCCAGCATCGCCGGCCCGAAACGGCCGCAGGACCGTGTCCCGCTCTCGAAGTCCAAGCGCTCCTTCCTCGAGTCGATGCAGGAGTTCGCGCCCGAGGCGGCCGAACGGATGGGCGACAGCCGCGACGAGGCGATCGAGGAGTCCTTCCCGGCCTCCGACCCGCCGGCCGAGGATCACGACGGCGAGAACGGCAAGCCGCGCCCGGCGGTGACCGGGGCGCCAACCGCGACGATCAACGGCTCCGGTGACGAAATTGCCGTCACCCTCGCCGACGGCACCGAGTTCGAGCTCGACCACGGCCGCGTCGTGATCGCCGCGATCACCAGCTGCACCAACACCTCCAACCCGAGCGTGATGGTCGGCGCCGGCCTGCTCGCCCGCAACGCGGTGCAGCGCGGGCTGACCCGCAAGCCCTGGGTCAAGACCTCGCTGGCGCCGGGCTCGACCGTCGTCACCGACTACCTCGAGCGCGCCGGCCTGACCGAGTACCTCGACGCGCTGCAGTTCAACCTGGTCGGCTACGGCTGCACCACCTGCATCGGCAACTCCGGGCCGCTGGCCGAGGAGATCTCGGCGGCGGTCGCCGAGAACGACCTGGCGGTCTGCGCGGTGCTCTCGGGCAACCGCAACTTCGAGGGCCGGATCAACCAGGACGTCAAGGCCAACTACCTGGCCAGCCCGCCGCTGGTCGTCGCCTACGCCCTGGCCGGGCGGATGGACATCGACCTCGCCACCGAGCCGCTCGGCGAGGGCTCCGACGGCGAGCCGGTCTACCTCAAGGACGTCTGGCCGAAAGCGGCGGAGATCAAGGAGGTCGTCGGCGCCTCGGTCGCCGCGGAGATGTTCGCCGACAACTACGCCAGCGTCTTCTCCGGCGACGATGAATGGAACGCGGTAGAGGTCCCCGCGGGCGACCGCTACACCTGGCCCGACTCGACCTACGTGCGCCAGCCGAGCTTCTTCGAGCAGATGCCGGCCGACCCCCCGGGGGTCGAGCCGATCGCCGGCGCGCGCGTGCTGGCGCTGCTCGGCGACTCGATCACCACTGACCACATCTCCCCAGCCGGGGCGATCAAACGCGACGGCCCAGCCGGTCGCTGGCTGGTCGAGCAGGGCGTCGAGCCCGGTGAATTCAACTCCTACGGTGCCCGCCGCGGCAACCACGAGGTGATGATCCGCGGCACCTTCGCCAACATCCGCCTGCGCAACCAGCTGGTCGACAAAGCCGGCGGCTACACCCGTCACTTCCCTGACGGCGAGGCCCAGCTGACGATCTACGAGGCGGCCATGCAGTACGCCGAGGAAGGGGTGCCGCTGGTCGTGCTGGCGGGCAAGGAGTACGGGTCCGGTTCCTCGCGCGACTGGGCGGCGAAGGGAACCAAACTGCTCGGCGTGCGGGCCGTGATCGCCGAGAGCTTCGAGCGCATCCACCGCTCCAACCTGATCGGGATGGGTGTGCTGCCGCTGCAGTTCGCCACCGGCGAGAGCGCCGCCGTCCTTGGTCTGACCGGCGCCGAGAGCTTCGACATCGGCGACCTCGATGAAGGGAAGGTGAAGACGGTGACCGTGACTGCCCGGAGCGATGACGGGAGCTCCAAGGAGTTCACCGCCACCGTTCGCCTCGACACCCCGAACGAGATCACCTACTTCCAGAACGGCGGCATCCTGCAGACGGTGCTGCGGAACCTCAAGGGTTAAGCGCTTCTCGCTGACCTCGGGCCGCTGAGGGAGGGTGGGGCATCCTCCTCTCTCGCTGGATTTTTCGCCCGGGAAGCACGCTTCGCTCGAAGAGCGACAAGCGAAAAATTAACGCCGCTCGTTCGGAGGACGCCCCACCCTCCCTCACGGTCCGGAACCATCTCGAAGCTGACGAGATGAGACTTCAGATCGGGGCGAGCTTTCGTGAGTTCGCAGTTCTTTCTGCTATCCGGGGCATAACTGCGAACTCGCGAAGAGAGCTGGCCAGGGTTCCTGGTCCGCTGACGGATCTTCGGCGGGCTTTGATGGGAGGGGTTGGGGTGCCCCTCGTACGAGCGGCGTTAAT
Source organism: Thermoleophilia bacterium (assembly GCA_016649905.1). GTDB lineage: Bacteria > Actinomycetota > Thermoleophilia > Solirubrobacterales > 70-9 > VAYN01. The sequence continues at coordinate 14,006 of JAENWU010000067.1, forward strand.
TTTTCGCTTGCCCGTATTTGAGAGCTGGCGTGGCTCCCGGGCGAAAAATCCAGCGAGAGAGAGGGGTACCCCAACCCCTCACGCCAAACCCCTCCGAAGCAGACGTGCGCGAAATAAACCCACGGCGCAGCGGGGCCGCGGGAGGCAGGGGGGTCCGCGCGACCCTCACTGCACCAGCGCGTCGGTAGCCAGGGAGGGATGCCGACGCCTAGCCGTTCCCCCGGACGGGACTGCCCAAAGGAACGTCGAGAATTAGCTATACCGCTTGAATTGCGTCCGGTCAAGCAGAGTGGAGCGCTTTAGGAACGCTCCGGTGCCCGCTGCGGCCGCTCGACCCCCCGAGCGTCGGGGGCGGCGACGCCCCAGCCCTTGCGCTCGATCAGTTCGATCCCGATCACGCTGCCGACCGGTCCGACTGGGGTCAGGGTCGCGGCGAGCAGCGTGTAGGGAGCCTCGTGGCGAACCGCGGCGACCCAGATCACCACACAGAGGGCGATAAAGCCGAGCCCGTGTGCCCAGCCGAACAGCATCGTCTCGGTTTCGAACCCCGGCGCCAGCCAGAACAGGAGCAGGCCGGCGAAGATCGCCAACTCGATCCAGGAGAAGCGCTTCACCCAGACGAACAACTTCCCCGGGACGGGCTTTTCGAACGGGCGCCCGGCCATCGGGATCAGGTTCCGGGGGTGAGTGCGGTGAGGACTATCCGTTCCTGCTCGAGCGCGTGCGCTCCGGAGTAGCCCTCGCCCGGGCTGGCTCGGCCGGGCCGGCCGATGTAAGTCAGGTCAACGCCCTCGGGGAGGACGTCGGGCATGCGCCGTGACATCACCTTCCAGGCGCCCATGTTGCGCGGCTCCTCCTGGACCCAGGCGATCTCCTTCAGGTTCGGATACTCGGAGATGATCCGCGCCAGTTGCTGGCGGGCGAACGGGTAGAGCATCTCGACCCGGGCGATCGCGACGTTCTCGGCCTCGGCCCGGCGCTCGGAGGCGTCGATGTCGTAGTAGACCTTGCCCGTGCAGAGGACCAGCCGCTCGACCTTCTCGCGACGGCCCTCGGCGCTCGGGTCGTCGAGGGTGTAGAGGAACTCGCCGTCGGTCAGCTGCTCGAGGCTGGCGGCGGCGCGGTCGAGCCGCAGCAGCCCCTTCGGGGTGAAGACGATCAGCGGCCGCGGCTTGCGGATCAGCGCCTGGCGGCGCAGCAGGTGGAAGTACTGGGCGGCGGTGGTCGGGTTGGCGATGCGGATGTTGCCCTCGGCGCCGAGCGCGAGGAAGCGCTCGATGCGGGCGCTGGAGTGCTCGGGCCCCGAGCCCTCGTAGCCGTGGGGGAGCAGCATGGTCAGGCGGCTGGTCTGGCCCCACTTGGCCTCGCCGGAGACGATGAAGCTGTCGACGATCACCTGGGCGGCGTTGGCGAAGTCGCCGAACTGGGCCTCCCAGAGGACCAGCGCGCTGGGGTTCGCCGCCGAGTAGCCGTACTCGAAGCCGAGACAGGCGATCTCCGAGAGCGGGCTGTTGTAGAGCTCGAACGGCGCTTTGGCGCCCTCCAGGTTTTGCATCGGCGTGTACTTGAGGCCGGTGTTCTCGTCGTGGAGGACGAGGTGGCGGTGGGAGAAGGTGCCGCGCTCGGTGTCCTGGCCGGTGAGGCGGATGTGGACCCCGTCGGTGAGCAGCGAGGAGAAGGCCAGCGCCTCGGCTTGGCCGAAGTCGATCCCGCCGTGCTCGATCGCGTCGGTTCGCCGCGACAGCGGTCGCCGCAGCTTGCGGTGGACGTTGAAGCCCTCGGGGGTCTTCAGCAGTTCCTCGTTCAGCGAGCGCAGCTTCTCGGCGGCGACCGCGGTGTCGACCGGCGGGCTGGCGGTGCGGTCGAGCTCGCCGGTGCCGGTGGTGACGGTCGGGTCCTCGTACTCGCCGGACTCCATCCGCTGGCGCAGGCTCTTCAGCGCCGCCGACATCTCTGCGCGACGACGCTCGGAGACCTCGGTGACCTCCTCGGTGGAGGCGACGCCCCCCGTGATCAGCTTCTCGGCATAGATCTCGGAGACCGGCGGGTGCGCTTTGATCTTCGCCGCCATCATCGGCTGCGTGTAGGCGGGCTCGTCGGTCTCGTTGTGGCCGAAGCGGCGGTAGCCGATCACGTCGATCAGCGCGTCGCGGCCGAACGTCGCGCGGAACTCGTGCGCCAGCCGAGTTGCGGCGATGCAGGCCTCCACGTCGTCGGCGTTCACGTGGATGATCGG
>JAENWU010000113.1 GCA_016649905.1 Thermoleophilia bacterium
CCTCGGCGAGCGGGCGGCGCGCCTGCTTTTCGGCGTCGTCGATGACCTGCTCGGCGGCGCGCTCGGCGGCGGCGACGATCGTCGCCAGGCGTTTGGCGGCGTCGTTTACGAGGGCATTGCCGGCCTCCGGCCGCGGCTCGTCCTTGCGGTCTTTGCTGCGCTTCACGTCCGCGACACCTTAAAGAGCTTTGCCGATCAGGCCAACCGCCTGCTCGACCTGCGCCGAATCGACCACCAGCGGCGGCAGCAGCCACAGGGTCCCCGGGACGGGGACGTTGACGACGAGGCCGCTCTGGAGGAGCTCGGCGCCGAGGGCGGCGGCGTCGATCCCGTCCTCGAGCCCGACCCCCACCATCAGCCCGCGGCCGCGGGTCTCACGCACCCCGTCAAGGGCCTCCAGACCCTCCCGCAGCAGGGCGCCCAGCTCGCGCACGCGGCGCAGCAGGGCCGGGTCGTCGACGACCTCGAGCACCGCCAGCGCCGCCGCCGTGGCGACCGGGCCGCCGGCGAAGGTCGAGCCGTGGTCGCCGGGCTCGAGCACGTCGGCGGCGACCGGGGCGGTGATGCAAGCGCCGATCGGGACGCCGCCGCCGAGCGCCTTGGCGCTGGTGATCACGTCGGGGCGGATCGGCGACTGCTGGTAGGCCCAGAGCGAGCCAGTTCGCCCGATCCCGGTCTGGATCTCGTCGAGGATCAGCAGAGCTCCGGACTCGTCACAGGCCTCGCGCGCGGCGAGCAGCGCCTCCTCGCTGGTCGGCAGCACGCCGGCCTCGCCCTGGATCGGCTCGATCAGGACCGCGGCGGTGCGCTCCCCCACCGCCTCGCGCAGGGCGGCGGCGTCGTTGCGGGGAACGGAGCGGAAGCCGGGCAGCATCGGCCCCAGCGCCTCGTTGCGGGCCAGGCCGGGGGTCGCCGAAAGCGAGCCGTAGGTGCGACCGTGGAACTCGCCCTCGAAGCTGACGATCTCCGGCGCGGCGATGCCACGACCGTGGGCGTGCTTGCGGGCGATCTTGATCGCGCACTCGTTGGCCTCGGTGCCGGAGTTGGCGAAGAAGACGCGCCCGCCGAGGCTCGACTCCGAGAGCCGCTGCGCGAGCCGCGCCATCGGCTCGGTGTAGAAGAGGTTGGAGACGTGCATCAGCCGGGCGCTCTGCTCCTGCACCGCGGCGACTACCGCCGGGTGACAGTGGCCGATCGAGCAGACCGAGATCCCGGTCAGGAAGTCGAGGTACTCGTTGCCGTCGGCGTCCCACAGCAGCGCCCCCTCGCCGCGCACGAAGTCGACGGCGCCGCGCTTGTAGGTGCGCATCAGATAGCGCTCCTCGAGCGCCCGCGTCTGCTCCAGGCCGAGCGTCATGGGAGGAACCTCACGGCGTCACCATCGTGCCGATCCCCGCATCCGTGAACAGCTCCAGCAGCAGGCTGTGGGGCTTGCGGCCGTCGATGATGTGGGCCGACTGGGCGCCGCCGCGGATCGCGTCGACGCAGGCCTGCAGCTTCGGCCGCATGCCGCCCTCGATGCCCTCCAGCGCGTCTTCGACCTCGTAGATCGTCGCCCGCGAGATCAGCGAGCCCTCATCGTCGGCGTCGGCCCGCCAGCCCTCGACGTCGGTCAGGAAGATCGCCTTGTGGGCGCCGAGCGCGGCGGCGACCTTGCCGGCGGCCTCGTCGGCGTTGACGTTGTAGGACTGGCCGTCGCGGTCGGAGGCCGAGGAGGCGATCACCGGGATGTAATCGGCGGCGATGTGGTTGAGGACGTCGACGTCGACCCGCTGCACCGTGCCGACGAAGCCGACCTGGTCGGCGTTGGCGACCGGGGCCACCTCGAACAGCGAGCCGTCCTCGCCGGCGAGGCCGACCGCGGGCTGGCCGCGGCGGTTCAGTCGCTGGACGATTTCCGAGTTGAGCTTGCCGACCAGGACCATCTTCGCCACCTCGACGGTCTCGGCGTCGGAGACCCGCAGGCCCTCGTGGAACTTGACCTCCAGCCCCATCCGGTCCATGTAGCGGCTGATCTCGGGGCCGCCGCCGTGGACGATCACGGGGTTGAGGCCGACGTACTTGAGCAGGACGACATCGGTGGCGAATTCGTCGCGCAGCTGCTCGTCGATCATCGCGGCGCCGCCGTACTTGATCACCACCGTGCGGCCGTGGAACTCGCGGATGTAGGGCAGCGCCTCGAGCAGCGTCTCGACGCTGGCCCCGGCCGCCCGCGACTGCGGTGCCTGCTCGGTCATCGGTCGTTCCTCTCGCCGGTCGTCATCAGGTCGTGTACTCCGCGTTGATTCGCACGTACTCGTAGCCGAGGTCGGAGAACCAGACCTGGGCGGCGTGCTCGCCGCGGCCCAGTCGCAGCCCGATCTCCGCCTCCTCGGTCTCGGCCCCCAGCTCGGCGGCGTCGATCGAGTCGACACCGATCTCCTCCAGGTCCTCGCCGGCCAGCGCGGCGCCGGCGGCCTGGGCGATCCGGCCCCAGTTGGGATCACGCCCGAACAGCGCCGTCTTCACCAACGGCGAGTTGGCGATCGCCCTGGCGACCCGCTCGGCCTCGGCCGCCGAGGCGGCCTCGCTGACCGTGATCTGTGCGACCCGGACGGCGCCCTCGCCGTCGCGGACGATCTCGATCGCCAGCTGGGTCAGCACCGCCTCCAGCAGGCCGGCGGGCAACGACTCGCCGCTGGTGCCGGTGGCCTGCAGGAGGACGCAATCATTGGTGCTCATCTGACCGTCGACCGTGATTCGGTTGAAGGAGGCATCGGTGACAGCGCCGAGCAGCCCGGCCGGATCCTCGACGACGGCGTCGGTCTGCACGAAGCACAGCATCGTCGCCATGTTCGGCTCGATCATCCCCGCCCCCTTCGCCTGGGCGGAGAGGGTCACCCCCCCAGCCCGCAGCGTGCAGCGCTTGGGCCAGCGGTCGGTGGTGGTGATCGCCTCGGAGAAGGCGTTGCCGCCGTCGGCGGCGAGGCCCGCGGCCGCCTCCTCGATGCCGATCAGAACGGCGCCGATCGGCAACGGCACGCCGATCGTCCCGGTCTCGGCGACGGCGACGCTGGCCGCCTCGATGCCGAGCGCGTCGGCGGCCCGGCGGCACATGTCGAGGGCGTCGTCGTAGCCCTTCTCGCCGGTCTCGGCGTTGGCGTTGCCGGAGTTGACGACCGCGGCGCGGACCTGCTCGAGGTCGGTGACCGTGCGGCAGACGCGGATCGGCGCCGCCGCCGAGGCGTTGCGGGTCAGCACCATCGCCGAGCGCACGTTCTCCTCGTCGCAGACGACCAGACCGACGTCGGTGCCGCCGTCCTTCTTCAGGCCGCAGTGGGCGCCGCCGGCGCGGAAGCCGGGCGCGAGCTGAGCGGGATCGAGTTCCTCGACCCCCGCCGGTGCGTCCACCCACCTCGAGCGGAAAAAACCAACCGGGCTGCTCCGCTTCGCGTCCGCGCCCGGGGTCACAGCAGCCCCTCGGTCTCGTCGAGGCCCAGCATCAGGTTGAGGTTCTGCACGCCCTGGCTCGAGGCGCCCTTCCAGATGTTGTCGATCGCCGAGAAAGCCGTCACCTTGCCGTGCTCCTCGACGGTGACGTAGACGTGGCACTCGTTGGTGTCGCGCAGCGCCCGTAGGTTCGGCGGGCCGTCGAGCACGTGGACGAAGGGCTCGTCCGCGTAGCGGTCGCGATAGAGCGCCTCGACTGCCTCTTTTGACGTCGGCTCGGCGAGGGTCGCGAAGCAGGTCGCCAGCTCGCCCTGGTCGAGCGGCAGCAGGTGCGGGACGAAGGCGACAGTCGCCGGACTGCCGAGCGCCTCCAGCTCCTGTTCGATCTCCGGCCGGTGGCGGTGGCCCTCGGTCTTGTAGGGAAATGCGTTCTCGGTCATCGAGCTGAAATGGACGAGGTCGTCGCTGCTGCGCCCGTAGCCGGAGGTGCCCTGCATCGCGGCGATGCTGACGTCGGTGACGAGGCCCTTTTCGGCCAGCGGCGCCAGACCCAGCACGCTCGCGGTCGGGTAGCAGCCCGGCGTCGCGACCAGGGTGGCCTCGCGCAGCTGCTCCCGGTACATCTCGGTCAGCCCGTAGACGCCGGTGCCGAACAGCGCCGGGGCTCCATGCTCGCCGTACCAGCGCTCGTAGGTGGCGAGGTCGCGCAGGCGGAAGTCGGCGGAGAGGTCGACGACGAGGACGCCGGCGGCCCGCAGCGTCGCCACCGTCGGCGCTGCCGCACCGTGCGGGTAGGCGACGATCGCGGCGTCGATGCCGTCGAGCCGGTCGAGGTCGAGCTCGGTCAGCTCGACCGGCACCCGGTAGCGCGGATAGATCTCGTCGATCCGCTTGCCGGCGTCGCTGCGCGAGGTCGCCGCGACCAACTGCAGCCGCGGGTGCTCCCAGACGATCTTCGCCGCCAGGGCACCGGTGAAGCCGTTGGCGCCGGCGACGAGGACGCGGGCGGCGGGATCGCCGGCGAGCGGTTGTGCGGCCAGGTCATTCACGCAGGGTCCCGCCGATCTTCTCCAGGCTCTGCTTGATCGCCTCGCGCAGCTCATTGACCTCGGCATCGGTGAGGGTGCGGTCGGGGGCGCGGAACTCGAGCCCGAGCGCGAGGCTGACCCGGCCCTCGCCGACCTGCTCGCCGGCGTAGAGGTCGAAGACCTCGGCAGAGCGCAGCAGCTCGCCACCGGCGGCGAGGACCGCGGCGCGGACATCGCTGGCGGCAACCTCGTCCGGTATCACTACCGCCAGGTCCTGGTAGACGGCGGGGAAGGTGGTGACGTCCTCGTAGGTCTCGATCCCGGCGCTGGCGGCGCCAAGCAGCGGCGCCGCGTCGATTTCGAAGCCGACCGCGGCGTCGAGGTCCCACTCGCGGCAGACCAGCGGGTGGATCTCGCCGATCCAGCCGATCGGCGCGCCCTCGATCGAGACCGCGGCGCTGCGGCCGGGATGCAGGAACGGTTGCTCGCCGGGCGCGAACTCGAGCTCGGCGCCGAGCTGGCGCGCCAGCGACTCGAGCACGCCCTTAAGCGCGAAGAAGTCGGCCGGCTCTCCCCCGCCCCGCCAGGAGCGCGGGATCAACGGTCCCAGCGCCAACGCCGCGTAGCGGTGCGGCTCGGTGAAGGGCGCCGCCCGTTCCCCCTGAAAATTCCCGGCAAGGGCGCCGACGGGCCGATTTCGGGCCTCCACGTCCCGATTTCGGCCCGTCGGCGGGTGGTTGAGGTAGACGCTGGCGGCCTCGAACAGCGCCAGGCGGTCGGCGCCGCGGGCGACGTTGCGGGCGGCGACGTCGAGCAGCGAGCCGAGCACGGTCGTCCGCATCGCCGACTGCTCCTCGGAGAGCGGGTTGGCGAGCAGAACCGGGTTGGCGCGCGGGTCATCGGCGGGGATCCGCAGCCGCCCGGGCTCTCCCGGGTCGGTGAAGCTCCAGCCGACCACCTGGTCGAAGCCGAGGTCCCGCAAGCCATCCTCGGCGCGGCGGCGCAGGCGCTGCTCGCGGCTGAGGCCGCCAACCCGGCCCGCGACCGCCGGCAGCGTCGTCGGCAGGTGCTCGTCGATCCCGTGCACGCGGGCGACCTCCTCGATCAGGTCGACCTCGCGGGTGACGTCGTAGTGGCGGTCGGGCGGGACGGTGACCTTGAGGTCCTCGCCGTCGGCCTCGACGCCGAAGCCGAGCCGCTCCAGGTATGTCGTCTGCTCGGCCTGGCTGATCGTCATCCCCAGCAGGCCCTTGACCCTGGCGGCGCGCAGCACCAGCTGCCGCGGCGCCGCCCAGCTGGCGGCGGCGACGTCGATCGTCCCCGCCACCAGCTTGGCGCCGCAGAGCTCGAGCAGCAGCTGCGAGGCGATCTCCTGGGCGCGCAGGCAGAGGTCCGGGTGCAGCTGCTTCTCGAACCGTGAGGAGGCCTCGGAGCGCAGGCCAAGCAGGCGCGAGGTGCGGAGGATGTTGGTCCCGTTCCAGTTCGCGACCTCGAGCAGGACTCGGGTGGTCGTGGCGGAGACCTCGGAGACCTGGCCGCCCATGACTCCGGCGATCCCGGTGGGGCCGTTCTCGTCGCAGACCAGCACCGTCTCGGCATCGAGCTCGCGCTCGACCCCGTCGAGGGTCGTCATCTTCTCGCCGGCCGCCGCGGCGCGGACCGTCAGTGCCCCGCTCGGGACCTTGTCGAGGTCGAAGGCGTGCAGCGGCTGCGCGGTTAGCAACATCACGTAGTTGGTGATGTCGACGACGTTGTTGATCGGCCGCTGCCCGGCCGCCGCCAGACGCGCCTGCAGCCAGAGCGGCGAGGGGCCGATCTCGACCTCGGTGAAGACGCGGGCGGTGAAGCGCGGGCAGAGTTCGGGGACCTCGACCGCGACCGAGGCGTAGTCGTCGGCCGTCCCCTCCCCTTCGGCCGGGACCTCGAGCGCCCAGGGATCGGGCCCGAGCGGCGCCCCGGTGATCGCGTGGACCTCGCGGGCGACGCCGTGGACGCCGAAGCAGTCGACCCGGTTCGGCGTCACCTCGATCTCCAGCACCGGCTCGGCCAGCGGCAGGACCTCGGCCAGCGGCGTGCCGGCGGCGAGCGCCTCGTCGAGGACGAGGATCCCGTCGTGGTCCTCGCCGACCTCGAGCTCGTCGGCGGCGAGGATCATCCCTTCCGAGGCGACCCCGCGCAGCTTCGCCTTGCGCAGCTTCTCGCCGCCCGGCATCCGCGCTCCCGGCAGGGCGACGGCGACGGTCTGGCCGGCGGCGACGTTGGGGGCGCCGCAGACGATCGTCCGCTCGCCGTCGCCGTCGTCGACCGTGCAGACCCGCAGCCGGTCGGCGTCGGGATGCTGCTCGGCCGCAAGGACCTTGCCGACGACGAAGTTGTCGGGCTGCGGCGGACCGGCGACGGTCACCCGCTCGACCTCGGTCCCGGTCATCACCAGGCGATCGGCTAGCTGCTCCGGCGCCATCCCGGGATCGCAGTACTCGCGCAGCCAGGAGTAGGGCACCCTCATGAGAACTGCTCCAGCATCCGCACGTCGTTGTCGAAGAAGCGCCGCAGGTCGGGGACGCCGTGGCGCAGCATCGCCACCCGCTCGACGCCGAGGCCGAAGGCGAAGCCCTGGACCCGCTCCGCGTCATAGCCGTGCTCGGCGACGAAGCCGAGCACGTTGGGGTCGACCATGCCGGCGCCGAGGATCTCGATCCAGCCCTGGCCCTTGCAGAGGTTGCAGCGCTCGCCGCCGGCCAGCTCGCCGCTGCCGCCGCACTGGAAGCAGGAGACGTCAACCTCGACGCTGGGCTCGGTGAAGGGGAAGAAGTGTGGCCGCAGCCGGACCTCGCGCTCGTCGCCGAAGATCGCCCGACAGAGCGCCAGCAGCGTCCCCTGGAGGTCGGCGAGGGTGATTCCCTCGGCGATCGCCAGGCCCTCGATCTGGTGGAACATCGGGCTGTGGGTGGCGTCGGAATCGCGCCGGTAGACCTTGCCGGGGACGATCACGAAGATCGGCGGCGGCTGCGTCTCCATCGCCCGGATCTGCATCGGCGAGGTGTGGGTGCGCAGCAGCACCTCGGGTTGGGACTGCACGTAGAAGGTGTCCTGGAGCATCCGCGCCGGGTGGCCCTCCGGGTGGTTCAGCGCCGTGAAGTTGTAGTAGTCGTGCTCGATCTCGGGGCCTTCGGCGACCGTGTAGCCGAGGCCGATCATCACGTCCTCGATCTGCCGCGTCGTGCGGGCGATCAGGTGGGCGTGGCCGACCGGCCGCGGGGGCGCCCCGGGCAGGGTGACGTCGACGCGGTCGGCGAGCAGCTTGGCGTCGAGCTCGGAGGCGTCGAGCCGCGCGGCGCTCGCCTCCAGCAGCGCCTCCAGCTCCTTGCGCGCCCCGTTGGCGGCGCCGCCAACCTTTCCGCGTTCCTCGGCGGGGAGCTCGGCGATCCCGCGCAGGATCGTCGTCAGCTCGGCTTTGCGGCCGAGGTGGCGGACCCGCAGCTCCTCGAGCTCGGCGCTGGAGGTGGCCGCCTCGATCGCGGCGCCAGCCTCGGCCCTGATCTCCTCGATCCGCTCAAGCATCGGGCCGTTCCTCCTCCATGGCGGGCGACGATATCCGCTGGCAGGCGATCGCCGCCGCGGCGGCGACGTTAAGCGACTCATGGCCGCCGGCCCGCAGCGGGATCGTCGCCTCGGCGTCGCATTCCGCCAGCACCGCCGCCGGCAGGCCCTCGCGCTCGGCACCGAGGCAGAGGGTCGCGGCGCCGTCGAGAGCCTCGAGGTCGCCGCCGCCGTGGGCGACCAGGGCGACCCGCGGCGCCGGCGTCTCCCCCAGCCCGCCCCGCAGCAGCGGCTTGGTGAAGATCGAGCCCATGCTCGCCCGCACCGCCTTCGGCGAGTGCGGGTCGGCGCAGTCGGGGCCGAGGACCAGCGAGCCGGGGAGCAGCGCGTCGGCGCTGCGCAGGATCGCGCCGACGTTGCCTGGGTCGGCGACGGCGTGCAGGTAGACGCAGGGCGACTCCGCGGACTCGGCCCAGCGCTGCGGCCAGACGGCGATCGCGCGGGTGCCCGAGCCGAGCGTCGAGACCTCGGCCAGCAGCTCCGGCTCGACCTCCTCGCCAGCGAGCCCGCTGCCGGCGGCGGTCAGGACGAAGCGTGGTTCGGCGCCGGCGGCGAGCCCGGCCTCGAGCAGGTC
>JAENWU010000010.1 GCA_016649905.1 Thermoleophilia bacterium
AGGTGTCGGGCGTTCGCTTCCGCTTCGAGGGAGGCAAGGTCGTCGACGCGTCGGCCGAGCAGGGCGAGGAGTTCCTGATCGAGATGCTCGACACCGACGACGGCGCCCGCCGCCTCGGCGAGCTCGGGATCGGCACCAACTACGGGATCGACCGCGGCACCCGCGAGGTCCTGCTCGACGAGAAGATCGGCGGCACCGTGCACATGGCCGTTGGCGCCAGCTACCCGGAGTCCGGCGGCGTCAACGAGTCCTCGGTCCACACCGACCTCGTCTGCGACCTCCGCCTCGGCGGCAAGCTCGAAGTCGACGGCGTGGTGATGCAGGAAAACGGCAAGTTCGTGGTCTAAAGCGGCGTGCTCAGAGCTGGGTGACGATGGCCGTGATCGTGCCCAGAAAGCCGACGAGCATCGCCCCGAATGCGGCAAATGCGATCTGGTTCATCGAGCGGTGCATGGCGCCGATCTCAGCTCGCAGCGCCTGAGATTCGGTGCGCATGCCCCCTCGTAGGGCGCGGAACTCCTCACGCATGTCCCGGAAGCCCTCATCCACCCTGTGGTTCAGATCGTCGAGTCGCTCGTCCGTCCAGGATTCCCTTGCCATCACCGCCATGATGCCACGATAGCCGGCCAGATATGACGTGTTGTCTGCGAAACGTAAAAGTTTCGCGACGGAGACGGTACTGAGGTCGCAGGGGCAAGCAGGTCAAGGACACAGGGAGCGAAGCGTGCTCCGCACGTGAGCGACCGAGGACGCCGAGATGCGCCGGCCCTGCGACCTCAGTTACTGGTTCGGAATCGGCGAGCCGGCGAGCAGGAAGAACCAGACAGTGAGCGCCACCGCGGCGAGCATCACCGAGCCCATCAGCACCGCCTCGACGACCGTGACCGAGCTCTGGACCGGGGTGGCGTCGCGCATGCTGCGCAGCCAGGCCGGCCGCATCGGCTGCAACCGGTTGGTGCCGGTGATGCGGACATAGAGGTTGTTGAGGCGGCCGATCAGCCAGGCAACGAAGACGACCGAGACGAGGATGCCGATGATCACGACCGCGTAGGGCCCGCTGCTGGGGAACTGGGTGTCGGAGACCTTGGAGGCGATGTAGACCCAGCTCAGCGGGATCGCCGTCCACAAGGCCAGCGCCGCGAGCAGCATCGCCGTGAATACCAGTCCGGCAGCCAACCCCCGAGTCGCTCCATGGATGTGTGCGTTCGAACTCATCTCCCTAGTTCATAGAATGACAGGGATATGTCCGGACACTCGAAGTGGTCGTCGATAAAACATAAGAAGGGCGCCGCCGACGCCAAACGCGGCAAGCTCTTCAGCAAGCTCGCGCGGGCGATCACGGTCGCCGCCCGCGACGGCGGTGGCGACACCGAGGGCAACCCGTCGCTGGCGACCGCGGTGCAGAAGGCGCGCGAAGCGTCGATGCCGAAGGACAAAATCCAGAAGGCGATCGATACCGGCACCGGCGCGGGCGCCGACGGCGCTGCGATCGAACGGATCGTCTACGAGGGCTACGGCCCCAACGGCGTCGCCGTTCTGGTCGAGGCCCTGACTGACAACCGCAACCGCGCCAGCGCCGAGATCCGCTTCGCCTTCTCGAGTCACGGAGGCAGCCTCGGCGAGCCCGGGTCGGTTGCCTGGATCTTCGAGAAAAAGGGGGCGATCGCGGTCGACGCCGGGCGCTACAGCGAGGATGACCTGATGCCCGCGATCGACGCCGGCGCCGAGGACGTTCGCGAGGACGGCGAGCAGTTGCGGGTGCTCTGCGATCCCCACGATCTCACCGCCGTGCGCGAGGCGCTCGAGGCGGCTGGGGTGGAGGTCGGGTCGGCGACGATCGCCACCGAACCGAAATCCACCGTCGAGCTCAAAGGCCACGACGCCGAGCGCATCCTCAAGCTCCTCGACGCCCTCGACGACCAGGACGACGTCGACGAAGTCTTCGCGAATTTCGACATTCCAGAGGACGAGCTCGAAAAACTCGCCGCCTGACCTCGGGCCGCTCTCGACTGACCCGGGATCAGCTCGAAGCTGACGAGTTTCCGCGAGAACCTCCCAAGCTTCTCACGAGTTCCAGCTGACGGATCTTCGGCGGGCTTGGTTGGAGGGGGCGGGGTGCCCGTCGTACGAGCGGCGTTAGAAATTCGCCCGAGCGCTCGACCTCGGACGGGCGGGGCACTCTCCGGGCGAATTTCCCAGCGAAGGTAGACGGGCACCCCGCCCCCTCACGCCAACCCTCGACCGGAAGGCATCCGGAGCGGCGCCCAGAATCAATCCCCATGCAGGTAGTGATGGGGGTCGACCCCGGCGCAGCCAACCTTGGATTCGGAATCGTGCGGGTCGAGGGCAACCACATGGTCGCCCTCGACGGCGGTGTGGTCGAGACGACCCCTGACCAGCCGATGGAGCGCCGCTTGGATCGGATCCATCGCGCGCTTTCTGAGTTGATCGCCTGGCACGAGCCGAAGGCGATGGCGATCGAGCAGGTGTATTTCGGCAAGAACGTTGGTTCGGCAACGGTCGTCGGCCAGGCCAGCGGCGTCGCCATGCTTGCCGCGGCGCAAAGCGGCATCGGCTGCTTCGCCTACACGCCGCAGGCGATCAAGATGGCCGTCTGCGGTTCCGGCGGCGCCGGCAAGCGCCAGGTTCAGCGGATGGTCGGCACCCTGCTTGGGCTGCCCGAGCCGCCCACCCCCGACCACGCCGCAGATGCGCTCGCGGTGGCGATCTGCCATGGCGGCAGCAGCGGACACCGGCAGGCGGTGGCCGCCGCGGAGGCGCCCACGGTGGCGACGAGCACGGAACGGGTGGCGGGATGATTGCCGCGGTTCGCGGTGAGGTGATGGTGCGGCGCGCCGACCACGTCGTGATCGACGCCGCCGGCGTCGGCTACAGGCTCGCGGTCTCAGCGGAGACGCTGAAGGCGGTGCCCGCTGCGGGCAGCGACACCTTTCTGCACGCTGAGCTGATCGCTCGCGAGGACTCACTTGCGCTCTACGGCTTCTCCTCGGAGGAGGAGCGCGACCTCTTCCGCCTGCTGATCTCGGTCAGCGGCATCGGTCCGAAGGTCGCGATCGCGACCCTCTCCGGCGGCACCGCCCGCGATCTCCTCAGCGCGATCGCTGCCGGTGACGCCAAACGCTTCCAGGCCGTGCCCGGGATCGGCAAACGGACGGCCGAGCGGATCATCGTCGAGCTGCGCGAGAAGGTGGCCGGCACGCTCGAGGAAGGGGTCGCGCTCGCCGCCACGGGGGGTGGCGACGCCCGCTCCCTCGCCCGCGACGGCCTCGTCAACCTCGGCTACGCGCCACTGGAGGCCGAGCAGCTGCTCGACGGCCTCTCCGGCGAGGACCCCGAGACCCTGCTGGCCACCGCCCTGCGCAAGGCCGGCAGCGGCAAGGCCGTATGAGCGACTCTCCGGACATTGGCGCCAACCGCATCCGCACGCCGGGAATCGGCGACGAGCCGGCGCCGATCGACGCGGAGGTGCGGGTGCACGACGCGCGCGCCGACATCCCCGACGATGATCTCGATCGTTCGCTGCGACCGCCGACGCTGAGCGACTTCGTCAACCAGTCCCAGGTCACCGAGCAGCTGGCGATCTTCATCGAGGCGGCGCGCCGACGTGGCGAGCCGCTCGACCACGTCTTGTTGGCGGGACCGCCAGGGCTGGGGAAGACCTCGCTCGCCCACATCGTCGCCGCCGAGCTCGGAGTGCCGATGGTGCAGACCGCCGGGCCGGCGCTGGAGCGCAAGGCCGACATCGCCTCCTTCCTCACCTCGCTGGAGCCGGGCAGCGTCTTCTTCATCGACGAGATCCACCGGCTCGGCCGCGCGGTCGAGGAGACGCTCTACCCGGCGATGGAGGATGGCGAGCTTCCGGTCGTGCTCGGCCAGGGGGCAGGGGCGAGGACCGTGACGCTGCCGCTGCCCCCGTTCACGCTGGTCGGCGCCACCACCCGCGCCGGGCTGCTAACGACGCCGCTGCGCGATCGCTTTGGCGTCTCCCACCGGCTCGAGCACTACAACCCCGAACACTTGGCCCGGATCATCGAACGCTCAGCCAAGATCCTCGAAGTCGAGATCGACTCCGCCGGCGCCGAGATGATCGCCTCGCGCTCGCGCGGCACGCCACGCGTCGCCAACCGGCTGCTGAAGCGGGTCCGCGACTTCTCCCAGGTGAAGGGAACCGGGGAGATCGGCGGCGCCGTCGCCGCCGACGCCCTGGCGATGCTGGAGGTGGACGCCGGTGGCCTCGATCGCTCCGATCGCGCCCTGCTCGACACGGTCGCGACGAAGTTCGGCGGTGGCCCAGTCGGCCTTTCGACGCTGGCGATCGCGATCGGCGAGGAGCAGGACACGATCGAGGACGTACTCGAGCCATACCTGCTCCAACAAGGCTTGCTGAAGCGCACGCCGCGAGGCCGGGTTCTAACCCAGCGGGCCTACGAGCACCTCGGCATACCCGCACCAGAAGGCGCGGCCAGCCTCTTCTAGGCGCGCTCCTCTAGCCTGTCGCTGATGCCGTACTTCATCTGTCCCAACTGCGGGAACCGCGAGGCGAGCAGCAACCGGACGGCGGGCTTCAGCAGCCGCCCCAAGGGTTGTTCAAAATGCGGTTTCGGATTCGTCTTCGAATTACTCGACGATTATTATCCGGCTCCGAACGCAGCATTCTTCGTTTGCGACAGGCAGGAACGGGTGATTGACGCAGGGAAAGGGAGCTTCGAGTTGACCGGCCTCACCGACGAGGACGTAATCGGTCGGCCCGTGCGCGAGGTTCTCGGGCTTGACTGGGTCGACGCCGGCGACGGGGGCGAGGGCGCCGACACCGACGGCGACGGCGTCACCGACCCGATCGAGACCTCCCTGGAGTGGGGGGTGCGCTCGCTCGGCAAGCGCGTCTCGGTGAACGCCGAGGGAGACCTTCCCGCCAAAGCCGTCGCCGACGTATTCCCCGCCTACGACGACGACGGCGGGCTGCTGCTCGTCCTCACCCCGGAGGGCTAGACACCCGATGGGCTCGCGGCGCCGACACCTCTTTGTCCTGCTCTTCGTCCTCGGTCTGATCGTCGTCTCGGGCGTCGTCATCGCCAAAAACTCGACCAAGCTCGGCCTCGACCTCAAGGGTGGCCTGGAGCTGGTCTACCAGGGGCAGCCGACCGGTCAGGTCAAGGAGGTCAGCGGCGAAGACATCGAACGCGCGATCGAGATCATCCGCGAGCGGATCGACGAGCTCGGCGTCTCCGAGCCGGAAGTGTCACGCCTCGGCACCGACCAGATCTCGGTCAGCCTGCCGGACATCACCGACCCCTCGCAGGCGATCGAACAGGTCGGCACCACCGCCCAGCTCTACTTCTTCGATTGGGAGCCGAGCCTGATCGGCCCCGAGTTCACGATCGGCGGTCACCCGGGGCAGGAACCGCCGCCGAAAGCGCTGAACGAATCGGTCAAACGCTGGAAAGCCGCGGGTCGCAACACCAACAGCTTCGAGAACAGCCAGCTGATCGCCGCCGGCGCCTATCCGACGGCATACGAAGCCGCCCTGCTCGCCTCCGAACAGGAACCGGTCGCCGACTGCGAAAACTGCACCGCCAACCAGCGGCGCTTCTACCTCTTCGAGAAAGAGGCTCCGCACAAGTTGATCGCCGGCCCGGAGATCTCCGAAAAAGACCTCTACGTCAGCCCGACCGGGGAAAAACGGCCGAAAGACGGGATCGTCGTCGAAGTCCCGGTTGGGACGATCGTCGTCTCGGAGCTGCCGACGGACGAAAAAGGGATCGTCGACAACACCGCCCAGCCCGGTTGGTACGCGTTGAAAGACGACCCGGCGCTGTCGGGCACCGACATCACCAATCCCGAACAGAGCTACGGCCAGGTCAACAACGAACCGCAGGTCTCCTTCGGCTTCACCGACAAGGGCCGCGACGCCTTCCAGGAAATCACCCGCCGGATCGCCCAGCGCGGCCAGGCCCAGGCGATCGGTCCGGTCGCCGGCGAACAGGCCGCGGCGCTCTCGGGCCACTTCGCGGTGATCCTCGACAACGAGGTCAAAACCCGGCCGATCATCAACTTCGCCGAAAACCCGGACG
Source organism: Thermoleophilia bacterium (assembly GCA_016649905.1). Classification (GTDB taxonomy): domain Bacteria; phylum Actinomycetota; class Thermoleophilia; order Solirubrobacterales; family 70-9; genus VAYN01. The sequence continues at coordinate 6,093 of JAENWU010000010.1, forward strand.
GCATCGACGGTCGCACCGGCGCCCAGATCTCCGGCGGCTTCACGAGCCCGCAGGAGGCCCAGGACCTGGCGACGACGCTGCAGATCGGCGCCCTGCCGATCAACCTCAAACTGATCAGCCAGACCCAGGTCTCGGCGACCCTCGGCTCGCAGGCGCTCGACGAAGGCATCAAAGCGGGGATCATCGGCGTCGCCCTCGTCATCCTCTTCCTGCTGCTCTACTACCGCCTGCTCGGGCTGATCGCCTCGATCGCGCTCGCCGCCTACGGGATCATCTTCTTCGCCCTGATCGACCTGATCCCGATCACCCTGACGCTGCCGGGGATCGCGGGCTTGGTGCTGACGATCGGCGTCGCCGCCGACTCCAACATCGTTATTTTCGAGCGAATAAAGGAGGAGGTGCGGGCAGGGCGCTCGATGTCGAGCGCGATCAGCGCTGGCTACAAACGCGGCATCAGCACGATCATCGACGCCAACGTCATCACCCTGTTGACGGCGTTCATCCTCTTCGTGCTGGCGACCGCCGGCGTCAAAGGCTTCGCCTTCACCCTCGGCGTCGGCACGATCGTCTCGCTGCTGACCGCGGTCGTCTTCACCCAGTCGCTGCTCGGCAGCATGAGTCGCACGCGCCTGCTGAACTCGCCGGCCGCGCTCGGTGCCAGCGGCGAGGGGATGCGCTGGCACTTCGACTTCATGGGCGCCAGCCGCTGGTTCTTCTCGATTTCGGGCATGATCCTGATCGTCGGCGCGCTGGCCTTGGCGACCAAGCAGCTCAACTTCGGGATCGACTTCGAGTCGGGCACCCGGGTCAAGGTGGCGCTGGTCCAGCCGACCGACGAGGAAGGCGTACGCGGCACCCTCGACGGGGTCGGGGTCAGCGGCGAGGAGATCCAGCAGGTATCCGACCCGGTCCTCGGCGACAACGTCTTCCAGATCCAGACCAATGAGCTCGGCCCCGGCGAGGTGAGAAAAGTCGAAGCGGCCCTGGTGGACCAGTACGGCGTCGCCGCCGACGGGTTCGACATCACCAGCGTCGGCCCGACCTTCGGCGAACAGGTCGCCAACAGCGCCCTCAAGGCGCTGATCTTCTCGATGCTGGTGATCGCCGGCTACGTCGCCCTGCGCTTCGAGCCGAAGTTCGCGGTGCCGGTGCTGATCGCGATCTTCCACGACATCCTGATCACCGCCGGCATCTACTCGTTGACCGGAAAAGAGGTGAGCAGCGGGACGGTCGCCGCCTTCCTGACCATCTTGGGCTACTCCATCTACGACACGATCATCGTCTTCGACCGAATACGAGAGAACGTCCCGCGGATGCCGCGGGCGGCCTTCTCGCAGATCGTCAACCGCTCGATGAGCGAGGTGCTGACGCGATCGCTGGCAACCAGCTTCTCGACCATCCTCGCGATCCTCTCGCTGCTGGTCTTCGGCGGCGCGACCCTGCAGGACTTCGCCTTCGCGATGCTGGTCGGGATCGCCTCCGGTACCTACTCGTCGATCTTCATCGCCTCGCCGGTGCTGACCGCTTGGAAGGAACGCGAGCCGGGCTTCATCCGCCGCCGCCTGCGGATCGCGGAGGAATCCGGTGGCGTCGTGCCTCCCTTCGCCGATGACATCGCGGTGTTGAGTCTGGGTGAGGACGACGAGGCCGAAACGGCGATTGCCGGCGAGCTCGAGGAGCAGCCGCAGGAGTTCGCCGCCGCACCGACGGCCGAGCCAGCAGCCGAGCCGGACATGGGCAGCGTCGCGACCGCCGCCCGCGATCAGGAGCCGGAGGGCAATGGCGCCGATCCGGCAGCTGACGGCGACGGAGACCAGGAGTCGGTGGAACGGCGCGAGCGCAACGCCGAGCGCAAGGCCCGCCGCCAGCAGCGCCGCAAACACGGGAGGAAGCGTTAGATGACCACCCCCGCATCCACGAAGGAGGTCATCTGATGGCACTGGTCGTCTGGTTCACGATGGGCATTGCCCTCTGGCACTTCACCGTCTTCCTGCCCGACCACTTCTGGCAGGGGATCATCGGCGCCTTCCTCGGCGCTGTGCTGGGGGCCGTGATCTTTGGCCTGACCGTCGAGGTCATCAGCGGTCGCGGTCTCGGCGAGACCGACCTGGCGACGGCGCTGACGGCGATTCCGGGCGTCGCAATTGGCCTTGGGATCGTCTGGGCGATCGGTCGCCACCAAGAAGCCCGGCTGGCGCCATAGCCGGCGGCGCCTATAGCGCACTCGTTTCGCCTGCAATTTAGGCGTGACATGCGGCGGATTGCCGCCGCGACGCGTCCTAGCTTGGACGTGTGCCGGAATCCGCCCACGCCTTCGCCGCTGAGCCCTATTCCTACGCCGACGTCCGGGCCGTAGCCGCCGACCTTGACCTCAGCGAGCCGGTCGCGGTGACCCTGGTCCGCCGCGGCTACAACACGCCGGAGCTGGCGCGGGCGTTCCTCGCCGCCGACGAGTCGCATCCGCCGTCCGCCTTCGCGGGGATCGACGCGATCGTCGAGCAGGTACGGGCCGCGATCGATGCCGGCAAGCGGATCACCGTCCACGGCGACTTCGACGTCGACGGCGTCTGCGCAACCTCGGTGATGGTCTCGACGCTGCGCGAGCTCGGCGCCGACTGCGACTGGCTAATCCCGGACCGGATCGGCGACGGCTACGGGGTCAGCGGTAACAACGTCGAGCGCCTGGCCGCGCGCGGGACCGCGCTGCTGCTTACCGTCGACTGCGGCATCACCGCGGTTGATGAGGTCCGTCTCGCCCGTGGGCTCGGCGTGGAGACGATCGTCACCGACCACCACCAGGCCGGCGCCGAGCTTCCCGACTGCCCGATCCTGCATCCGGAAATCAGTGACTACCCGTTCCCTTCTCTCTGTGGGACGGCGGTGGCGTGGAAGCTCGCCTGTGCGCTGCGCGAGGCCAGCGGTGGAGACGGCAGCGGCGAAGGGGACCTCGACCTCGTCGCCCTGGCCACGGTCGCCGACGTGGTGCCCCTGGTCGGCGAGAACCGCTCGCTGGTGCGCCGCGGACTGGCGCAGATGCGCCGTGTGCGCCGACCTGGGCTGCGAGCGCTGATCGCGGCCGCCAAATGCGAGCCGACTCGGCTCGACGAGGGCGACCTCGCCTTTCGTCTGGCGCCCCGGATCAACGCCGCCGGCCGCCTCTACCGCGCCGACGCGGGGGTCGAGCTGATGCTCACCGACAACGAGGACCGCGCCGAGCAGATCGCGATCGAGCTCAGCCGCGCCAACTCCGAGCGCCGGGCGACCGAGCGCGAGGTCGACACCGGCGCCGAGGCCGCCCTGCGTGAGCTGTCGGAGGACCTGCGGGCCGCGCCTGGTTTCGTCCTCGCCGGCGAGGGCTGGCACCCCGGCGTGGTCGGGATCGTCGCCTCGCGCCTGGTCGAGCGCCATCATCGTCCCGTCGTCGTCGTCTCGCTCGACGAAGAGGGGATGGGACGGGGGAGTGGGCGCAGCATCCCCGGCTTCGACCTGTTGGCGGCTCTGGAGGCGTGCTCCGAGCATCTCGAGAGCTTCGGCGGCCACCGGGCCGCCGCCGGTCTCTCGCTGCGGGCGGAGAACCTGGAGCCGTTCCGGCGTGCCTTCGCCGCCCATGCTGCCGAGCGGCTCAGCCCTGAGGACCTGCAGCGCAAGGAGCGGATCGACGCGATGGTCGGCGGCGTCGGACTTGGCCTCGATCTGGCCGAGGAACTGGGGAAGTTGGCCCCGTTCGGAATGGGCAACCCCGGGGTGCGGCTGATGGTCCCCTCGGCCCGGGTCAGCGACGTGCGGACGATGGGGCAGGAGGGCAAACACGCTCGCTTCAGCCTCCACAGCGGCTCCCACCGGGCACTCGGCGTCGCCTTCGGCCGCTCCTCGCTCGGCGTCGAGGACGACGAGGCGGTCGATGCCGCGGTCCGACTCGAGGTCAACCACTGGAACGGCTCGGTCGAGCCGCGCGTGGTGCTGCGCGAGCTCTACCCGCTCGAGGACAAGGTCGCCCCGGTCCCGGCGGCGCACGCCTGCGAGTGCGAGGAAACGGAGTGGTGGCAGCGCTTCGAGGCCGAGCTAGGCCGCGAGCTGGGCGCGGGAGATGAGGTGGCGGGTTTGTCCCACCCCTCGGAACAAACCCGCCAGGCGCGCACCGTGATCCGCGGCGGCGGCGCGGTCAACGCCTCGATCGCCGAGCTGGTTTCGAGCGGGGCGGGGGTGCTCGCGGTCTGCGCCGACGCCTCGCGGCGCTCGGCCCTGGCCAGCGGCGCCACCGGCCTCGCCCGCTTCAACGGGGGGGCGGCGCTGATCGCCTGTCACCGCTGCGGCCATGAGCGCATCGCCGGCCTCGTGGCCCGCGCCGGTGGCGGCCTGGCGCTAACCGACTACGCCGCGCTGGAACAGGTCCCCGAGCTGGCGGCCCGCTTCGAGCACGTCGTCCTCGTCGATCCACCGCGGGGACCGGCGGACGTCGAGCGTCTGCGCCAGTTCTCTGCGGAGGCGCCGGTTTTGGAGACCGCTGCCTCGTCTGGCTACCTGCACGAGCTCCACACCGAGGCCGAGCGCGACTTCTCGCTCAACGTGCTGGCGACGATGGCGCCCTCGCGTGAGGTGATCGCCGGCGCCTTCCGCCGCCTGCGGGAGGCCGGCGAAGTGAGCGGCGCGGAGCTGCGAGAGGCCCTCGCTGGCGATGGCGCGCACCCGCTCTGCGCCGAGACCGCCGCCCGCTGCCTGCGGGTTTTGCGTGAGCTCGATCTCGTGCGCGGCGAGCCGGCTGCCGGCGACGGCGTCGTGGGGGTCGTATCCTCGGAAGGGACCGATCTGGAGCGCTCGACCGCGTTCCGCGCCTACAGCGACGAATTCTCGGAGGCAAGGCGATTCCTCGAAAGACCCAAACTGCCGTAGAGCACTCAGAGCTCCTCGCCGATCTCTTTGCCGTGATCGAGGAGTTCGACTCGGTGCCGGGCGACGCAGCGAACGGGAACGGCGGCATCGCGGTGGCGGTGGCGACGGTCGACCGCGCCAAGATCGAGCGCGCCTTCGACTTCGCCTGCGAGCGCCACGCCGACCAACTGCGCTACTCGGGCGACGAGTTCATCACCCATCCGGTCGGCGTCGCCCAGGTCTGCGCCGGGCTGCGACTCGACACCGAGACCCTCTGCGCGGCGCTCCTCCACGACACCGTCGAGGACACCAGCGCCAGCCTCGAGGAAATCCGCGCCGAGTTCGGCGAGGAGATCGCCCAGCTCGTCGACGGCGTCACCAAGCTGACGGGGATGAACTTCGAGAGCCGCGACGAGCGCCAGGCCGAGAACTACCGGAAGATGATGGTGGCGATGGCCACCGACGTCAGGGTGATCCTGATCAAGCTGGCCGACCGCCTCCACAACATGCGCACGCTCGGCGCTCTGCCGAAGCAAAAACAGACTTCGAAGTCGCACGAGACGCTGGAGATCTACGCGCCGCTTGCGCATCGCCTCGGTATCCACGCAATCAAGTGGGAGCTGGAGGACCTCTCCTTCGCAACCCTGCATCCGCGCAAGTACGCCGAAATCAAGCAGCTCGTCGCCCAGCAGCGCGACGAGCGCGAGAGCTACGTCTCCGCCGCTGGCGAGTTCCTCGGCGAGGAGCTCGACCAGGTCGGGATCGAGGCCGAGATCTCGGGCCGCGCCAAGCACTTCTACTCGATCTACACGAAGATGGCCAAGAAGGGCCGCGAGTTCAACGAGATCTTCGACCTGACGGCGATGCGGGTGATCGTCGGCTCGGTCAAGGACTGCTACGGCGCGATCGGCGTCATCCACTCGCTCTGGAAGCCGTTGCCCGGTCGCTTCAAGGACTTCGTAGCGATGCCGAAGGCGAACATGTACCAGGCGCTGCACACGACCGTGATCGGGCCCGAGGGCAAGCCGTTGGAGATCCAGATCCGGACCGAGGAGATGCACAAACTCGCCGAGTACGGGATCGCCGCACACGTCGCCTACAAAGAGGGCGCCACCAGGGACCCAAAACGGGAGAAGATGACCTGGCTGCGGCAGCTGGTCGAGGCCGAGGGCGAACAGGACCCGGCCGAGTTCCTCGAGTCGCTGAAGGTCGACCTCTTCGAGGACGAGGTCTTCGTCTTCACGCCAAAGGGGGAAGTGAAGAACCTTTCGGCTGGCTCGACCCCGCTCGACTTCGCCTACGCCGTCCACACCGATGTTGGTCACCGCACCGTCGGCGCCAAGGTCAACGGCAACATCGTGCCGCTGCACTACCAGCTGAAGTCGGGCGACATCGTCGAGGTGCTGACCGCGAAGCAGAACCGGGGCCCCTCCCGCGACTGGCTGAAACTGGTGCGGACCAGCCGTGCCCGCAACAAGATCCGCGCCTTCTTCAAAGAGGAACGCCGCGAGGACGCCGAGCGCAAGGGGCGCGAGAGCCTCGACGAAGCGCTGCGCACGCGCGGTATCCCGATGCAGAAGGTCGCCGGCTCAGCTCTGCTCGCCGACGTTTTCCGCGAGATGGGCTACAAAAAAGGCACCGACTTCTACATCGCGCTGGGCCAAGGCAAGATCTCCACCAAGACCGCCGCCAACAAGCTGATGCAGCGCTTGAAGGAGGGCGAGGCGGTCGAGGAGCGACCCGCCAACACGCCGCTGCGCGGCCGCGAGGACGACCGCGCCCGCCGCACCAAGGACGCCTCCAACTACGGGATCGCCGTCAAGGGGGTCGAGAACGTCGCCGTTCGGCTCGCCAAGTGCTGCCGTCCGGTGCCCGGAGACGAGATCGCCGGCTACGTCTCACTCGGTCGCGGGATCACGATCCACCGCGCCGACTGCAAAAACGTCAAAGCGCTGAAACGGGCGCCGGAGCGCTTCGTCGAGGTTGGCTGGGCGGGCGAAAACGAGGCCTCCTACCGGGTCGAGCTGCAGATCGACGCCTACGACCGCACCCGCCTGCTCGAGGACCTCTCACGCACCTTCTCGGAGGCCGGGATGAACATCATCGGCGCCACCTGCACGACCAACCCGCCGATGGTGAAAAACCGCTTCGTCATCGAGGTCGGCGACACCGAGCAACTCAAGCAGTGCATCAGCCGCTTGCGCAATATCGAGTCTGTGTTCGACGCCTACAGAGTCACGCCGGCGGCGTGAGCCGCTGATAGAAAGCTAGTCGTCGCTCAGGCGACGATCGTTAAAGCGCCGGGGTCGATACCAAGCTCGACCCGGGTGCGCTCGCCGATGTAGTCGCCGTCGACCTGGACCGGGAACGGGCGGGGGTTGCCCTCCTTGTCCTTGGAGAGGGAGCTGACCGTGGCGGCGACGACGTCGTCGAAGTGGGCGACCTGCTTGTGGCCGGCGGCGGTGCGGGTCTCGCTGAACAGGCGCGGGATCAAGGTCGGCATGTCGCGCTGGGCGGCCCGCTTGAGGACCGCGAGCGAGAGGGTGCCGTCGTCGATCGCGATCCCCTCACAGACGCGGATCGGCCGGCTCGCGAAGTAGGTCAGCGGGTCGGAGTTCTGGGCGATTGCGGTGACGCCCTCGACCGTCTCCGCGCCGGCGACCTCGACCCGCATCCGCACCGCTTTCATCAAGTACCGGCGGTAGAAGCCGGAGACGCCGGCCCAGCTGTAGTAATAGGGGCCCGCTTTGGCCTTCAGCTTCGGGTTTTCGTCGACCCGCCGCACCACGGTGGCGTCGATCCCGACCCCGCAGGCGAAGACGAAGCGGCGCTGGTCGACCCGTCCGAGGTCGATCTTCCGCGGCGCCCAGTCGTCGGCCAGCGAGAGCAGGTGCTCGGTCGCGTCGACGACGTCGTTGGGGATCCCCAGGGTGCGGCAGACGACGTTGGTCGAGCCGCCGGGCAGCATCGCCACCGGCAGGTCGGTCCCCGCCAGTCCGTTGGCGACCTCGTTCAGCGTCCCGTCGCCGCCGAAGGCGACGACGACGTCGTAGCCCCCGTCGATCGCTTGCCGGCCGATCTCGGTCGCGTGGTTCTGCGCCTCGGTCGTCACCGCCTCGACGTCGAAGCGCCCCTGCAACGCATAGACCACCAGGTTCCGCAACCGGTCGGAGACCGTCGTCGCATACGGATTGACGATGATCAGCATCCGCTTCTTGGCGGGCTTGCGGTGTTTGCCGTGGCCGAGTCTCAATGCGGGCCCAGCGTATTGCGATTTCGCTTGGCTGCGCTGCAAGCCCCACCGCTCCGGCAGGGCTAACCTGCTGCCATGGCCAAGAGCGATAAGCGGGACCCGCAACCGAAGTACGTCGATCCCGAGACCGGTGAGCTCCGCGAGGTGGGGGAGGGAGAAAGCCCGAAGCGCTCGGGACTGGTGGATGCGCTCAAGCGCGCCGCCAGCGACGCGGTGGTGCGCCGGACCAGCACCAAGCGATAGCGCCTCGGCGCTCCCGTCAGACGACGGTCGCCTGCAGCGCGGCTCCAGCCAGTCCGCAACCCAGCACCACGTAGAGGACCGTCAGCTTGCCGTGCCAGCGGGTCAGTGCCAGGAAGGCCGCGACGGCGAGGACGCCGGTGTAGACGTCGACGACGCTGGCGTCGACGATGTCGACGGTGACGGCGGCGATCAACCCGATCACGCCGGCCGCGACGCCGAGCAGGAAGGGGCGGATGCGGGGGTTCTCGGCGACGGCGACGAAAAAGCGGTGAAAGAAGATCGGGAAGACGAAAGCTGGCAGGAAGATGCCGAGGGTCATCGCCAAGGCGCCGGCGAGCCCCCCGGCCAGGTAGCCGACGAAGGTCGAGAAGATGATCAGCGGCGCCGGCAGGATCCCGCCCAGCGCCAGGCCGTCGATGAACTGGCTTTCGGTCAGCCAGTGGTGGTCGACGACGGCGCCCTGCTGGAGGAAGGGGATCACCGTGAAGGCGCCGCCAAAGGTGAGCAGACCGGCCTTCAGCCCTTCGAAGAAGATCTCCGCCGTCAATGAGAGCGTCACCGCGCCGGCGACGACCGCCAGCGCCACAGGGGCGAAGGAATTCGTTCGCCCGACCCAGCGACCGGCGTTGTTGCGCAACTCGTAGGCGATTCCAGCCCCGAGCAGAACGAGGATGAAGCTGGCCGAGGCAAACGCGGTCAGCGCGAAGGCGGCGACGGCGATCGCGGCCAGCCAGGCGTCGGTGACGAAGGTGCCGCTCAGCCGCACCACGGCGCGCAGGACGACCGCGCCGACCGCGGCGCTGAGCCCATAGAAGAGCGCGTCGAGATGGCCTTCCAGGTCCGCCTCGACGTAGAGGATCGAGAGCGACAGCATCAGCAGGAAACCGGGCAGCATGAAGCCGAGCCCAGCCAGGAAGCCGCCCAGCTTGCCGCCGCGGACACGGCCGAAGTAGACGCAGAGCTCGTGCGCCTCGGGACCGGGGAGGACCTGGTAGACGGCGAGCGTCTTCTTGAAGGTCTCCTCGGAGACCCAGCCCTCCTCGTCGACGCACTCGCGCTTGATCATCGCGACCTGTGCCGCCGGCCCGCCCCAGGCGAGGGCGCCAAACTTGAGGAAGCGGATGAAGATCGCCCGCGGGCTTTCCGGGGCCATGCTGTTCGACCGGGGGCTAGGTCGTCTCGTAGCGGACCACGGCGCCGTCGTCGACCTCGCGTACCCGGCCTGCGTTGACGAGCAGGTCGGTGTGACCGATCACCTCCGAGAGCGTGAGGAAGGCCTGGGTGACGGCGACGTTGCCCCAGATCGCCTGCGCCAACTCATAGCCGGTCTGCGGGCGCTCCTCGATCAGGCCGAAGATCTTCTCCTTGCGGCGCTCGTGGGAGGCGAGGCGGGCATCGATCAGCTCGGCATGGTCGGTGATCGGCTCGCCGTGGCCGGGGAGGACGATCTCCGCCGGCATCTCGCGGGTCTTGCGCAGCGACTCGATGTATGTGACCAGCGCCTGGGTCCGCTTTTCGGAGCCGTCGAGCGGGCGGCTGATCAACGGGTTCGAGGAGATGTGGCCGATCAGGTGGTCGCCGGCGATCAGGATCCGCCGCTCCGCGTCCCAGAAGAGGGTGTCGGAGGGGCTGTGCCCAGGGCGGTGCAGCGTCTCCAGGCGGCGGTTGGCGAATTCGATCGTCTCGCCGTCGGCCAGGGGCCGCGTCACGGTGACGTGCGAGCCCCAGCCGCGGAAGCTGCGTGAGACGGTGCGCAGCGCCACGGTCACGTCCTCGGGGATCCCGTTGCGCAGCATCACTTCGACCGCGAAGTCGTCCTCGCGCTCGGCGTCCTCGTCGAAGTCGGCGAGACGGTCGCTGGCGGCCCCGATCGCGGCGACCTCGGCGCCGGAATGCTCGACCAGGATCTCGACCAGGCCGAGGTGGTCGATGTGCTGGTGAGTGACGATGATCAACTCGAGGTCGTCGATCGTGTGCCCGCGCTCGCCGAGCCGGGCGCTCAGTTCGTCGAGGCCCTTGCCGGAGTTGGGCCCGGTGTCGACGAGGGTCAGCGGCTCGTCCTCGATCAGGTAGCAGTTGACCTTGCCGACGGCGAACGGGGTGGAGATCGCGAGGCGGTGGATCCCGGCCAGGGCCGACTGCTCGAGCGCCTCCTCCGGCGTCATCGTCATGCCCGGATCAACCCCAGTACCGCATCTCGTTTGGCCGCCATGTCCTCGGCGGAGATCAGCGACTCGAGGTTCAGCCGCAGCAGCGGCTCCGTGTTGGAGGGCCGCACGTTGAAGTGCCAGTCGGGGTAGTCGATCGAGATCCCGTCGAGCCGGGTCAGCTCCCCGTCGCTATAGCGGGCGACGATCTCGTCCATCTTCGCCTCGGGGTCGGCGACCTCGGAGTTGATCTCGCCGGAGATGAAGTAGCGCGAGCGGAACTCGGCCATCAACTCGCCGAGGCCGCGGCCGTCGATCGAGAGCAGCTCCAGCATCAGCAGCGCCGGGATCGTCCCCGAGTCGGCGCACCAGAAGTCGCGGAAGTAGTAGTGCCCGGAGACCTCGCCGCCGAAGGCGGCGCTCTCCTCGCGCATCCGCGCCTTGAAGAAGGCGTGGCCGACCCGGGAGAGCTCGGAGCGACCGCCCTCGCTGGCGACCACGTCCGGCACGGCGCGACTGGAACGCGGGTCGTAGAGGATCGTCGCGCCGGGGTTCTTGCGCAGGGCCGAGCGGGCGAGCAGGGCGCAGATGAAGTCGCCATCGCAGAATTCGCCGCTGGCGTCGATGAAGAAGCAGCGATCGGCGTCGCCGTCCCAGGCGATCCCGAGGTCGGCACCGCTGGCCTGCACCCGCTCCATGATCATCCGCCGGTTCTCCTCCAGCAGCGGGTTCGGCTCGTGGTCGGGGAACTCGCCGTTGGGCACGAAGTACATGCGCTCGAGGTCGAGGCCGAGGGTGTCGAGGATCGGGCCCACCATCGGGCCGCCCATCCCGTTGCCGCCGTCGACGACGACCTTCATCGGCGCGATCCGGCTGGGGTCGATGAAGGAGAGCGCGTGGGCGCGGAATTCGTCCCAGACGTCGACCTCCTCGAACGAGCCGCCGCCGGGGGCGGGCTCGAGGCCAGCCTCGATCTCGGCCTGGACTTCGCCGATCCCGGCGTCGCCGGAAAGCGGCAGGGCGCCCTCGCGAACCAGCTTGACGCCGGTGTAGGCCTTGGGGTTGTGCGAGGCGGTGACCATCGCGCCGCCGTCGAGCTCGCGCGAGCCGACCAGGTGGTAGAGCATCTCGGTCGCGACCATGCCGGCGTCGAGCACGGTCGCGCCCTCGAAGATCAGCCCGTCGCGCAGCTCGGCAGCCATCGCCGGTGCGGTCAGCCGCATGTCGCGCCCGAGCCCGATCCGCAGCTCGGCGACCGGCTTGTCCCGCAGCCGCCCAAGCACCCGGGCGAAGGCGCGGCCGATCGCGTGGGCGGTTCCCTCGTCCATCTCGGTGCCGTGCAGGCCACGGATGTCATAGGCCTTGAAGATTCCCGGCGGTGCCAACGGCTGCTGCTCGTTCAAAACGCCCCTTCCAGTGCTTCGTAGCTCTGCTCGATCGATTGCGGCATCACTTTGGTGTCGGCGATCACCGGCATGAAGTTGTTGTCGCCCGCCCAGCGCGGCACCACGTGCATGTGGATGTGGTGCTCGACCCCGGCGCCGGCGACCCGGCCCTGGTTGAAGCCGACGTTGTAGCCGTGCGGCTCGTAGGCGCTCTCGAGCCTGTCCATCGCCTTCTGGGCCATTCCCATCATCTCCGTCAGCGTCTCGGGCGGCAGCTCCTGCAAGCGGCCGATGTGGTCGTACGGGGCGACCATCAGGTGGCCGTTCGTGTACGGGAAGAGGTTGAGGATCACGAAGCAGCTCTCGCCGCGGTGGACGATCAGGTTCGCCTTGTCATCTCCCGCGGCCGGCTTGGCGCAGAAGATGCACTGCTCCTCGATGTCCTTGGCTGCGTCCTTCACGTAAGCGAGGCGCCAGGGCGCCCAGATCCGAAAGTTGGCCACTGCTTGCCATCCTATTCAGGGACGTGCGTGGTTTCGGCGACGGCTAGAGCCAGCCGCGCTTTCGGAAGTAGCCAACCATCCCGAGCAGGATCACCAGCATCGCGCCGAGCACGGCCCAGAAGGCGGTTTCGCCGCCCTCGCCGGGCACCTTGGAGTTCATCCCCCAGATGCTGGCGATCAGGGTCAGCGGCAGGACGATGACGCTGATCGAGGTGAGGACGCGGAGGATGTCGTTGACGCGGTGGGAGATCACCGACTCGTTGGTCTCGGCCAGCGCCTCGGCGACCTCCTTGTAGTTCTCGAGCATGTCCCAGATCCGCTCGTGGGCGTCGACGATGTCGTCGAAATAGATCTCCAGGTCGAGGTCGTTGGCGAGGTAGCGCTGCTTGACTTTCTCGAGGTCGCGCAGGACCGGTCGCTGCGGTCGGATCACCTTGCGGAAGTTGATGATCTCCTGCTTGACGTTGGAGATGTCGCGGACGACCTCGTCGGAGCGGCCGTCGAAGATGTCGTCCTCGAGCGCGTCGAGCTTGTTGCCGATCTTGCGCAGCATCGGGAAGCAGTAGTCGAAGCTGTCGTCGACGAGCCTGTAGAGCAGGTAGCCCGAGCCGCGTGAGAAGAGCTGCTCGCGCAGCTCCTCTTTGCTGCGGCAGCGCTCGAACAGGTACTCCACGGGCTGCAGCGGCTGGTTCGGGATCGTGACCATGTAGTCGGGGCCGACGAAGACGTCGAGCTCGCCGGCGCCGAGGCGCTTGGCGGCCCGGTCGAAGACCGGCAGGTGGAGGACGATGAACAGGTACTCGTCGTAGACGTCGATCTTCGGCCGCTGGTTGCGCGAGAGCACGTCCTCGAGGTCGAGCGCGTGGAACTCGAAGTGCTCCTCCAGCCAGGCGCGCTCGAGGGCGCCGGGGCGCTCGATGTTGACCCAGCGCAGGCCGGCGGCGTCGATCTGCTCGACCCGCGGCGTCTGTGGCTCAGGCGGGGAAGCGGGACCGACGAGCTCGCTGCGCCGGCCAGGCCGCCGCAGCCTTGGTTTCGGAAGGTTCGGCATCTGGCTGGCTCGTCGTCTCGTCGTGGAGCACCGTCATCGTCCGCCTAGGTTAGCCGCCCTGCCTGCCTGCAAACGTCCGCGGGACGCCTGGTAGTCTTCTCCCAACATAAGCGCCACATCTAGAGGGGTGGAGGGACTGGCCCAGTGAAGCCCCGGCAACCATCTTCGGATCGATTCGATTCGAGGGGAGGTGCCAACTCCAGCAGGTCACCGTTGTTGTTGTGCGGGGCCTGGAAGATGTGGGGGACGTCCGATCCGGACCTCTGCCCCACAAACGGCGGAGGTTTTTTTGATGGAAGTGAGGATCGGATGTCAATCGAGAATCTGAAGTGCAAGGAGTGCGGGTCGACCTATGAGCTCGGCGCCAGCTACTTCTGCGAAAACTGTTTCGGCCCGCTGGAGGTCAACTACGACTTCTCGGGGCTGGACCCGCACGAGGTCAAACGGCAGATCCAGGCCGGTTCACAGGGGATCTGGCGCTACAGCGACTTCCTCCCCTTCGAGGGGCGCCCCGGCGACCCGCTGGAGCCGGGCCTGACGCCGCTGCTGCGCGCCGACCGGCTGGCCGAGCGGCTCGGGATCGAGGCGGAGCTGTGGCTCAAGAACGACGCCGCCAACCCGACCCACTCCTTCAAGGACCGGGTCGTCGCGGTCGCGGTCGCCAAAGCCCAGGAGCTCGGCTTCGACACCGTCGCCTGCGCGTCCACCGGCAACCTCGCCAACGCGGTCGCCGCCCACGCGGCCGCCGCGGGTCTCGCCTCCTACGTTTTCGTCCCCGCCAACCTCGAGGAGCAAAAGCTGCTTGCGACCGGCGTCTACGGGACCAACCTGGTCGGCGTCCGCGGCAACTACGACGACGTCAACCGGCTCTGCACGCAGCTGGCGGAGACGCGGCCGTGGGCCTTCGTCAACGTCAACCTGCGCCCCTACTACGCCGAGGGCTCGAAGACGCTCGCCTACGAGACCGCCGAGCAGCTCGGCTGGGAACTGCCCGACCGGGTCGTCTGCCCGATCGCCTCGGGTTCGTTGTTCACCAAACTCGGCCGTGGCTTCCAGGAGTGGCTCGACCTCGGGCTCGTCAGCGGCAAGCAGCCGGTCTTCAACGGCGCCCAGGCCGAGGGCTGCAGCCCGGTCGCGACCGCCTTCGCCGAAGGTTGGGACGTCTGCAAGCCGCAGAAGCCGGAGACGATCGCCAAAAGCCTCGCGATCGGCGACCCCGCCGACGGTCCCTACGCTGTCGAGCAGGCGCGGAGCAGCGGCGGCGGCATCGACGCTGTCACCGACCAGGAGATCCGCGAGGGGATCAAGCTGCTGGCCGAAACCACCGGCATCTTCACCGAGACCGCCGGCGGCGTCACCGTCGGCGTCCTCAAGAAGCTCGCCGAACGCGGCGAGTTGGCCGCCGACGAACGCGTCGTCGTCTACCTCACCGGCGAGGGCCTGAAGACCCTCGACGCCACCCGCGATACGTTCCAGATGCACGAGATCGACCCCAACCTCGATAGCTTCGAGGCCGAGTTCCGCCGGGAGGTAAGCGTCTAGATGGCAATCACGGTGAAGATCCCGACCCAGTTGCGCGCCGCGACCGGCGGCGAATCGGAGGTCGAGGTGAGCGGCGGCACCGTTGGCGAGGCGCTCGACGCCGTCTTCGATGCCCACACCGAACTGCGCGAGCGGATCACCCAGGACGGCGACCTGCGCCGCTTCGTCAACGTCTACGTCTCCGGCGAGGACATCCGCTTCCAGCAGGGCCTCGACACCGCGATCAACGACGGCGACGAGGTCACGATCCTGCCCGCCGTCGCCGGCGGCTGAGCGTGGCCGTGGCGCGGCGCATTTCGGCGTCCTCGGTCGCTTGTGTGCAGAGCACACGGCGCTCCCTGCGTCCTTGAACTGCTTGGCCACGGCCACGCTCAGGAGCTGAATGGGAAAACCACCTGTAGTCATTCTTTGCGGGGGGAGGGGGACGCGGCTGCGGGAGCGGACGGAGTCGGTGCCGAAGGCGCTGGTCGAGATCGGCGGTAGGCCGATCCTCTGGCACGTGATCCAGATCTATGCGGCCCAGGGCTTTGAGCGCTTTCTGCTCGCCACCGGCTACCTGGGCGAGGCGATCGAGGAGTTCGCCGTTGGGCAGCGCTGGCCCGACGGAGTGGAGGTGGAGTGCGTCGATACCGGCCTCGACACGGCGACCGGGGGTCGGGTCGCCCGTCTCCGCGACCGCCTCGCCAGCGAGAGCTTCTGCGTCACCTACGCCGATGGGGTCGCCGACGTCGACCTTGGCGCCCAGCTCGACTTCCACCGCCACCGCGGCGCCTTGGCGACGATGACCGTGGTCCGGCCCGACCTGCAGTGGGGCGTTGCCGAGCTCGAGGGTGACCGCGTCGCCGGCTTCGTCGAGAAGCCGCGCAGCGAGCACTGGATCAACGGCGGCTTCTTCTGCCTCGAGCCGGGCGCCCTCGCGTATATCGACGAGGACAGCGTGCTCGAGCGTGAACCGCTGCAGCGGCTCGCAGTCGACGGCAAGCTCGCCGCCTTTCGCCACGACGGCTTCTGGGACTGCATGGACACCTACAAGGACGCGGTTGTCCTCAACGACCTCTGGATCGCCGGTAGGGCCCCCTGGCGCATCTGGGACGCGGCCACGGAGCTGAGTTGAAGCGGGCCCTGCTGACCGGCGGCAACGGCTTCGTCGCCTCGCACCTGGCGAGGGCGCTGCTGGAGCGCGGCGACGCGGTGACCGTGCTGGAGCTGGCGCCGCGGCCGCGCTCGGGGCTGACGCTGCAGGGCATCCGCGACGAGGTCGAGCTGGTCGAGGCCGATCTGCGGGACGCCGAGCGGGTCGGCGCGACCGTGACGGCGAACGAGTTCGACGTCGTCTTCCACCTCGGCGCCCAGACCCTGGTCGGCCCGGCGATGGCTGATCCCATCACCACCTTCGAGACCAACGTGCGTGGAACCTGGACGCTGCTCGAGGCCTGCCGGGAAGCCGATGTGCCCGCCGTCGTCGTCGCCTCCTCCGACAAGGCCTACGGCCCCAGCGACCGCCTGCCCTACCGGGAGGACATGCAGCTGCGACCGGCCTCGCCCTACGAGGCGAGCAAGGCCGCCGCGGACGTGATCGCGCTCAGCTACTTCCCCGCCTACGGCGTACCGGTCGGGGTCACCCGCTTCGCCAACATCTACGGCGGCGGCGACGCGAACTTCTCCCGTCTGATCCCGGAAACGATCGCCGCGCTGCTGGACGGCCGCCGGCCACAGATCCGCTCCGACGGCAGCCCCGAGCGCGACTTCCTGTATGTCGACGACGCAGTTGCCGCCTACTTCGCGGTCGAGCAGGCGGTCGGGGCGGGCGGTCCGGGCGCCGGCGAGGCCTTCAACGCCGGCGGCGAGCAGCCGCACTCGGTGGCCGAGGTGCTGGGGACGATCGCCGAGGTGTCCGGATCGGGCCTCGAGCCCGAGTATCTCGGCATCGGCAACCCCGCCGGGGAGATCGACCGCCAGTACGTCGATTCGACCAAGCTGCGAGAGCTGACCGGGTGGGTTCCGGCCGTGGGATTGCGCGACGGCCTGATCCGCACGCTCGAGTGGTACCGCGGCCATCCGCAGCTGAGGCCCGGCTAGGCTGAGTTCATGTGCGGACGCTTCACGGTCACCACCAAAGACACGAAGAAGATCGCCGATCGATTCCAGGTCGAGCTCGAGAAGGCGCTGCAGCGCGGCGGCGACGGCGAGGGCCCGACCGCGAGCAAAGAGCAGGCCAAGGACGGCAAGGCCAAAGCCGCGAAATCCCCGCCGGGGATGGGGCGCTTCAACGTGGCGCCGAGCCAGGAGATCCTCGTCGTCCGCTCCTCGCCCGATCCCGAGGAGGCGAGCGCTGGCGAGCGCGAGGCGCGGCTGATGCGCTGGGGGCTGGTGCCGCGCTGGGCCAAGGACCTCAAGGTCGGCTACAAGATGATCAACGCCAAAGCTGAGAACCTCGACTCCAGCCGCGCCTACGCGCCGCTGGTCGGCAAGTACCGCCACCGCTGCCTGATTCTCGCCGACGGCTTCTACGAGTGGATGCGGGCCGAGGACCCCAAGCAGCCCCGCCAGCCGTGGCGCTTCACCGTCGACGGCGGCGAGCCCTTCGCCTTCGCCGGGATCTGCACCCGCAAGGAGTGGGAGGACGCCGAGGACCGCGGCTTCGACGACGGCTGGCTCTACAGCGCCACGATCGTGACCACGACCCCGAACGACGTGGTGGCACCGGTCCACAACCGGATGCCGGCGATCCTGGCCGACGCCGAGGCGGAGGCCGCCTGGCTGCGCCCCGACCTCAGCGCCGAGGACGCGATCGCGATGTGCGGGCCACTGGACGGCGCCCGGATGGAGGGGGCGCCGGCGAACCCGAAGCTGAACAAGGTCGGCAAAGGCTCGGAGGAAGGGCCGGAGCTGCTGGTCGCACCGCAGTCCGGCTGAGCCTCATTCTTCGGGCTCTTCTTCGTCCCCTTCGGCTTCTTCCTCTTCTTCTTCGGCCTGTTCTTCTTTTTCTTCTTCCGCCTCTTCGTCGATCGGCGGCGAGACCTTCTTCAGCGCGCCCACGGTCTTGACGGTCGCCTCGCCGGCGCTGGTCGTCACCGTGCAGGCCAGCGTCGCGGAGGGCACGGCGGTCGTTTTCCAGACGGTGTAGAAGGGCAGTTCGAGGTCGCGTTTCGGCTTGCCGCCGGCGATGAAGTATTTGAGCCGCTCGAGGCCGGGCCTGTATTCGGGCCATTCGAGCTTCACCCCCTGTTCGCTGGTGAAGCGGGGCGGGAAGTCCTCGGTTTCCAGCACCGCGAGTTCGGCGCCGCGGGCGCTGAAGTCGATCAACAGCGTTTCCGGCACTTCCTGGCTGTAGATCCCGGAATCCGAGGAGCGCGGGTAGGTCGCCCGCAGGCCGCCCGCCGACTGCGCGATTTCGGAGCGGGGGCCGCCCTTCGCGGAGCAGAGGATGCGGGCGTCGCCGACGGGGGAGCCGGCGTCGATCCGCAGCGTCGCGCCGACTTTGAACAGTGAGTAGGCGCTGACGTTGGTGCCGGTGGCGCGGATGTCGCCGTCGACGAGCTGCATCGAGCCCTTGCCGCCGGGGACGTCGACCGGTTTGGAGTCGGGCACGGACCCCCTCTGCACCCATTCGAGGTTGGCGGCTTCACCCTCGCCCTTGCCGGTGGCGAGGACCGCGGCGGCGAGGCAGGCGATCAGACCGACGGCGACCACGATCAGGGCCCCGCGCGGGATCCCGTTGTCCGGTGGCGGCGCCTCGCTCGTCACACCGCGACAGTATTGGAATCGCTTACATCGCGGCCAGACAGAGCCTCAGCTCAGCCGCGCGATCACACGCGCTTTCGCCTCGGCGAACTCCCCGTCTGTCAAAGCGCCAGCCGCATGAAGGTCCCTCAGGCCCTTGAGCTGCTCGACTGGGTCTGCGTCCGCGCGTTCTGGCTTCGCGGCCCCACGAGCGCCGGCGCTGAAGCTGTCCTCCGGTTGCGCGCGATCGAGCTGTTCGATGTCCAGGTCCGTGAGCTTCAGCCTCGGTGGCGAGAGGAGAAAGCTCCCCTCCGTCATCTCAGGCCGGTCCCTGCGCTCCCGATGCGAATCTCGGAGCCAATCCTCGCTCTCCGGCACCGGGTCGGAGTCCTCCGCTCCGTGGAGAGTCGAGAGTAACCGCTGATAGCAATCCGCTCCGCGCGCAATCAGAGAGTGTCCGCACCGTTGGGAGCGCTGGGCGGGCTGGAAGCGCGCGCTTTATCCCAGGCGAGCAGCTCCAAAGCCACCTTGCTCGCCTGAAGGTTGACGGCAGTGAGCCTTCGAGGCACCTTGGCGCCGCAGCCGCAGAAGCAATTCATCGGCTCGAGGATGGCACGTCGCGTGCGGCCGATGCCGTAGGTGCATCCATCACAGATCCGCGCTGCTGACCGCTGCAGAGTTCCGTGCAGCTAACGTTGGGGTATGGCCCGCAAGGTGGTTCCAATCGCTCCAGAGAAGGCACAATTTCGGACCGCGACCGTCCACGGTCGCTCGGTCGGCTACGTCGAGGCGGGCTCGGGCAACTTGCTGCTGCTGATCCACGGCATGGCCGGCACCGCCGAGAACTGGGGCTCGGTGATCGAACCGCTCGCCCTCGGGCACACGGTGATCGCCCCCGACTTCCCCGGCCACGGCACCTCTGAGCCCGGAGGCGGCGACTACTCGCTGGGGAGCCTCGCCAGTGGCCTGCGTGACCTGATGCTGACCCTCGGTCACGAGCGCGCGACGCTGGTCGGCCACTCACTCGGGGGCGGCGTCGCGCTGCAGTTCACCTACCAGTTCCCGGAGATGGTCGAGCGCCTGGTCCTGGTCTCCAGCGGCGGCCTCGGCCCTGACGTCAGCCCGATCCTTCGCGCCGCGGCCCTGCCCGGCGCCGACCTCTTCATCTCTGCCACCGCCGGGATCGGCGCCCGCGCCGGCTCCCTGCTCGGCGGCGGCCTCGGCAAGCTGGGGCTGCGTCCCAGCGCCGACGTCGCCGAGGTCGCGCGGGGCTACGCCAGCCTCTCGGACCCCGAGCGTCGCAAGGCATTCCTGGCGACCCTCCGCGCCGTCGTCGGCACCGGGGGCCAGCGAGTTGCCGCTCGTGACCTCCTCTACCTGGCTGATGCACTGCCGCTGCTGATCGTCTGGGGCGACCGCGACCCGATCATCCCCGTCTCGCACGCCGAGGAGACGCACAAAGCGCTGCCAGGCAGCCGCCTGGAGATCTTCGAGAACACCGGCCACGTGCCACAACTGGAGTGCCCGGGCCGCTTCGTCGCCGTCCTCCAGCGCTTTCTCGACGAGACCGAACCCGCCCGCTTCGACCGCGACGAGTGGGTGGCGCGGTTCAAGACCGCCTGAGCGTCGAATCTGCTCTGGGTGGCGATATACGCCACTGAGAGCAGACTCGGTGAGCACACGAGAGCGACGCGCCCGACAGGATTCGAACCTGTGGCCTCTTCCTCCGGAGGGAAGCGCTCTATCCAGCTGAGCTACGGGCGCTCGGGGTGGAGCTTAGTGATCGATCACGTAGGCTCGCCGCCGATGGATCTTGCGGCGATATTCCTTGGCACTGGCGGCTCGGTGCCCTCGGCGCGGCGCTCGACCGCGAGCGTGCTGATCGCGCGTGGGGGGGACCGGCTGCTGTTCGACTGCGGCGAAGGGACGCAGCGGCAGCTGCAGCGCTCGCTGGGCCTGGTCCAGGTCGACGAGCTCTATTTGACCCACTTCCACGCTGACCACATCCTCGGCTTGCCGGGGCTGCTGAAGACCTATGACCTCACCGACCGCGAGGTGCCGCTGACGATCTACGGCCCGAGCGGGCTGAGGGAGTTGTTCAAGGTGCTGGGCCCGATCGTCGGTCGAATTGGCTTTGGGCTCGAGCTGGTCGAGCTCGCGCCCGGTGACGCGGTGGCTCACAACGGTTACGAGGTGCAGTCCTTCGAAGCGGCTCACAGCGTGCGGGCCAGCGGCTACGCGCTGGTCGAGGAGGAGCGACCCGGGCGCTTCGATCCCGACGCGGCCAAGGCCGCGGGCGTGCCCGAAGGCCCGGCCTTCGCGGCGTTGCAGCGTGGGGAGGAGGTCGAGGGCTCCAAGGGCTCCGTCTCGCCGGGCCAGGTAATGGGCCCGAGCCGCCCCGGACGCACCGTCGTCCTCACCGGCGACACCGCGCCCAGCCCGGCGACCGTCGCCGCCGCGGCCGATGCCGAGCTGCTGATCCACGACGCCAGCTTCGCCGAGGAGGAGGCGCAACGGGCGGCCGAAACCGGGCACTCGACCGTCGGCCAGGCCGCCGCGGTCGCCGCCGAGGCGCACGTGAAGCTGCTGGCGCTGGTTCACATCTCCTCCCGCTACCACGTCGGCAAGGTGCTCGACGAGGCTCGCGAGGTGTTCGAGCCGACGATCGCCCCGCGCGACTTCGACATCATCGAGATCCCCTTCGCCGAGCGTGGCGAGCCGGAGCTGATCCCGAACGGTGCCCGCGAGCGCGGGCGCGATGAGGTTCAGCCCGGCACCGAGTCGAGCTCGCCGACGCCCTGATCGGGGGCGTCGTCACCGCGGCCGACCCGCTGCGTCGCCGCCCAGATCGAGCACGCCACCGCGCAGATGCCGCCGGCGACGGCGCAGACCTCGTACCAACCGCCGGCCGCGTAGATCAGCGCGGCGAGGGTCGAGCCGACGACCATGCCGAAGAAACCGGCCACCAGGTAGGCGGTGGTGAGGCGGCTGCGCGCCTCCGGCCGCAGCGCGTAGATCGCCGTCTGGTTGTTGATCTGGGCGCCCTGGGTGGCGAGGTCGAGGAGAACGATGCCGGCCACAAGCGGCAACACCGACGAGCGGCCGAGTGCCAGCATTCCCCAGCTGAGCAGCAGCAGGAGGAGGAAGCCGGTGAGGGCGAGCCGGGCGTGCCCGCGGTCGGCGAGCCGGCCGGAGACGGGCGCCACCGCGGCCCCGGCGACGCCGGCAATCCCGAAGAGGCCGATCACGCCCTCGCCGTAGTCGAAGGGGGAGCCGCTGAGCAGGAAGGTGATCGACGTCCACAGCATCGCGAAGCTGCAGAAGGTCATTACCGCGATCGCCATCCGCTGGCGCAGGACCGGCTCCTCGCGGATCAGCGCCAGCACCGAGCGCAGGGTGGCCCGGTAGCTCGCTGAGGAGATTGGGGGCGGCGCCAGGGGCAGCGCCCGTCGCAGAACCAGCGAGAGCACCAGCAGGACGACCGCGGCGAGGACGTAGACGCCACGCCAGCCGACCAGCTCGGCGACCAGGCCGCTGACGACCCGGGCCGAGAGGATGCCGATGAAGAGCCCGCTCATCACCATGCCGACGATCTGCCCGCGCTCCTCGGGACCGGCCAGCGAAGACGCCAGCGGCACGACGATCTGGGCGACCACCGAGAGGACGCCGAGCACCACCAGGGCTCCGGCGAGCACGGCGAAGGTCGGTGCCGCGGCGCAGACCGCGGCGGCGACGCCGGCCAGCGCCAGGAACCCGGTGATCAGCCGACGACGCTCGATCAGGTCGCCCAGCGGCACCAGCAGCGCCAGGCCGAGCAGGTAGCCGAGCTGCGTGATCGCAACCAGCAGCCCGGCCGTGGCGTCAGAGACGCCGAAGGCCCGCCCGATTACGTCGAGCAGCGGCTGGACGTAGTAGATGTTGGCGACCGCGACTCCCGTGGTCAGGGCGAAGAGGGCGACGAGGCCGCGGGGGAGCCGGTCGGGCTCGCTTTTTGCGTGAGTGCTCAAGCGCCAGACAATCTAGGGAGGCGGAATCGTCAGCCGGCGCTGCTACGCTGGCGACGTCCTTTAACCAGGTCCCGTGAGGCCAGGAAGGAAGCGAAAAGTGAGTGAGAAGGTCGTGCTGGAGCACGACGATCTGCGGCGAACGCTACGGCGAATCGCCCACGAGATCGCCGAGAAGAATCCGAGTTCCGAGCGTCTCGCCGTCGTCGGCATCCACACTCGGGGCGCCCTCCTCGCCCGCCGTCTCCACACTGTTCTCGGCGAGCTGACAGGGGCCGAGCTGCCGATCGGCGACCTCGACATCTCCTTCTACCGCGATGACGTTGGCGCCCAGTCACCCGCATCGCAGCCGGTCGTCCACGCCTCCCACATCGACTTCGACGTCAGCGAGCGCACCGTCGTCCTCGTCGACGACGTCCTCTTCACCGGTCGCACCGTCCGCGCCGGGATCGACGCCCTCTTCGACTACGGACGGCCGCAGCGGGTCCAGCTCGCGGTCCTCTGCGACCGCGGCCACCGGGAGCTGCCGATCCGGCCCGACTACGTCGGCAAGAACCTGCCGACGGCCCGCGAGGAGCGGGTCAACGTCAGGCTCGAGGAGATCGACGGGGTCGACGAAGTGACGATCTCCGAGCCGCGACCGGCAGAGACGCTGGCATGAGGCACCTACTGGCGATCGAGGACGTCAGCCGCGAGGAGATCGAGGCGATCCTCGATCGCGCCGAGAGCTTCGCCGAGGTCGGCCGCCGCGACATCAAGAAAGTCCCGACCCTGCGCGGCCGCACCGTCGTCACCCTCTTCTACGAGTCGAGCACCCGGACCAGCAGCTCCTTCGAACTGGCGGCCAAGCGGCTCTCTGCCGACCTCGTTTCGGTCAAGGCCGCGGGATCCTCGGTCGACAAGGGCGAGTCGCTCAAGGACACGGTGGCGACGCTGTCCGCCTACGACCCCGCCGCGATCGTGATCCGCCACCCCTACGCCGGCGCCGCCCAGATGATCGCCAAATGGACCGGCGCCGCGGTCATCAACGCCGGCGACGGCAAGCACGAGCACCCGAGCCAGGCCCTGCTCGACGTCTACACGCTGCGCCGCCGCCTGGGCAAGCTCGACGGCGTGCGGATCTGGATCGTCGGCGACGTCCTCCACAGCCGCGTCGCCCGCTCCAACCTGATCGCCTTCCAGCGGATGGGGGCCGAGGTCACCGTCTGCGGCCCGCCGACGCTGATCCCGCGCGGGATCGAGGAGCTCGGCTGCGAGGTCTCGCACTCGCTTGACGCAATCGGCGAGGCCGACGTCGTCTACGCGCTGCGGATGCAGCAGGAGCGGATGAGCGAGAGCTTCGTCCCCTCGCTGCGCGAGTACGCGGCGACCTTCCAGATCGACACCCGCCGCCTCAACCCGCGCCAGCTGCTGATGCACCCGGGCCCGGTCAACCGCGGGGTCGAGCTCTCCGGGGAGGCGATCGACTCGCCGCAGTCGCTGATCACCGAGCAGGTCGCGGCCGGCCTGGTGGTGCGGATGGCGATCCTCTACGAGCTGCTCGCCGGCTCCGAGCGCTCGGCGCCGCTCAGCGACGGCGAGGGCGCCGGCAGCCCGACCCCGATCGGGCAACCCGCATGAGCCTCACCGAGACCCTCGACATGCGCCCGGGCGAGAACGCGCACCTGGTTCTGCGCCGGGCGACCGTGCTCGATCCGGTTGCCGGCATCGATGCCGTCCACGATGTCGTCGTCCGTGACGGCCAGATCGCCGCCCTGGCGGCCCCGGGCGAGGCCGAGACCGACGGTGCCGAGGTGGTCGAGGCCGAGGGGCTGCACGCCTTCCCCGCCTTCTTCGACCCGCACGTCCATCTGCGCACGCCTGGGCACGAGCACAAAGAGGACGTCGAGACGGGCACCCGCTCGGCCGCCGCCGGTGGCTACTGCGGGATCCTGGCGATGGCCAACACCGAGCCGCCGGTCTCCACCGCCGCCGACATCAGCGCCCTGCGCGAGCAGGCGCGCGCCGGCGCCTCGGTCCCGGTCGGCTTCCTCGCCACCGTCACCAAAGCCATGCAGGGCAGGGAGTTGACCGAGATGGTCGAATTGCGCGAAGCCGGCGCGATCGGCTTCTCCGACGACGGGCTGCCGATCACCAGCGCCCGGGTGATGCGGCGGGCGCTCCAGTACCAGCGGCTCTGCGGCGGCAACATCGCCCTGCACGAGGAGGACCCCGAGCTCTCCGGCGACGGGGTCATGCACGAGGGCCCGGTCTCGGCCGCGGTTGGGCTTGCCGGCATCCCCTCGGTCTCGGAGTCGACGATGGTCTCCCGCGACGCCGCCCTCGCCGCCTACGAGGAGGCTCGCATCCACGTCCAGCACCTCTCCGCGGCGGAGTCGGTCGAGGTCGTCCGCGCCGCCAAGGCCGCCGGGGTGAAGATCAGCGCCGAGGCCAGCCCGCACCACCTCTGCCTCACCGACGAGGAGGTCCGCAGCCTCGACCCGCAGCGGTTCAAGATGAACCCGCCGCTGCGCCGCGAGTCCGACCGCCAGGCGCTGATCGAGGGCCTGCGCGAGGGCACGATCGAGTGCATCGCCACCGATCACGCGCCGCATCAGGCAGAGGAAAAGGAGGTCCCTTACGAGCAGGCCGCGATGGGGGTGACGGGGCTGGAGACCGCCTTCGCGGCGCTCCACACCGAGCTGGTCCTGCCCGGCGTGATCGAGCTCGGCCTGCTGGTCGAGCGGATGGCCGGCGGCGCCGCCCCGTTCGGGCTCGAGCGGCCGACGCTGGCGCCGGGCTCGGAGGCGAACGTCGTCCTCTGCGACCTCGGCGCCGAGTGGACGGTGGGGGAGGACGGCTACGAGAGCCGCTCCCAGAACTCCTGGTGCGCCGGGCGCACCGTGACCGGCCGCGTCCTGATCACGGTCGCCGCCGGCCAGGTCGCCTTCCGCCTGCGCTCCTTCAGCCTGGGAGTGGCGGCATGATCGGCCTTCCGGTGCGCCTTTTGTCCGCTATGCGACCAAAAGGAACAGGGGAATGAGCGGCGCCTACCTGCTGCTGGAGGACGGGACCCGCTTCGACGGCGACGCCTGCGGGCGCCCCGGCGAGGTGACCGGCGAGGTCGTCTTCAACACCGCGATGACCGGCTACCAGGAGTCGGTCACCGATCCCTCCTACGCCGGCCAGATCGTCGTCTTCACCTACCCGCTGATCGGCAACTACGGAGTCAGCGGCGAGGCGATGGAGTCCGACCGCGTCCACGCCCGCGGCGTGGTCATGCGCGACGCCAAGAACAGCGAGGACGCCGCCAGCTCCGAGGGCGGCTGGCTCGACTGGCTCGGCGACTGCGGTGTGCCCGGGATCAGCGGCATCGACACGCGGGCGCTGGTCCGCCACATCCGTGACCGCGGCGCGATGCGCGGCGGCATCTTCCCGGCGTCGGTGCCCGAGGCGGAGGCGCGCGAAAAGATCGCCGCCGAGCCCGCGATGGACGGCGCCGACCTCGCCCGCACGGTGACCCCGGCCGAAGCGATCCGCTTCGACGGCGACGGCCCCCACGTGGTCGGGATCGACACCGGCGTCAAGCTCAGCATCGTCCGCCAGCTGCGCGAGCACGGCTGCAAGCTGACCCTGTTGCCCTGCACCGTCAGTCCCGAGGAAGTCCTCGCCGAGGATCCCGACGTCGTCTTCCTCGCCAACGGCCCCGGCGACCCGGCGGCGCTCGACTACGTCGTCGAGACCGTCCGCGGTGTGATCGGCAAGCGGCCCGTCTTCGGAATCTGCCTCGGCCACCAGCTGCTCTGCCGTGCGGTCGGGCTGCAGACCTACAAGCTGCCGTTCGGCCACCGTGGCGCCAACCACCCGGTCAAGGACCTGGAGACGGGGCGGATCGACATCACCTCCCAGAACCACGGCTTCGCGGTCGCGGGGCCCGGCGGCGAGCCGCGGATCGAGGGCGACGAGCCGGTTCGCTGGGACACCGACTTCGGCGTCGCCGAGCTCTCGCAGCTGAACCTCTACGACCGCACCGTCGAGGGCCTGGTCCTGCGCGACGTCGCCGGCGCCACCGTCCAGTACCACCCGGAGGCCGGCCCCGGCCCGCACGACGCCCGCCACCTATTCGATCGCTTTCTGTCTTTGGCAGGGGATCGGGCTTAGCCGAAAAGGACACATGCCACGCCGAAATGACATCCAAAAAATTTTGCTGATCGGATCGGGGCCGATCGTGATCGGCCAGGCGGCCGAGTTCGACTACTCCGGCGTGCAGGCCTGCAAGGTGCTGCTGGAGGAGGGCTTCGAAGTCGTCCTCGTCAACTCCAACCCGGCGACGATCATGACCGACCCCGAGTTCGCCACCGCCACCTACATCGAGCCGCTGCTGCCGGGTCCGGTGACCAAGATCATCGAAAAGGAGCGACCCGACGCGTTGCTGCCGACGCTCGGCGGCCAGACCGCGCTGAACCTGGCGATGAACCTGCACGAGGACGGGACCCTCGAGCGCTTCGGCGTCGAGCTGATCGGCGCCGACGCCGCCGCGATCCGCCGCGCCGAGGACCGCGAGGAGTTCCGCACGACGATGACCGAGGCGGGGCTGCGGATCCCGTGGTCGATCACGGTGGAGACGGTGGGGGAGGTCGAGGGAGCGCTCGTCGACGGCCGCATCACCCTGCCGGCGATCATCCGCCCGGCCTTCACGATGGGCGGCCAGGGCGGCGGCATCGCCCGCACCGAGACGGAGCTGCGCCAGGTCGTCAGCGAGGGCCTGGCCGCGAGCCCGATCAACCAGGTTCTGGTCGAGGAGTCGGTGATCGGCTGGGGCGAGTTCGAGCTCGAGGTGATGCGCGACCGCAACGACAACGTCGTGATCATCTGCTCGATCGAGAACGTCGACGCGATGGGCGTCCACACCGGCGACTCGGTCACGGTGGCGCCGGCGCAGACGCTGACCGACCCGCTCTACCAGGAGCTGCGCGACCAGGCGATCAAGGTGATCCGGGCGATCGGGGTCGAAACCGGCGGCTCCAACGTCCAGTTCGCGGTCAATCCGGAGAGTGGCGAGATCGTCGTGATCGAGATGAACCCCCGCGTCTCGCGCTCCTCGGCGCTCGCCTCCAAGGCGACCGGGTTCCCGATCGCAAAGATGGCGGCGAAGCTGGCGGTCGGCTACGCGCTGGAGGAGATCCCCAACGACATCACTCGCGCCACGCCGGCCTCCTTCGAGCCGACGATCGACTACGTCGTCACCAAGATCCCGCGCTTTGCCTTCGAGAAGTTCCCCGGCTCGGACGGACGCCTCTCGACCTACATGCAAAGCGTCGGCGAGGTGATGGCGATCGGCCGCACCTTCCGCGAGTCCTTCGCCAAGGCGATGCGCTCGCGCGAGCTCGACTCGCCGGCCGAACCGCCGGCCGACGACGAGGAGCTGCTGGAGGCGATCGCGGTGCCCTGCGCCGAGCGCTTCGACCTGATCCACGAGGCTTTCCGCCGCGGGCTCGGGGTCGAGGCTGTCCACGAGCGTTCCCTCGTCGACCGCTGGTTCCTGCGCGAGCTCGAGGCGCTGGCCCGCGAGGGCGACGGCACCGAGGGCCTGGTCCGCACCTACAAGGCGGTCGACACCTGCGCCGCCGAGTTCGAGGCGGCGACGCCCTATTACTACTCCGCCCACGAGCGTGCCGGCGCCGATGGCTCGCCGCCGGCCTCCGAGGTGCGGCGCGGCGACAACGACTCGGTCGTGATCCTCGGCGCTGGCCCGAACCGGATCGGCCAGGGGATCGAGTTCGACTACTGCTGCGTGCACGCAGCGATGACCGCCCGCGAGCTCGGCCGCGACGCGGTGATGATCAACTGCAACCCGGAGACGGTCTCGACCGATTACGACACCTCCGACCGCCTCTACTTCGAGCCGCTCACGGCCGAGGACGTGCTCGCCGTCTGCGCCCAGGAGAAGCCGGAGGGGGTGATCGTCCAGTTCGGTGGCCAGACGCCGCTGAAGCTGGCACGGACCCTGGAAGAAGCCGGCGTGCCGCTGCTCGGCACCCCCGTCGACGCGATCGACCTGGCCGAGGACCGCGGCCGCTTCGGCGCCCTGCTGCGCCGGCTCGGCATCAAGCACCCGCCCTACGGGACCGCGCTCTCGGCCGAGGAGGCCGAGGTGATCGCCGCCGAGGTCGGCTTCCCGCTGCTGGTCCGGCCCTCCTACGTGCTCGGCGGCCGGGCGATGGAGATCTGTTACTCGACTGAGGATCTAAATGCCTATCTGGCAGCCCACGTCAAGGCCGACCAGGAGCACCCGCTGCTGCTCGACCGCTTCCTCGAGAACGCGATCGAGGTCGACGTCGACGCGCTCTGCGACGGCGAGCAGGTCTACGTCGCCGGGATCATGCAGCACGTCGAGGAGGCCGGTGTCCACTCCGGCGACTCGGCCTGCGTGATCCCGACGCTCAGCCTCGGCGACGAGATGCTGGAGGAGATCCGCGCCACCAGCGAGCAGATCGCCCTCGAGCTCGGCGTGATCGGTTTGATCAACATCCAGTACGGGGTCGCCGGCGGTGAGCTCTACGTGATCGAGGCCAACCCGCGCGCCTCGCGCACCGTCCCCTTCGTCTCCAAGGCGATCGGGGTGCCGTTGGCCAAAATGGCTGCCCGCCTGATGCTCGGCGAGCGCCTCGCCGACCAAGAGCTGCCCGACGGCCCGCCCGAGCACGTCAGCGTCAAGGAGGCGGTGCTGCCGTTCGCCCGCTTCGCCGGCGCCGACTCGGTGCTGGGCCCGGAGATGAAGAGCACCGGCGAGGTGATGGGGATCGCCGCCGACTTCCCGACCGCCTTCGGCAAAGCCCAGGCGGCAGCGGGGGCTCTGCTGCCAGAAGCAGGCTCGGTCTTCATCACCGTCACCGACACCGACAAGCCGGCCGCTACCCAACTGGCGGCGCGTTTCCACGACCTCGGCTTCGAGGTGATCGCGACCGGCGGCACCGCCCAGGCGATCGAGCGGATGGGTGTGCCGGTGACCCGGATCAACAAGCTGGGGGAGGGCTCGCCGCACGTCGTCGACCTGATCCGCAAGCGCCAGTGCGACCTGGTGATCAACACCCCGACCGGCTCGGGCGCCCGTGCCGACGGCTATGAGATCCGCACCGCCGCGGTCCGCCACGGCATCCCCTGCATCACGACCATGACCGGGGCCACCGCGGCCGCACGGGCAATCGCCGCCGGCAATCAGGACGACAGCGAGGTGCGGTCGATCCAGGAGATCCACGCGGGCGCCGCCAAGGCCGCCCAGCAGCGATGAGCGCACCCTTCGGCCGCCGGCTCTGCGAGGTCAGCGAGAACCATTCCTCGGGCGGCTACCGGGTCTTCTCGCTGCTCGACCGCGAGGGCCCCACGCCGCTGCCGGGCCAGTTCTACATGCTCGCCGCCGAGGACCACTGGGAGCAACTGGGCGGGCGGCCGTTCCTGCCGCGGGCGATCTCGGTCGCCGAGACCGGGCCGGCCGCCGCGGGTGTCCGCCTTGACTTCCTCATCGAGGGGATCGGCCCCGGCACCGGCCGGCTCTGCGAGTTAGCGCCGGGCGAGAGCGTCTGGGTCAACGGCCCGCTCGGCAACGCCTTCCGCGAGCCCCGCGAGGTGAGCGCCGGCGCCGCTGGAGCGATCCTGGTCGGCGGCGGCATCGGCGTCGCGCCGCTGGCGCTGCTGCGCCGCCGCTTCGGCGAGCGCAACGTGCCGGTGCGAGTGTTGCTGGGGTTCCGCGACGCGGAGCACTCCGGCGGGCTGGACGACCTCTTCGCCTGCTGCGAGGTGCGCCTGGCAAGCGAGGACGGGCACGCCGGCCACCAGGGCTACGTCACCGACCTCCTGGCGGCCATGCTGACCGGCGATGACGCCGGCTCGGCCGTCGTCTACTCCTGCGGCCCAGCGGCGATGCTGGAGGCGGTGAGGGCTCTCTGTGCCGCCCACGGCGTCGCCTGCGAGCTGGCGCTGGAGTCGCCGATGGCCTGCGGCTACGGAGCCTGCTTCGGCTGCGCCGTGCCGAAGCCAGAGGGTGGCTACCTACGGCTCTGTGTCGACGGGCCGGTCATCGCCGGCGACCGAGTCGCCGAGGTCACCCATGCCTGAGTTCTGCGGGATCTCGCTTGCGCACCCGGTGATCAACGCCTCCGGGACCTTCGACGCGATCGCCGCCCGTCGCGTCTACGGCGACGCGTTGCTCGCCGACTTTCCCTTCTCGGCCTTCGTCTCGAAGACGATCACGCCGGAGCCGCGCGCCGGCAACGCGCCGCGGCGGATCTGGGAGACGCCGGCGGGGATGATCAACTCGATCGGGCTGCCGAACAAGGGCCTCGAGGGCTTTCTGGCCGAGGATCTGCCGCAACTGGCCGAGCTGCCGGTGCCGCTGATCGTCTCGGTGATGGCCACCGGCCGCCCTGAGTTTGCACGCCTGGTCGAGGCCGTGGCGGACAGGGAGGAGGTGGCGGCGATCGAGCTCAACGTCTCCTGCCCCAACGTGCATTCCGGCCTGATCGTCGGCGAGGCGCCGGCCGAGACCGAGGCGCTGCTGGAGGCCCTGCGGCCGCTGACCGCAAAGCCGCTGATCGTGAAGCTGACGCCCAACGTCGCCGACCCCGCAGCGGTGGCGGTTGCCGCCGAAAGTGGAGGCGCCGACGCCGTCTCGCTGATCAACACGCTGAAGGCCAGCGCCTTCGACCCGCTCAGCCGCGAGCCGGCCCTGGCGGCTGGCCACGGCGGCCTCTCCGGCCCGGCGGTGAGGCCGGTGGCGCTGCAGCAGCTGCGCTCGGT
Source organism: Thermoleophilia bacterium (assembly GCA_016649905.1). GTDB lineage: Bacteria > Actinomycetota > Thermoleophilia > Solirubrobacterales > 70-9 > VAYN01. Next base: position 37,588 of record JAENWU010000010.1, read on the forward strand.
CGCCGCCGCGATCGGTCTGCCGGCGATCGGCATGGGCGGCATCGGCAGCGGCGCCGACGCGGCGGAATTCATCGCCGCAGGCGCCGCCCTGGTCGCCGTCGGGACCGAGAGCTTTCGCGATCCGCGGGCGGGTTCCCGGGTCGCCGCGGAACTCGATTTCACTTCGCCGCAGGGCGCCGCCGTCCAGCCAGCGCTCGACCTCGACTAGAGGTCTAGGTGAATTTGTGGGCAAATCGCAATAGTTCGCTTGCACGCCCCCGACCCGCGGCTATACTCGCCGCCCAGATGCCGGCCCCTTCAGTCAAAATCTCGCTCGCGGCCCCCGAAAGGTCCCTCGATCAGAGGATGGAGGCGCTCAAACGGGCCAACGACATCCGCACCGCCCGCGCCAAGCTGAAGAAGGACCTGAAGGCCAGTCGCGCGAGTATTCACACGATCTTGCTCGATCCGCCCGAGTACGTCTTGACCGCAAAGGTCTTCGACATGCTGCTGGCGGTACCGAAGTACGGTCGGGTGAAGACCAACCGAATACTCAACCAGTGCCGGATTTCACCTTCGAAGACCATCGGCGGTCTCTCCGAGCGCCAAAGGGCTGAGTTGATCAGCCTGCTTCGTCGCTAACCCGGCTGTCCGGGCGACCTGCTTGATTTGCGCGGCCGCGACGCGGCTCTGAACATGTCAAAGGTCTTCGTAATAACCGGTCCGTCGGGTGTCGGCAAGGGCACTCTGATCTCGAAACTGCTCGAGCGCGTGCCCGACCTCGAGCTCTCCGTTTCGGCGACCACGCGGCAGCCGCGCGAGGGCGAGGTGAACGGGCGCGACTACCACTTCCTCACGGCCGAGGAATTCGACGAACGGATCGAGCAGGGCGACTTCCTCGAGTTCGCGACCTACAGCGGCAACCTCTACGGGACGATGCGCACAGAGGTCGAGCGCCGCCTCAGCGAAGGGCACTCGGTAGTGCTCGAGATCGAGGTTCAGGGGGCGCGCCAGGTGCGGGCGGCGATGCGCGAGTCGGTCCAGGTCTTCATCGCCCCGCCGGCGCCGGGGGTGCTGCGCCAGCGTCTCAACGCCCGCGGCACCGACGCGCCGCACGCGATCGACGCCCGGCTCGAGGTCGCCGCCCAGGAGTTGGCCGCCCAGGACGAGTTCGCCTACCGCGTCGTCAACGACGATCTGGCCCAGGCGGCGGACGAGCTGGAGCGGATCGTGCGCGTCGAGCTGGGTCTCCCGCTAGACTCGCCGCAATGATCAAACCCCGCGTAGACAAGCTTCTGGAGCATGCTGATTCTCACTACGCCGCGGTCGTCGTCTCGGCCAAGCGCGCGCGTCAGATCAACAGCTACTTCCACAACCTCGGAGAGGGCGGCTTCGGCGAGTACCCACCGCCGATGGTCGAGACGAACGCCGAGAGGAACTACCTCTCGATGGCGCTCGAAGAGCTCGCCGAGGGCAAGCTCAAATACGAGTACCGCACCTAGCCCCTCGCCCGGGGGCGCCGTCCCGAGGAGTCGGCTGAGATGGCACGGATTCTGCTTGGCGTCAGTGGTGGGATAGCCGCCTACAAGGCGCTCGAGTTCGCCCGCCTGGCAACGCTGGGCGGGCACGGCGTGCGGGTGCTGATGAGTGAGACCGCCAGCCGTTTCGTCGGCGCCGCCTCCTTCGAGGGCATCGTCGGCGCTCCGGTCCTCGTCTCCGAGTTCGAGCGCGACCCGATGCGCGGCGCCTTCCCCGGCGAGGAGCCTCCCGGCCACGACCCGATCGGCCACCTCGAGCTCGCCGCCAACTGCGACGCGATGCTGGTCGCGCCGGCCACCGCCAACACGGTCGCCAAGCTCGCCGCCGGTGCCGCCGACTCGATGCTGACCACCTCCTTCCTGGCCTGCACGGCGCCGCGGCTCTTGGCGCCGGCGATGAACGACCGCATGTACGCCGACGCGGCAACCCAGGCGAACCTGGCGACGCTGCGCGAGCGTGGGGTGGAGGTGATCGAGCCCGACGAGGGCAGGCTCGCCTCCCGTGGCGAGTACGGCCGCGGCCGCCTGCCCGACCCCGAACGGCTGCTGGCCCGGGCCGAAGCCGCCCTGCCGGCGGGCGAGCGCCCGTGGGATGGGCTGCGGGTGTTGGTCACCGCGGGAGGGACGCGCGAGCCGATCGACCCGGTCCGCTTCATCGGCAACCGCTCCAGCGGCCGCATGGGCATCGCGCTCGCGGCCGCCGCGGCGCGCCGCGGCGCCGAGGTGACCCTGATCGCCGCCAACGTCGCCCTGCCGGAGCCAGCCGGCGTCCGTCGCATCGACGTCGAGAGCGCCGCACAGCTCGCCGCTGCGGCCGAGGCGGAGTTCCCCCGCACCCACCTGCTGCTGATGGCGGCCGCGCCCGCTGACTTCCGCGCCGCCACGACCGCGACCGAGAAGATGGCGCGGGCCGACGGCCTCGAGCTGCGACTGGAGCCGACCGAGGACATCCTCGCCGCACTCACGGCCACCCGCGCCGAGGGCCAGACGATCGTCGGCTTCGCCGCCGAGCACGGCGGTGACGGGGTCGACCGCGCCCGCGAGAAGCGGCAGCGCAAGGGCGCCGACATGATCGTCCTCAACGACGTCTCCGACCCCGCGATCGGGTTCGAGAGCAGCGAGAACGCCGTTACCCTGATCGACGCCGAGGGCGAGGTCGAGGTGCCGATCGCCTCCAAGGACGCAATCGCCGAGGCGATCCTGGACCGGTCCGGGCAGCTGCGGGCGAAGGCTGGCGGGCCGGCTGGCTGAGCGGGCTATACTGGCTTCAAGCTTTTCAGTCCAAGCAGTACGGAGAAGTGGGCCTGGCCCACTTTTTTTACGGCCCGAATCAGGTATGAGCGATCTTCAACAGAACATTCAACAGCAGCTGTCCGAGCTCGATTCCGAGCTCGACGTCGTTGCTTTGGAGCGCCCCGGCAACGACGCGCTGCGGATCTACATCGACCACCCCGGCGGCGTCGACCTCGCACTCTGTGAACGGGTGACCAAGCACCTCAACCACCTGCTCGTCGACTACACGCTCGAGGTTTCCTCGCCGGGCCCCAAGTACAGCCGTTCCAGCACCTCTTCCGAGACCAAGGAGTCGCCCCAGTGACCAAGGAGATCGTCGACGCAGTCAAAGCGCTCGAGGCAGAGAAGGGAATCTCCGCCGACAAGCTGATGGACGCCCTCGAGGACGCCCTTCTCTCCGCTTACAAGAAGACCCCCGGCGCGGCGAAATACGCCCGCGTCGACCTCGATCACGAAACCGGCGACTTCCTCGTCTTCGAACTGATCCTGCCGCCGGAGCTGGAGGAGAAGCTGCTGGCCGAGGCCGCCGAGCTGCAGGAGGAGCCCGAGGTCGACCCGGAGACCGGTGAAATGCGCGAGCCGGAGGACCCCGAGCTCGACCCGGAGATGATCGCTCCCTACGAGGACCAGATCACGACCCGCGACGTCACCCCCGAAGACTTCGGCCGGATCGCCGCCCAGACCGCCAAGCAGGTGATCCTGCAGCGGATTCGCGAGGCCGAGCGGCAGATGATGTACGACGAGTACCAGGACCGCGTCGGCGAGCTGATCACCGGGATCATCCAGCAGTCCGACAAGCGCTACACGCTGGTGCAGCTGCGCGAGCGGGTCGAGGCGCTGCTGCCCAAGTCCGGGCAGGTCTACAACG
>JAENWU010000073.1 GCA_016649905.1 Thermoleophilia bacterium
CCCGCTGCGCCAGCGGATCGAGTCGATCTACTGGACCGCCAAGGACATCCTCACCCTCGAGCGCCACGGCGCCCGCACCCTGCGTGGCCTGCGGGCGCGCATCGCCAGCCGCTTTCTTGCGCTGGCCGCCGCGATCTCGCTGAACCATCAGCTCGGGCGCCCGTCACGGGCCTTGGTCGACTACGTGGCCTGAGCCGCGGTCTGAGCCGTGGAACTACTCATCTAGCGCGGCAGGCTGTGCTGATCCAGCGAGAGCTTGAGAAATCCCGCGCAGTCGGGGACCTCTTGGCCAAACGAATACGATGCGACGGCTCGCAGATAGCTACGTGGGGGAGACGCATCGATGGATGCCACGGCAGGTCAGAACGCTCCAACGAAGTGGACGGACGATCAGCGCAAAGACATGTTTGCTCAGCGCCTTCGGGTGCAGACGAGTTCGGGTTGGCGCATTGAGTCCCAGACGGACTACAACGCCGTTCTGGTGAAGGGCAGGCGCCCGAATCACCTGCTTCACCTGATTCTCTCGATCATCACCGCCGGCCTCTGGGCGATCTTTGTTTGGCTGCCCCTGGTGATCTTTGGCGGTGAGAAGCGGCGTGTCTTGTCGATCGATGAATACGGCCAGATTCGCGGCTAGGCCATGCGTTGGCTAGTCGTAGTTGGGTTGATTGCCGCGGGGCTGCTGGCCGGCGGGTGCGCAGACTCGGGGGCCAGCACCGAGGAAGTCGAAGCGGCGGAAGCCCAGGCTTACTCGGAGGGCGAAAGGACCGGAAAGCACCGAGCGGAAGCGTCCCTCGAGACTGAAATCGAGCAAGCCCGTGAGGACGGCTATCTAGAAGGACTGGAAGACGGCGAAGAAGAAGCGTTCGAAATCGAAGAAGAACTCGATCGCGAATTCGAAGACGAACGAAACTCCGAACTCCAGGAATCGATCCAGGCGGAACAAGAACAACGTGAAGCCGAAGAAATCGCTTCGGAAGCTGAAGACGAAGTGCGCGAATACGAAGAACTAGAAGAAGAGGAACGGCGCTGCGAAATCTACGACTACTGCTACTGAATTAGGGGCCCAGATCAGGGCGAAACGTGTCCCTCAACTCCTCGTCGGATGGACCGCCGAAGACCTTCCCGTAGTGGCTCGACGAGTTTGAATGGGACTCGCTGTGGTCGCCGCCAGTCCCGATGAGGTAGCCGCCGAGTCCGCCGATGACGACCAGCGCAACCAGTCCCGCGATCCTCTTCATCGTCGGATCGTATTTCGTCGGGGCAACGTTCTGTTGACCCAGCCGTTGACCCGAGAACGCAAAACGCCGCCCGGAGGCGGCGCATTTGGCTTGAGATCTAGTCCTCAAGAGCCCCCCTCCGGGTTCGAACCGGAAACCTCCCGATTACAAATCGGGTGCTCTCCCAGGTTGAGCTAGGGGGGCGCTTTGCCGAATATAGACAGATGGATGCGGCCTTCAGGTTCCTGAGCCCCGATGAGGGCAATGTTTTGACCCAGGCGATCGAAGTCGCCTACGGGCAGAGCTACGACGTGCGCTGGGTCTACGACGAGGCCGAGGTCGCGGCGCGACTGGCCGACGGGCGCTACGTCTCCTGCGTCGCCGAGAACGCCGACGGCGAGCTGCTCTGCCACGAGGGGATGAGCATGGCGGCAGCCGGGGACGCGGTCGCCCACAGCGGTCAGGCGGTGACGATGCCGATCGCCCGCGGCCAGCACATCTTCACCCGCACCAAGAGCTTTCTGATGGACTGGGCGCGCCAGCGGGGCCTGGCGGGGATGTTCAGCGAGGCCACCGCCGCCCACCCCTACAGCCAGCGCGCCAACATCGAGCTCGGCGCCCACGAGACCGGCTTCCTGCTGGGCTGGATCCCGGCCAGCGTCGACAACGACGCCGCCGCCGGAGCGCCGCGCAAGCGGCAGTCGGCGGCGCTCTTCTACTCGAAGCTGAACGACGGCCACGAGCGCCAGGTCTACGCGCCCGCGCGCCACCGCGAGATCGTTGCCCAGACCCTCGAGCTCTGTCAGCTGCGGGGCACGCTGGCGGCGCCCCCAGCCGACTGCGAGCTGCCTGCGCGCAGCCAGATCCACGTCGAGATCGAGAGCGACCACAACCTCGCCCTGATCACGGTCGAGGTGCCGGGCGCCGACCTCGAGGCGGTGATCGCGGCCGAGCGCCACCACCTCTTCCACCGCCTCTGCCTCGACGCCGTCTACGTCGATCTGCCGCTGCAGACGCCGGCGACGGCGCTGGTCGCCGACGACCTCGAGCGACTCGGGGTCTCCTACGCCGGCGTCTTCCCCAACCGGCGCACCGACGGCGACGTCCTGCGCATGCAGTCCCTGCACCGGGTCCGAGTCAAGGCCGACGACATTGCCGTCGCCTCGGACCACGGGCGCGAACTGCTCGACTACGTCCTTTCGGACCTGCCTTAGACCGGCACCTCGCGTGAGGCGAGATGAGTGCCGACCTTGCGCTTGACCCGCTGCAGGGCGTTGTCGACCGTCTTCGTGTCGCACTCCAGCCGCTCGGCGATCGCCTCGTAGGAGTGGCCGTCGAGGTACAGCGAGAGGACGCGGCTCTCGAGGTCGGAGAGGACGCCGGAGACCCCGGAAAGGCAGGAGACGAGGCTCTCCAGCTCTTCGCTCGCGATCACCTGGTTGACCGGGTCGTGGACGCTCGGCCCGGGCAGGATCTCGTCCAGGGTCGTTTCCGAGTCACCGGCGGCGGCCGGCGTCTGGCTGAAGGAGACGTACTGGTTGAGGGGCGTGTGCTTGTTGCGGGTCGCGGTCTTCACCGCGGTGATGATCTGGCGGGTGATGCAGAGCTCGGCGAAGTTGCGGAAGCTCGACTCGCGATCGGTGCGGTAGTCGCGAATCGCCTTGTAGAGGCCGACCAGGCCCTCCTGGATCAAATCGTCGGACTCACCGCCAAGCAGGAAGTACGAGGAGGCCTTGAGGCGGACGAAGCCGCGGTAGCGGCGGATGATCATGTCGTAAGCGTCGGTCCTGCCGTCCTTGCAGAGCGCGACCAGGTAGTGATCATCAAGCTCAGCTTGAGCGTTAGCCTGATGCTTAATAGGCGTAGATAGAGCCACAGATCCTTCTCCTTGCTGAAGGGTCGTGGCGCCAATTACCTCCCCTGAGGCGCCCTGTATTGACGGGCTGCCTCAGACTCAAGCTGAGCTTCACCCTTGTTGAGCGGCATGTTTACCGCTGAGCGGAGTTCTGTCAACCCCCAAATTGCGAAAATGCAACCGCCGTTGCATTTGCCTCGGGGCTAGGAGCGCTGTCGAAGCGCCTCGAAAAGCAGTGCCGCCGCGGCCGCGGAGACGTTCAGCGAGTCGATCTCGCCGCGTTGGGGCAGCGCCACCAAGCCATCGCAGGACGCGGCGACACGAGGGCGCAGGCCTTTCCCCTCGCCGCCGAGGACGAGGACGGTCGGCCCACTGAGGTCGACCGACCAGGGCGCAGTCTCGGCGCCCGCGTCGGCTCCCCAGATCCAGAACCCGGCCTCCTTGGCCGCGGCCAGCCAGTCGGAGAGGTTGCGGACGTGGGCGATCTGCAGGTGCTCGACCGCCCCCGCCGAGGCCTTGCAGGCGGAGGCGGTGATGGCGGCGGAGCGGCGCTCGGGGACGATCAGCCCGGCGGCACCGGCGACCTCGGCCGAGCGGCAGACGGCGCCGAGGTTGCGCGGGTCCTGAACCTGGTCAAGAGCGATCAGCAGCGCGTCCTTGCGGCGCAGCAGGCCCTTCGCGTCGCCGTAGGGATAGGGATCGACCTCGGCGACGACGCCCTGGTGGTCGGGCGAGCCGCAGAGGCGCTCGAGCTCGGCCGGATCGGTCTCCGGTGCCCGCCAGACACGATGGACGCGGCGGCGCCCCCGTTCGGCCTCGGCCACCGGCTGGCGGCCGTAGATGATCTGGCTCGACATCTAGGTCCGACTGACCAATCGGGGGCCCTCGGCCGAGTCGCGCACTTCCCAGCCCAGCCCAGCCAAGCGGTCGCGGATCTCATCGGCGCGGGCGAAGTCCTTTTCGCCGCGCGCCCGCTCGCGCTCGATCATCAGCTCCTGCGCCTCGGCATCGGCACCGCCTTCGTCGAGCGCCAGCGACTCGAGCCCCACGAGCTCCAGCATCTCCCGCAGCGCCTCAGGAGCTCCCGGAACCTCGCTCCGGTTCGCTTCCCCCACCAGCTCAAAGGCGACAGCCATTGCTCGGGGCGTGTTGAAGTCATCCGCGAGCGCATCTCTGAACACCTCGAGGCGGGAGCCAGGGGAGGACTCGACGGAGCCTCCCCGCTGTTGCGACGGCGAGTCCTCTCCCGGCTCCCAGCCTCCAAGCTCGTCGATCGGGTGTTCCCGAAAGAAGTTCCGCAACCGCTCGACCTGGGCGACGGCCTGCTGCATCTGCGCTGGCCCGAAAGCAAGCGGTTGGCGGTAATGACCGGAGATCAGGTAGGCGACGACCGCCTCGCGCCCATAGCGGTCGAGTGCCTCGGAGAGCTGGAAGATGTTGCCGTCCGATTTCGACATCTTCGCCGCCGCCGACTCGACCATCCCGTTGTGCATCCAGGCGCGCGCGAAGGGGCGGCCGGCCGCCTCGGACTGGGCGATCTCGTTCTCGTGATGGGGGAAGACGAGGTCCGAGCCGCCGCCGTGGATCGCGAAGGAGGCGCCGAGCTCCTGCTCGGCCATCACCGAGCACTCGATGTGCCAGGCCGGCCTCCCTCGCCCCCAGGGCGAGTCCCAGCTCGTGTCCTCCGCCTCCTTGTGCGCCTTCCAGAGCGCGAAGTCGAGCGCGTCCTCCTTCAGCGAGGCCAAGCCGGCCTCCTCGCCCTGGTCCATGTCCTCGGGGCGGCGGTTGGAGAGCTTGCCGTAACCTTCGAAGCTGCGGACCCGGAAGTAGACGTCGCCGCCCGACTCGTAGGCGTGCCCCGACTCGACCAGGTCGGCGATCAGGCCGACGATGCCGGCGATCGTCTCGGTCGCCAGCGGCTCGGCGTCGGGGCGGCCGAGCCCGAGCCGATCGGTGTCCTCGAGGTAGGCCGCGGTCATCCGCGCCGCGAACTCGGTCGAGGGCTCCCCGGCGGCGGCGGCGGCCGCGTAGATCTTGTCGTTGACGTCGGTGACGTTGACGACGAGCCGCGCCCGGTAGCCCTCCGAGCGCAAGAAGCGGGCGAACAGCGAGAAGACGACGAAGGGCCGAGCGTTGCCGATGTGGATGCGGCTGTAGACGGTCGGCCCGCAGGCGTAGATCCCCACCTCCTCGCTGGGGTCGACTACCCGCGGCTCGCCGCTGAGCGTGTCCCTGATCCGTACCTCGCGCATTGCGAGGACGAGACTAGATCGTTTCGCGCGCTCGACGCTAGAAGGTGCGGTAGCCGGCCGTCGAAGCGGCGGACTCGTTGCGCAGCCAAGCGGGGGCGGTCTCGTCGGCCGCCGCCTGCGCCTCGCGCTTGGCCCGCTTGGCACTGGCCTTGATCTCGTCCTCGGTCGCCTCGCGGGCGCGCTCCTCGCGGCGCTGGGCCTGGACCCGGATCCGGTCGGACTCCTGTCGCAGCTGCTCCTCGGCTCGTGCCCGGGCGGCCTCCTCGGCCTCGCGCTCGACCTTTTGGACGAGTTTGCGGACGCTGTCCTCGGCCTCGCGACGCACCTCCTCGGTGCCTTCCATCACCCGCTGTTCGATCTCGGTCTCGATCCGCACCGCGGCGGCCTTCGACTCCTCGGCGGCGGCCTCGGCGTCAGCGGCGCGCTGCTCGGCGGCGGCGACGCGGCGGTCGGCCTCGGTTTGGACCTGCTGGCGGGCCTGGGCGACCTGGCGCTCAACCTCCCGGTCGAGCTCGGACAGCGCCTCGGCGGCCCTCGTCTCGGCCTCCTCCCGCGCGGTCGTGGCCTGGGCGACGATCGCTTCGCGCTCGGACTGGGAGCGCTGTTGAAGCTCCTCGAAGGCCTTCTCGGCGCGGTCGCGAGCAACCTCGGCGCCAGTGACCCGCGCCTCGGCCTCGGCTCTTGCCGCGCGCTCGGCGGCAAGCCGCTGGCGCGCCTCGGCGGAGATCCCGCGCAGGGTCTCCATCGCCCGCTCCTTCAGCTCGGCGCGAACCTTCTCGTTGCGTTTCTCGGCCGCGGCCAGTCGCTGCTCGGAGACGCGCACCCACTCCAGCGCCTGGCGGGCGACTCCGTGCATGGTCTCGGTGGCCTCGCCGACGGCCCGCACCTGCCTGGCTGGATCGCTCATGCCAAGGCAAACTACTACGGAGAGAAGATCGATTCCCGGTTCGGATCGATCTTCTAGCGCAGGTTGCGCTTCAGCACCTTGCCGGTCGCGTTGCGCGGGAGCTCGTCGAGGAACTCGACTTCGCGCGGGGCCTTGAACCCGGCCAGGTTCTTCTTGACGTGGGCGCCGAGCTCGGCGGCGGAGATCTCCGCTCCCGGCTTGAGCACGACGAAGGCCTTCAGTCGCTGGCCGTACTCCTCGTCCTCGACCCCGATCACGGCGACCTCGACGACGCCTTCGTAGTCGGCGATCAGGTCCTCGACCTCGCGCGGGAAGACGTTCTCGCCACCGGAGACGATCATCTCGTCGTCGCGGCCGTCGATGAAGAGGCGGCCGTCGGCGTCGATGTGACCGACGTCGCCACTGGAGAGCAGCCCCTCGATCGCTTCCTTGTTGCCGCCGCCGGTGTAGCCCTCGAAGGACATTTCGTTGCCGACGAAGATCCGACCGACCGAGCCCTGCGGCACCTCGCGCCCCTCCTCGTCGAAGAGCTTGAGGCGGGTCCCGCGCGGCGGCTTGCCTGCCGTGCCCGGGGCGACGCGCAGGTCCTCGGGGGTGGCGACGGTCGCGTAGGCGACCTCGGTCGAGCCGTAGAGGTTGTAGACGGAGTCGCCGAAGCGGTCCATCCAGGCGATCGCCAGCTCTCCCGGCAGGGCCGAGCCCGAGAGCGCGGTGATCCGCAGCGAGGAGAGGTCGTGGGCGCGTAGCGTCTCCTCGGGCAGGCCGAGGATTCGCTGGACCATCACCGGCACCGCCGCCAAAACGTCGGCGCGACTGCGCTGCACCGCCGCCAGGGTCTCCTCGGGGTCGAAGCGACGCCGCAGCACCATCGTCGCCGCGGTCGGCAGGCTCATCACGAAGTGGAAGAAGCCCCAGGAGTGAAAGAGCGGCGCCGCGATCACCATCGTGTCGCGGCTGCGGTAGGGGATCTTGTCGAGCAGCGAGGCGATCGTGAAGAGGCCGTCGGGGCTGGAGCGCTGGGCCCCCTTGGGGGTACCGGTGGTGCCGGAGGTGAGGATCACGAAGCGCGGCTTCTCGGGGGGCGGCTTGCGGTCGGCGTCGTCGCCGGCGGCGATCAGCTGCTCGAGGCTCCCCTCGGCCCCGGCCATGCCGGCGTCGCTCCAGGCGACGATCCTGTGGACGGAGTCGTCGACCCCCTCCAGCAAGCCGGCGAACTCCTCGTCGTAGACCAGCGCCTTCGGCGCCTCACGGCGGGTCACCTCGGCCAGCTGCGGGCCGGCGAACATCGTGTTGAGGTAGAGCGCGCTGGCGCCGATCTTGGCCGCCGCCAGGGTCGCCTCGATGAAGCCGCGGTGGTTGCGGCACATGATCCCGACGCCGTCGCCGAAGCCGATTCCCAGCTTCGCGAAGGAGTCGGCGAGGGCGTTGCTGCGCAGATGCAAGCGCTCCCAGCTGAGGGCGCCGCGTTCGTCGATCACGGCGATCTCGTGCGGATGGTGGATCGCCGCGGTGCTGACGCCGGTCGCCGGCGAGGCGCCCCAGCGCAGGAACGTCCCGCCCACCTTCAATGCCTTGTCGGGCCGCATCGGGGCGATCACACCCGCCTCGCGCAGGACCCTGAACTCGAAGAGGGAGTCGGCGACCGAGGTCTTCAAGCTCGAGAGGTTCGTGCCCGAATGCGTCATCGAATCGTGGAGACTATTCGCTCTGCACCAGCGCGACCGCGATGCAGGCGATTCCCTCGCCGCGCCCGATCCAGCCCATCCCCTCGTTCGTGGTCGCCTTGACGCTGACCCGGGCCGAGGTGGCCTCGGAGATGATCCGCTCCATCTCGGCGCGGTAGGGCCCGAGCCGGGGCTGCTCGCAGATCAGGGTGGCGTCGACGTTGACGATCGCGCCGGCGATCGTCCCCACCGCGGTCCGCAGCAGGTCGATCGAGTCGGCATCGCGCCACTGCTCTTCCTCGGGCGGGAAGAGGGTGCCGATGTCGCCGCCACCACCGGCGCCGAGGATCGCGTCGATCACGGCGTGGGTGAGGACGTCAGCGTCGGAGTGCCCCTCCAAGCCGAGCTCGTGCTCGATCTCGACGCCGCCGAGGACGAGGCGCCGGCCAGCGGCGAAGCGGTGGCTGTCGTAGCCGATTCCGATCATCGCTAGACCTTCCCCTCAGCCGACCCGGCTGCCAAGCGGCGCCAGGCTGCGGCGTCGCTGCTCGAAGACGCAGATCTCCCCCACCCCGATCGCGTCGAGGAACTCGACGGCGCGGTCGTACTCGAAGCCGACCTGCTCAGGAAGATGGGCGTCGGAGGAGAGCGCGAACGGAGCTCCGGCCTCGACGCAGAGCTCGGCGAAGCCGAGCGCCGGGTAGAGCTCGCCGACGGGCTTGCGCAGCCCCGCGGTCGAGAGCTCGACGGCGATACCGCTCTCGGCGATCGCCTCGACGGCCGGCTCGTAGAAGCGCCGCAGGTCGCCCGCGGGGGCGGGGCGATCGCGCCCCCAGACCTTGACCAGGTCAGGGTGGGCGAGGATGTCGAAGAGGCCAGAGCGGGCGCAATCGGCGAGCGCCTCGAAGTAGCGGCGCCAGATCTCCTCGGGGTCCTCGCTGCCCTCCCAGACGTCCCAACCGGTGTGGTCGACGGCGGCGTCGCCCTCGCCGATGAAGTGAACCGAGCCGACGACGTAGTCGAAGTCGCGGGACTCGAGCAGGGCCGCGGTCTTCGCTTTGGCGCCAGGGATGAAGTCGCACTCGATCCCCAGCCGCAGCGGCGTGCCACGGACGAACTCGCAGTAGGCGTCGAGGTCGTCGTGGGCGTTCTCGACCCAGAGCGGGTGGCGCCAGAGGTCGAGCGCCTGGCGGAAGCGGTAGACGTGCTCGGAGACACCGAGCTCCTCGATCCCGGCCGCGGCCGCGGCGGCGAGGTAGCGGTCGACGTTCTCGGCACTGAAGAAGCGCTCCGCCGGCGTGTCCGCGTCGTCGGGGCGCAGGTGCAGGTGGTAGTCGGTCAGCATCTTCAGGGTCGAGCCTAGCCAAGCCGGGGCGCCGCCGGCTCCGGCATCGCGGCGAATAGACTGCCGGCGCAGATGCGGCGCCAGCTCCTCCTCCTGCTGCTGGCCTTTGCCGGCGGGTCCGCGATCGCGGCGCTGCTCGGCGCGATCAACTCCGGCGTCGCCCTCAGCGTCGGCGCCCTCTGCTTCGCGGCGACCGTGGTCGGGCTGATCCTCAGCGAATGAGGTGCATCTCGGCGACCTGCAGGTCGTCGGGCGTCGTCACCTTGAGGTTGGGAGCGGCGACCGGGTGCAGGAGCACGGTCCCCCCCGCCGCCTCTACCAGCATCGCCTCGTCAGTGGCGGCGTCGCGAACCTCGACCTCGACGTCGAGCGCCGCCCGCAGCGCCTCCGTCCTGAAGACCTGAGGCGTCTGCGCAGCCCAGAGGCGGGAGCGATCGAGGGTCGACTCGATGGCGAGAGGTGCATATTCCACCTCTGAGGTGGAATATGCACTCCTCGACGCCAGCGGAGCCTGCTTGACGGTGTCCGTGACCGGGGCGGCGGCGATCGCGCCGGCGGCCTCGGGTGCGGATTCGAGGGTGGCGACGATCGCCTCGATCAACTCCGGCGTGATCAGCGGCCGCGCCGCGTCGTGGATCGCGACCAGGCCCGTCTCCACGGCCTGAAGCGCGTTCGACACGGACTGGGCGCGGGTCGCGCCGCCATCGACGATCGTCACCGGCGGACCCTCCGTACCTGCATCCCTACCCAGCAAGTCCTGCCGTCCGGCCTGAAGCAAGCCGTCCCGGTGCCCCGGTGGCGCGGCGATGACCACGGCCGCCACCGACTCGCAACCCCGAAAGGCGTCGAGCGACCACTCGATCATCGGCCGCCCGGCCAAGGGAACAAACGCCTTCGGGCCGCCGGCTCCGAGTCGCTTTCCGGAGCCGGCGGCCGCGATGACTGCGGTTACTACTGCAGTGGAGCTACGCCGTGGTGGCCGCGAAGCGCTCCTCCAGCAGTCCGTCGAGGTATTCCTCCGCGCCCTCCTCGTCCTTGTCGAGCGCGTACATGAACTCCGAGGCGAGGATCTTCTTCGCCCGCGTGTACATCTGCTTCTCGCCGGTGGAAAGGCCCTTTTCCATCTCGCGGATGGCGAGGTTGCGAACGACCTCGGCCAGCTCGAAGACGTCGCCGGTCTTGATCTTCTCGCGGTTGTACTTGAAGCGCCGGTTCCAGTTCTTCGGCATCTCCGAGACGTCGTCGGTCAGAACCGTTGTGACCTTCTTGATTTCTTCCTCGTCGATGATGCGACGCAGCCCGGCAACTCCCGCGTTTTCACAGGGAACCATCACCGTCAGCTCGTTGTGAAGGATCTTGATCGTGAGGTATTCACGCTCAGTCCCCATCAACTCCCGCGTCTCTTTCTTCAGCACCAGGCCAGCACCGTGGTGGGGGTAGACGACCTTGTCGCCCTCCTCGAAGTCACAGACGTAAACGACGTCCTCCTCGAAGACTGCCTCGATCGTGGCCTCGTCTAGCTCGGAAATCGGTGGCTCCTTTCGTGTGTGCCGACGGCGCCTGTCGCCGTCAGCTCTGTAAGTACCGGTCGGCCAGGTCGACCTCCTGGAGCCGGCGCAAGCCCTCGCGGATGTCCTTGGCCCGCGAGGGCCCGACACCGTCGACGGCGGCGAGGTCGGCGTCGGAGGCCGCGATGACCTCCTCCAACCCGCCCAGCTCATGGGTGATCTTCTGGACGACAAGCTTGGGGATCCGCGGCACCCGGCCGAGGACGCGGTAGCCGCGCGGGGCGACCGGGAAGTCGAGCGTGTTGAGCTTGCGGTCGTAGCCGAGCAGCTCGGCGAGGCGACCGAAGTCGAGCACGTCCTGGTGGGGCATCCGTCCCAGCTGCTGCAGCACCGCGGAGAGGTTTTCCTCGCTGTCCTCGACCGAGTAGTCGCGGATCAGCGCGGTCTTGTCGGCGGCGACGCCGACCATCGTCTCCTCCAGCTGCATCTCGATCAGCCGGCCCTCGGTGCCGAGCTCGACGATGTAGCGCTCGACCTCGACCGCCATCCGCGTGACCAGCTCGGCCCGCTGCAGCACGGCGAGGGCGTCGTGGAGGACGCCGCCGCCCTCGAACTCGAGCACGGTCAGCCGCGCCGAGACCTGGTCGAGGCGCTCGCGGTACTTCTCCAGCGTCGCCAGCCCCTGGTTGGCTTTGGCCAGCACCGCGGGGATGTCCTGAAGGATGTACTTGGTCCCCTCGACGTAGAGGGAGACGACGTCGCGACGCTGGGAGATCGCGATCACCAGCGCCGTCGTCTGTTTGGAGACGCGCTCGGCGGTGCGATGGCGGGTGCCGGTCTCCGAGCTGAGGATCGTCGGGTCCGGCATCAGCTGGACGTTGGCCCAGGCGATCGTCGTCGCCTCCTGGTTGAGCACGATCGCGCCGTCCATCTTCGCCACCTGGTAGAGCATCGCCGGCGAGTAGTCGACGTCGAGCTTGATCCCGCCCGAGAGCAGATGGGAGATGTCGTCGAGGTCGCCGACGACGATCAGACCACCCGTCCGCGAGTGGACGATGTTGTCGATTCCCTCCCGCAGGGCACCGCCGGGAGCGACCACGTCGAGGGCTCTGAGTAGGCGGGGATCTTGACGTTCTGAGAGCTCTTGAAGCTCATCCCCGGGTAGTGAAGACATCGTCAGTAAGGATGGCAAAAAGCGCTCTGGAATGCGGTCCGCCCATACCCATGTGGACAGGTCGGGATTGCTTTTGTCAAGCGCGGCCGCGCGGGATCAGCCGGAGACGACGAGATCGCGCCGTGGCTCGATGCCCCAGCGGGCGCCGACGGCGACGAGGTCCTCGTTGAGGGCCCAACGGTCGGGCTGCTCAGCGCCCTCGTGGGCGGGGTTGGCACCCTTCAGGGCCATGCTGCCGGTGTTGTCGCCGATCGCGCGGATCTCGTCGCGCTCGGCGGAACCGATCCGCTGCTCGGCCGGCAACGCCGCCAGCTCGACTCGCTTCTCCTCGATCGGGCGGGCGTCGGGGCCGACCTCCTGGATCAGGGTCGGCGCCACGCACTCCACCGCGGGGTGGGCGAGGTTCCACTGGCAGGCGAGCTGGATCGTGGTCAGGTCTGCCCGCTCGGCGAACGGGCGCAGGCGCTCCAGCTTCTCGAGGCCGGCCTCGATCCAGCCGGCCGGGCGAAAGGAGCGGTGATCGGTGCGGGCCAGTTCCATGCCGGGGCGCAGGTCGCCCCAGAAGAGGCCGCCGTAGTCGACCACCCGGGTCAGCACCTTGACCTCGTGGCGGGCGGCGGCGTCGAGGCAGAGCTCGCCTGGCCAGGGCTCGAGCGGGTTGAGGATCACCATCGCCCAGTCGATCCGGTCGCCGAAGCGCTCCAGGCAGGAGATCAGGTCGAGGGTGAAGCCGTTGGCCGGCCCGGGGGCGACGCCGATCCGCGTCGCCAGCCCGGCCTCCCGCAACGCCGCCATCCCGTCCCAGACCGCCTCGGAGCTGTAGCCGGTGCGGTCGGGGTTGTGGAGCAGCAGCAGGTCGAAAGAGTCGGCGCCGATCCGCTCGAGGCTGGACTCGGTCGCCATCCGCAGGTAGCCCGCGTAGTCGTCGGGACCGCGCAGGTCGGGGTCGGTGAAGCGTGGGAAGCCCTTGGGCCCGTCGCGCTCGCCCTCGTAGAAGTCGTGGCCGACGGCGCCGACGAGGCTGTAGTCCTCGCGCGGCACGCCCTCGAGAGCGCGGCCGAGGACGCGGTCGGCCTCGCCCTGGCCGTAGGCGTCAGCGCTCAGCACGGTCTCGATGCCGCCGCCGGGCCGCAGCAGCGCGACCAGGCGCTCCTCGTCGATCGCTTCGCCGAAGTGGAGGAAGCGGCCGCCGCTCCAGGTGCCGATCGCGCTGCGGCCGGGCTCGCCCGCTATTGCCGCCGCGGGACTCAGGACTCGGTGCTCTCGCCCGTCGGCCCGGAATCGCCGTCGGAGGAGTGCTCGCCGTCGTCGCCGTGCTTGGCACCAACCCCGACCTTCTCGGGCTCGGGCTTCTTCGGCTTCGCCGGCGACTTCTTCGGCGGGATGATCGTCAGTTTCAGCGGCTTGTCTTCCTCGTCGCCGGCGACGTCGCGTGAGACCATCACCGTCGAGCCGGACTCCATCTCGCCCTGACGCAGGACTTCGTCGGCGAGCGGGTCCTCGATGTAGCGCTGGATCGCCCGGCGCAGCGGACGGGCGCCCATCGACGGGTCCCAGCCCTTCTCGACCAGGATGTCCTTGGCGTCCTCGGCCAGCTCGAGCTGAAGTTCGTGCTCGGCGACCTGGACGCGGACGCGGGCGATCATCAGGTCGATGATCTCCTTGACCTCCTCCTTGGCGAGCTTGTGGAAGACGATCACCTCGTCGATCCGGTTGAGGAACTCGGGCCGGAAGACTTTTTTGAGGTCGCTCATGATCCGGTTCTTCATGTCGCCGTAGGACATGCCGGTCTCGTCGGAGACGGTGAACCCGATCGAGGTGTTCTTGGCGATCTCCGAGGCGCCGATGTTCGAGGTCATGATCACGATCGCGTTGCGGAAGTCGACGGTGCGACCTTGGGCGTCGGTCAGGCGGCCGTCCTCGAGGATCTGCAGGAGGATGTTGAAGACGTCCGGGTGCGCCTTCTCGATCTCGTCGAGCAGCAGCACCGAGTAGGGCTTGCGCCGCACGGCCTCGGTCAGCTGACCGCCCTCGTCGTAGCCGATGTAGCCGGGAGGAGAGCCGACCAGACGACTGACGGCGTGCTTCTCCATGTACTCGGACATGTCGATCCGGATCATCGCCTCCTCGTCGCCGAAGAGGAAGTCGGCGAGGGTGCGGGCGAGCTCGGTCTTGCCGACCCCGGACGGGCCGAGGAAGATGAACGAGCCGGCCGGGCGCTTGGGGTCCTTGATCCCGGCGCGCGAGCGGCGGATCGCTTTCGAGACAGCGGTGATCGCGACCTCCTGGCCGATCACCCGCTTGTGGAGTTCCTCCTCCATCCGGATCAGCTTTTTGGTCTCGGCCTCGGTCAGTTTGAAGACGGGGATGCCGGTCCACATCGAGACGATGTCGGCGATCTCCTCTTCGCCGACGACCGGGCGTTCGCCGTTCTCGCCCTCGGCCCACTCGTCTTCGAGCTGGCGCTTTTTCGTCGTCAGCTGGCGCTCGGTGTCGCGCAGGTTGGCGGCCTTTTCGAACTCCTGGGCCTCGATCGCCGCCTCCTTCTCGCGCCTCGTCGTCTCGATCTCCTCCTCGAGGTCGCGGTAGACCGGCGGCGTGCTCATGCTCTTGATGCGCATCCGCGAGCCGGCCTCGTCGATCAGGTCGATCGCCTTGTCGGGCAGGAAGCGGTCGGAGATGTAGCGGTCGGCGAGCTCGGCAGCGGCGGCCAGCGCCTCGTCGTTGATCGTCACCTTGTGGTGCTGTTCGTAGCGCTCGCGCAGGCCCTCGAGGATGCGGACCGTGTCCTCCGGGGAAGGCTCGTCGACCCGGATCTGGGCGAAGCGGCGCTCCAGTGCCGAGTCGCGCTCCAGGTACTTGCGGTACTCGTCGAGCGTGGTCGCGCCGATCGTCTGCAGCTCACCGCGGGCCAGGGCCGGCTTCAGAATCGAGGCGGCGTCGATCGCGCCCTCGGCGGCGCCGGCGCCGACCAGGTTGTGGAGCTCGTCGATGAAGAGGATGATGTCGCCGCGCTGGGTGATCTCTTTCATCACCTTCTTGAGGCGCTCCTCGAACTCGCCGCGGTACTTCGAGCCGGCGACCAAGGCGGCCAGGTCGAGCGTGTAGATCTGTTTGTTCTTCAGCAGCTCCGGGACCTCGCCTTTGTTGATGCGAGCGGCCAGGCCCTCGACCACGGCGGTCTTGCCGACGCCGGGCTCGCCCAGCAGCACCGGGTTGTTCTTGGTGCGGCGGGAGAGGAGCTGCATGATCC
>JAENWU010000094.1 GCA_016649905.1 Thermoleophilia bacterium
AGATGAACTCTCCCATCCCCTTGAGGGAGTAAGACCCCTGGTAGACCACCAGGTTGATAGGCCGGCGGTGTAAGCGCAGTAATGTGCTCAGCCGACCGGTACTAATGGGTCGAGGGCTTGACGGATATTTA
Organism: Thermoleophilia bacterium; assembly: GCA_016649905.1. Lineage (GTDB taxonomy): Bacteria > Actinomycetota > Thermoleophilia > Solirubrobacterales > 70-9 > VAYN01. Next base: position 132 of record JAENWU010000094.1, read on the forward strand.
TTACTTACTTTGAGGCCTTGTGCGGTTTTCAAGCTCCACCGGGGCGGTTGTCTCGCAAAATTCCGGTGGCGCATAGCGAAAGGGAGACACCTCTTCCCATTCCGAACAGAGCAGTTAAGCCTTTCAGCGCCGATGGTACTTGGGGGGCAACCCCCTGGGAGAGTAGGTCGCCGCCGGTTCTTCCTTGACTTGGAGCCGCCCCTCGGGGCGGCTCTTCGTCGTCTAGGAGCGGATCGAGCCGACGGACCGACCAGCAGCCCGTCGCCGCGGACGCGTCCCAGCGGGATCGTTGCGACGACGGGTCTCGCACGCTCGGCTCGTTCTCCCAACGGGCTCCAGCCCGTACTCGCCGAGCGTGGCGAAGTCGATCATCAGGTCGAACGCGTCGGACAAGCGTTCGGTTAGCGTTTGCTTAGAATCGAACATGGGTTCGTAAGGTACGGAGGCCTTCGGACGGCTTGTCTGTTCTGCAACGTCCTTTGCATGATGGGCTCGCAAACGGCTCTGGAAAGCCAAGTTCTCGGCACTGCTTCGGACGGGCCACGCCGCAACGCTACTGGTCGTCAGTAGCGTTGCGAACCCCAGAAGCGCAATCAGAAGGCGTCCCTACAGAACCTCGACATGCAGCGTGACGCTGCGGCCCCGCTTCGCCTTGGAAAGCGATCTTACGCCCCCCTGAGGTCATTTTGCAAATTCGAGGATCAAGCGGTCGACCAGGGTTGGCCGTTCGACATTCGGCGAGTGTCCGGCCCCAGTGATCAACCGCGTGCGGGCGTTCGGCACGCCGCGCTTGTATTCGGCGAGGGCATTGCTCGGGTCATCGATGATCTGCTCCTCGGAGCCCATCAGTACCAGGAGCGGCTTGCCGGTCGCGGCCATCCGCTCGTCGAGCGACTGGCTGCCGGTGTAGTCGTCGAACTCCGACCCCGATTCGTCGTAGGCCGTGAAGGTCATCCGGTTGACGTCGTCGACGAATGCGTCGGGGACGTCGAATCCGGGTGCGAAGGCCACGCTGAGACCGTCGCGGACGAGTGAGTCCGTCTTCAACTGCCACCCGGCCTCGCCGATCACCGGCGCGAAGGCCAGTTTCGCGACCAAGCCGAGGTCGCCGTCGGGAACGGGTGGCGTATCGATGATGACGACCTGTTTGACCGCGTCCGGCGTACGTTCAGCCAGGGCGACGGCAACAGCGCCGCCCAGAGAGTGCCCGACGATCGCCGCCGCGCGCACGTCGAGGTCCTCCATGGCGTTGGCGACCAGGTCTGCCTGGCTGACGACGTCGTATCCGTGCTCCGGCTTCTCCGAGCCGCCGTGGCCGAGCAGGTCGACTGCGATCACGCGGTGGTCCTGTTCCAGGGCGGGCCGTGCCGCATCCCACCAATCGATCGCGCAGGTGAAGCAGTGGATGAGGACGATCGGGCTCCCGCCGCGGGGGCCGCCTTCGGCCACCTGGACGTCGCCGCCGGAGAGGTTCAGGATCCTGCCTCCGGGAACGGTGACGGCCGCGGACCTGGTTTCGCCGTCGACCAGGAAGGCGTTGATCAAGAGCAGCGCGATCAGCGCCAGAACGACTCCACAGGCGATCTTCCAGCCTCTCCCCATGCCGGTCGTTACCCTAGCCCAGCAATGGAGAAATTCGTCATCCAGGGTGGGGCGCCGCTCTCCGGTGAGCTCACCGTCGCTGGCAACAAGAACGCGGCGCTGCCGATCCTCGCCGCCTGCCTGCTGACCGAGGAGGAGCTACTGCTGCACCGGGTGCCGCGGATTCGCGACACCGAGGCCCAGATCGCGCTGCTCGAGGGCCTTGGCGTCGAGGCGGCTTGGGTCGCCGACAACAGCGTCCGGCTCTGCGCTGCCGGCGTTTCTGGAGCCTCCGTCGACGAGGAGCTCTCGGCCAAGATCCGCGCCTCCTTCCTAGTCGCTGGCCCGCTGCTGGCCCGCTTCGGTGAGGCACGACTGCCGCCGCCCGGCGGCGACTTCATCGGCCGCCGCCGCCTCGACGCCCACCTCGACGCCTTTCGGGACCTCGGCGCCATCGTCGACGGCGACCGCTGGATCGAGCTGACCGCGCCCGGTGGCCTCTGCGCCTGCGAGATCTTTATGGACGAGCCGTCGGTGATGGGCACCGAGAACGCCCTGATGGCGGCGGCCCTGACCCCCGGCGCGACGAGGATCTCCAACGCCGCCTCCGAGCCGCACGTGCAGGACCTGGCGCGCCTGCTGACCAAGATGGGCGCCCGGGTCGATGGCATCGGCTCCAACGTGATGACGGTCAACGGCGCCGACAAACTCGGCGGCGCCGAGCACACAATCACCCCCGATCACATCGAGGTCGGCAGCTTCATGGCACTGGCCGCCGCGACCGGCGGGGAGCTGCGGATCCGCGACGTCGAGCCAGCCGACCTGATGAACACCCGGCGCCAGTTCCGCCGCCTCGGGCTGCGCTCGGAGATCGAGGGCACCGACGTGATCGTGCCACCCGATCAACAGCTCGCAGTGCAGGCCGACCTCGGCGATGCAATCCCGAAGATCGAGGACGGGCCCTGGCCCGCCTTCCCAGCCGACCTCACCTCGATCGCGCTGGCGCTCGCCACCCAGGCCAAGGGCGAGATCCTGATCTTCGAGAAGATGTTCGAGAATCGTCTGTTCTTCGTCGACAAGCTGGTCGCGATGGGCGCTCGGATCACGTTGTGCGATCCCCACAGGGCGATCGTCAGCGGTCCGAGCCGGCTTCACGGCGAGCGCGTCGAGAGCCCTGACATCCGCGCCGGGATGGCGATCCTCATCGCCGCCCTGGCCGCCGATGGGACCTCGGAGATCGGCAACATCCGCCAGATCGACCGCGGCTACGAGCAGATCGACCAGCGCCTGCGCGCGCTCGGGGCCCAGATTGAACGGGTCTCTGCCGAGGTCCCTGCGTAGCGGGGCTTTCCCGCGTTCTCTCGTAAGGTCAGCCCGATGATCCATCCGATTCCGCCCGGAAGCCGCGACGTGCTGCCCGACGAGATGCGCGAGCTGCGCAGGCTCAACCGCGCCCTGATCGAGGTTTTTGAGGCGCGCGGCTACGGTGAGGTGGCGACGCCGACGATCGAGTACGACGAGGTGCTGGCCCGCGGCGGCGGTCGCGATACCGAGAGCGCCTACCGCTTCTTCGACGAGAACGGCGAGCTGCTGGCGCTGCGCTCCGACATGACGGTGCCGATCGCACGCCTTGCCGCGAGCCGCTTCGCGGGCACCGAGCCGCCGTTGCGCCTCTGTTACTTGGCGAGCGCCTATCGCGCGGTGCGGCCACAGCGTGGCCAGATGCGCGAGTTCGTCCAGGCCGGAGTCGAGCTGATCGGCGCCCCGGCGCCGGAGGGAACGGTCGAGGTGATCGAGGTCCTCGAGGCGGCGCTGGACGCCGCCGGGCTCGACCGGGCCGTGATTGGGCTCGGCGATGCCGATCTTTACCGCCAGCTGCTGACCGAGTTCGGGATCGAGGGCGAGGCCCGCGACTCGCTGCTTGGGCGCCTCGCCGCCCACGACATCGTCGGGCTTGAGACCGAGCTCGCGGAGGTGCCAGGCATCAGCGACCAGCAGGCCGCGACCTGCGTCGCGCTCTCGCAGCTGCGTGGCGGCAGCGAGGTCCTTGAGGAGGCGCGCAAGCTCGGCGGCGAAGCAGTCCAGCGGGCCACCTCGCAGCTGCAGGCGACCTACGAGACGCTCGCTGAGCGCGGCGGCGCCGACCGCGTCCAGATCGACCTCGGCCTGCTGCGCGACCTCGGCTACTACAGCGGCGCCATCCTCGAGGTCTACGACCCGGCGCTGGGCCACGTGCTCGGCGGCGGCGGCCGCTACGACGGTTTGATGAAGCGCTTCGGGCTCGACCTGCCGGCGGCCGGGTTCGCTCTCTATCTGGAGCGCGTCCACGTCGCCCAGATGGAGGAGGAGTCGCGACGGGGGAGGGCGTCGTGAGCTCGGTCGCGGGTAGCCGCGCCAAGGCCGACGGGCCGCTGAAGCTGGCGGTCCCGCGCGGGGCGCTGTTCGGTGAGACGCTCGACGTCCTCGACGGCGCCGGCATCGATACCAGCGCCCTGCGCGGCGACTCGCGCTCGCTGATCTTCGAGACCGAGGGACTGACCCTGGTGACGATGCGGCCCTCCGACGTGCCGACCTACGTCGAGGCGGGCGCCGCCGACGTCGGCATCACCGGCAAGGACGTCCTGCTCGAGAACCCCGACCGCGCCGTCTACGAGCTGCTCGACCTTGGCTTCGGCCGTTGCCGGATGGTTCTCGCCGGCCGCAAGGGGGACACCCGCCTGGGCGAAGCCCAACGGCGGCTGGGGATGATGCGGATCGCGACCAAGTACCCGCGGACCGCCGAGCGCCACTTCGAGTCGACTGGCCGCCAGGTCGAAGTGATCGAGGTGAAGGGGTCGGTCGAGCTGGCGCCGCTGATCGGGCTCGGCGACGGCATCGTCGACCTGGTCGCGACCGGCCGCACCCTGGAAGAGAACGACCTCGAGGTGCGCGAGGAGATCCTCGAGTGCACCGCTCGCTTCGTCGCCAACCGGGTCGCCCACAAGCTTCGCGCCGCCGAGGTCGACGACCTCACCGCGCGGTTACGCAAGGCGAGCGCCGGATGAGAACGCGCCGCTTCGCGTGGAGCGAGCCGCAGGCGGTCGCTGACGAAATTCGCCTCTGGGCTTCGGAGATGGCCGAGGCTGTCGACGTCGGGCCGATCGGCGAGGCGGTCCTCGAGGGCGGTGATGCCGCCGTGCTCGAGCTGACCAACCGCTTCGACGCGGTCGACTCGCCGCTCGATTCGACCCGGGTGGACCCAGAGCTGGCGGCGGCGGCCCTGGCCGGGCTGGAGGCGCCGCTGCGCGAGGCACTTGACGTCGCCGCCGCCAACGTCAGGACCGTGGCCGAGGCGCAGCTCGCGGCGCCGACGCCGGTCGAGCTGCCGCAGGGGCAGACCGTGACCGTGCGCGAAGTCCCGGTCGGCGCCGCTGGCATCTACGCGCCCGGCGGCCGCGCCGCCTACCCCTCGAGCGTGCTGATGTGCGCGATCCCGGCGCGGGCGGCGGGGGTGGGGAGGATCGCGCTCGCCTCGCCACCGGGTCCCGATGGCAAACTGCACCCATTGGTGCTCGCCGCGGCAGCGCTATGCGGGGTCGAGGAAATCTTCGCGATGGGCGGCGCCCAGGCGATCTTCGCGCTCGCCTACGGGACCGAGACGATCGCCGCCGTCGACGTCATCGCCGGGCCGGGCAACGCCTGGGTCCGCGAGGCCAAGCGCGCCGTCTACGGCTCGGTCGGGATCGACTCGCTGGCGGGGCCCTCGGAGCTGATGCTGATCGCCGGCCACGACGCCGACCCCGAGTGGGCGGCGCGGGATCTCTGCGCCCAGGCCGAGCACGGCGCCGACAGCCCGCTGCTGCTGGTCGCCGTCGAGGAGCAGGTGCTGGAGGCGATCGCGGCCGCGACCGAGGCCGCCGCCGCCTCGCGCCCGAGCGTCGCCGACGCGCCGCTGGCGCTGGTCCAGGTGAGCGAGATCGAGGAGGCGATCGCGCTTGCCAACGCCTTCGCGCCCGAGCACCTCGAGCTCGACGAGGAGGACGCGGCGCTGATGGCCGAGCGGGTCACCACCGCCGGCTGCGTCTTCAGCGGTCGCTACGGCGCCACCGCCTTCGGCGACTACGTCGCCGGCTCCAACCACGTCCTGCCGACCGGCGGCGCCGGCCGCTTCTCGGGCCCGCTCGGGCCCGCCGCATTCCGGCGGCGGATCGCCAACGTCGAGATCGACGCGGGCGCCGCAGCGGCGCTGGCGCCGCACGCCGACGCCCTTGCCCGCGCCGAGGGCTTCCCCGTTCACGGCGAGTCGGCGATGATTAGGCGATGAACAGAGCCGCATACAGAGAGCGCCAGACGGCGGAGACCCAGATCAAACTCTCGCTCGACCTCGATGCGGGAGACGAGTCGAGCTCGGAGACGGGGGTCGGTTTCCTCGACCACATGCTCGACCTGCTGGCCCGCCACGGCCGAATCGGCCTGCGAGTCGAGGCGAACGGGGACCTCGAGACCGGTGCCCACCACACGGTGGAGGACGTCGGCATCGTCCTCGGCCAGGCAATCGACGAGGCGCTCGGCGATCGCGCCGGGATCCGCCGCTACGGCTCCGCCGCGGTGCCGATGGACGAGTCGCTGGCCGAGTGTGCGATCGATATCTCCGGCCGCCCCTACTGCCACTTCGACGCCGACCTGCCGACAACCTCGATCGCCGGCTTCGATACCGAGTTGGCCGAGGAGTTCTTCCGCGCTGTCGCCAACAGCGCCAAGTTGACCCTGCACGTCAACGTCCGTTACGGCACCAACGCCCACCACATGATCGAGGCCAGCTTCAAGGCCTTCGCCCGCGCCCTGCGGGTCGCCGTCTCGATCGACCCCGAGGAGAGCGGCGTGCCGTCGACCAAGGGAACTCTCAGTGAGTAGCGCCCGGATCGCGATCCTCGATTACGGCATGGGCAATCTGCGCTCGGTCGAAAAGGCGCTTGAGCACGTCGGCGCCGTGGCGACGGTCAGCAGCAACCCGGACGAGGTGCGCGCCGCCGACGGCGTGATCCTGCCCGGGGTCGGCGCCTTCCCGCGGGCGATGGAGCGGGTCCGCGAGCTCGGCCTCGACGAGCTGATCGCCGAGCGCCGCGACGCCGGGGTCCCGATCCTTGGGATCTGCCTCGGCCTGCAGCTGCTCTTCGACTCGACCACCGAGCTCGGCGGCGCCGAGGGACTCGGCCTGCTCGCCGGTCCGGTCGCCGAGATCGACGCCGAGGGTCTCAAGGTCCCGCACATCGGCTGGTCGCCGGTCCGCTGGGAGCGCGACTCGCGGCTGATTGAGGGGATCGACTCGGAGACGCCGTTCTACTTCGTCCACTCCTTCGCCCCGCGGCCCAGCGCCGAGGAGCTGCTCGGCAGTGCCGCTTACGGCGAGCGCTTCGCCTGCGCGGCCGAGCGCGACAACGTCTTCGGCGTCCAGTTCCACCCGGAGAAGTCGAGCGCCGCCGGCCTGCGGCTGCTCGCCAACTTCACCGGCGTCTGCGCCGCCGTCCCGGCCTAGGCGCGCCAGCGTGATCCTCTACCCGGCGATCGACATCCGCGGCGGCCAGGCCGTGCGGCTGTTGCAGGGCGACTACGAGCGCGAGACCGCCTACGACGCCGATCCGGTCGACGCGGCGACCCGCTGGGCCGACGAAGGGGCGGAGTACCTGCACGTGGTCGACCTCGACGGCGCCAAAGCGGGGGAGCCGCGCAACCTCGAGGCGGTGCGGCGGATCGCCGCCGCGGTGCCCTGTCCGATCCAGGTCGGAGGCGGGATCCGCGACGCGGGCTCGGTGGCGGCGCTGCTCGACGCTGGCGCTGCTCGTGTGGTGATCGGCACCGCGGCGCTGCGAGACCCCGCGTTCCTCGACGCCGTAATTCGCGAGCACGGCGAGCGTGTTGTCGTCTCGGTCGATGCGAAAAAGGGACGAGTCGCCCTGCAGGGATGGACCGAAGCAGGTGAGGAGAGGGTGGTCGAGGCCGTCGCGGCGCTGAGCGCCCGCGGCGTCGCGAGATTCCTCTGCACCGCGATCGAGGTCGACGGGACGATGGCGGGGCCTGCGCTCGATGAGCTGAGCGAGATCGCCGCAGCGACCGCAGCCCAGGTGATCGCTTCAGGTGGCGTCGGCGACCTCTCGGACCTCGAATCCCTTGCCGAGCTCGGCGCCGCGGCCCCCAACCTCGAAGGCGCGATCGTCGGCCGCGCTCTCTACGAGCGCAAGCTCACCGTCGCCGATGGCATCGCGGCGTTGAGTTGACGCGGCGCGTGGCGACTTTGTTCCGAGGGGTGGAACAAACCCGCCACGCTACGCTCCGGCGATGGTTTTGAAGCGCGTCATACCTTGCCTCGACGTCGACGCGGGCCGTGTCGTCAAGGGGACGAACTTCGTCGGGCTGCGCGATGCGGGCGATCCGGTCGAGCTGGCCGAGCGCTACGACGCCGAGGGTGCCGACGAGCTCGTCTTCCTCGACATCACCGCCTCGCACGAGAAGCGCGAGACGATCGTCGAGTTAGCCCGCCGCACCGCCGACAACGTCTTCATCCCGTTCACGATCGGCGGCGGCATCCGCTCGGTCGCCGACGCCCAGGCGGTGCTTGACGCCGGCGCCGACAAGGTCTCGGTCAACTCCGCGGCCCTGGCGCGGCCCGAGCTGCTGACCGAGCTCGCCGACCACTTCGGCGCCCAGTGCGTGGTGATCGCGATCGACGCCAAACGCGAGGACGACGACTGGGGCGTCTACGTCAACGGCGGCCGCCTGCGGGTCGAGGGGCGCGACGCGGTCGGCTGGGCCGAAGAGGCGGTCGAGCGTGGGGCGGGGGAGGTGCTGCTGACCAGCATGGACCGTGACGGCACCAACGACGGCTATGACGTGGCCCTGACGCGGGCGGTCGCGGACGCCGTCTCGGTACCGGTGATCGCCTCCGGCGGCGCCGGCGAGCTGGCCCACCTCAGCGAGGCGATCTCGGCGGGCGGCGCCGACGCCGTCCTCTGCGCCTCGATCTTCCACTACGGGACCTACCGCGTCCGCGAGGCCAAGGAGCGGATGGCCGCCGACGGCATCCCCGTCCGTCTCTGAGCGAGGCGATGAGCCCGACGATCCCGATCGAGAGCCTCGGCGAGGCGATGCGCGAGACCTACCCGGAGCTGGGACCGATCGCCGCGGCGGCCGAGTCGCCTGTCTTCCTGGTCGGCGGTGCTGTGCGCGACCTGCTGCTGGGCCGCGGTCGCGCCGACATCGACCTCGTGGTCGAGGGCGACGCCGCGGCGCTCGGCGCCGCGCTCGGCGCGGAGCCGCTGGCCGAGCACGGGCGCTTCGGCACCGCCAAGGTCGTCCTCGACGGCCACGAGATCGACATCGCCGCCGCCCGCTCGGAGACCTATCCGCGGCCCGGGGCGCTGCCGGAGGTCTCGCCGGGTGCCGCCATCGAGGCCGACCTCGCGCGGCGCGACTTCACGATCAACGCGATGGCGGTGCCGCTGGCGGGGGAGCCGAGCTTGATCGACCCGTCCGGCGGCCGCGGCGACCTTGAGCGCGGGCTGCTGCGGGTCCTCCACGACGGCTCCTTCGCCGACGATCCGACCCGGGCGATTCGCGCCGCTCGCTACGCGGCCCGCTTCGACTTCGAGCTCGATTCTGGGACCGAGCGGCTGCTGCGTGCAGCGGATCTGACCTCGGTCTCCGAGGACAGGCGGCGCGGGGAGCTGCTGCGCCTAGCCGGTGAACCCACGGCGCCGCGTGGGTTCGAACTGCTGGCTGGCTGGGGATTGCTGAGCCTGAGCGCTCGCTGGGAGGAGCTCGCGGCAGCGCTGCCGGAGTTGCTCAAAGAGTCCCCGTGGGCCGGGTCCGTCGATCCTGCGCTCGCCTGGTTCAGCGCCGGACTCGGTCCTCCCAACTTCGGCGCGAGCCTCGCACACGCTTCTCCCACCCGGCCATCCGAAGCGGTGGCGCTCGCTGACGGGTGTGATCCCGTCGAGCTCCTGCTGGCGCGGGCGCTCGGGGCGGAGTGGCTCGACGACTACGTCGGCGTCTGGCGTGACGTCGAGCTCGAGATCGACGGCGCCGACCTGATCGCCGCCGGCGTCCCTGAGGGTCCCGCCGTCGGAGGCGGCCTCGACGCGGCGCTGCGGCGCAAGCTCGACGGCGGGGTCGAGGGACGCGAGCAGGAGCTCGCCGCCGCCCTCGACGCCGCCCGCGAGGCATAGTTCGCCGATGGATTGGCGCGAAAGCGACGGCGTTCGCTGGCTCGAGGCCGACCTCGGCGGCGCCCGGGCGGCATTCACCACGCGCCTCGGCGGCGTCAGCGCGCCGCCCTTCGACGGCCTCAACCTCGGCGTCCTCACCGACGACGCCAACGACAACGTGATCGAGAACCGGCGGCGGCTGGCCTCCGCACTCGGTATCGAGATGGCCGAGATCCCGATCGGGCTGCAGATGCACAAGGCCGAGCTCGCGGTTCACTCGGCGCCGCAGGACCCCAGCCCCTACGCGCTGCCGGGCAGCGCGATCCCCGAGGTCGACGGCCACGTCGTCTCGGGCCCCGGCCTGGCACCGCTGGTCGGGCAGCCTGCAGTGTCACTGAGGTGTAACACGGCAGGGTGCGCGCGTAACACATTCCCCTTACCGTTCACACATGACGGCGTTGTTCGACGAGTACCCGACCGGGCAACCAGCGTGGGACGAGATGCTCGCTGCCCCCGACCTGCCGCGAGCCGCCTATGCGGGGGTGTACGAGACCCTGCGTCGCATGACACCGGAGGACCTGAACGACCGCGTGGACACTCTGTCCCGCCACTACGTCGACACGGGCGTGACGTTCGACTACGCCGGCGAGGAGCGGGCGTTCCCGCTCGACCTCGTAC
>JAENWU010000090.1 GCA_016649905.1 Thermoleophilia bacterium
CGCCGACCGGAGACCACCGCTTCTGATCGCAAGACTCGGGGGCAAGCAAGGGCGCTGGGGCTTCCTCACCAAGGTCCTAGAAAACCACCAGTCGGATCTGAGCGCGTCTTTCTCCGCACGATCGGATTTACGCACCCCACAGGCGAGCGCCGTGCCGGAATGCTAGTTTTCCCAATGGTCGTAGGAAAAATACGATGGGACTGGATCTTCGATGGCAGACACCGCGCTCCAACGATCGGCATCGACGGCAGACCGGGCCACGACCGGTCCCCAAGCGCCCGGCTTCGGTGTTTCCGGCGACGAGCTTCTCCGCAAATGGTCACGAGGCATCGCTGGAGCCATTGTCGGCGGCGCCTTCGGCTTCGTCTTGGTCATTGGACTGCGAGCGATCTCCGACCTGCCGATCTTCCAGACCGAACAGACCGGCTATCCGCACGTCGTCGTCCCGGTCCTCACCGGGGCGCTCGGCTTCCTGGTTGGCTTCGGCGCGATCACCTACTGGCTGCGCTGGGCTCTCGGGATGCCGACCGAGCCCGAGGATCACGCCGATCACGGAGCTGCGAGCTGGCGCGACTACTTCACCTTCAACACCGATCACAAGGTGATCGGCATCCAGTACATCGTCACCACCTTCTTCTTTTTCTTCATCGGCGGCTTCCTCGCGATGCTGATTCGCGCCGAGTTGGCCCAACCCGGAACCCAGATTGTCGACGCCGCGAGCTACAACTCGATCTTCTCGGCTCACGCGACGATCATGATCTTCCTCTTCGTGATCCCGGTCTTCGCCGGAATCGTCAACTACGTGCTGCCACTGATGCTCGGCGCTCCGGACATGGCATTTCCCCGGCTCAACGCGCTCAGCTTCTGGTTGCTGCCACTGGCCGGGATCATCTTCATGTCCAGCTTCCTGGTCCCGGGCGGGGCGTTCGATGCCGGCTGGACCGGTTACGCGCCGCTCTCGACCGGGGCCCCGCTCGGGCAGAGCTTCTTCAACATCGGCGTTCAGTTCGCCGGCTTCTCCTCGATCCTCGCCGCGCTCAACTTCCTGGTCACGATCGTCACCATGCGAGCGCCGGGGATGACCTTCTGGCGGATGCCGCTGCTGGTTTGGGCCAACCTCGCCACTTCACTGCTGGTGATCGCGGCGACGCCGTTCATTGCGGGTGTGCAATTCATGGTCCTCTTCGACCGAATGCTTCATACGAACTTCTTCAACTTCGCGGCTGGCGGCGACGTTGTCAGCTACCAACACATCTTCTGGTTCTATTCCCATCCCGCCGTATACATCATGATCATCCCGGGCTTCGGGATCATCAGCGAGGTCATTTCTACCCACTCGCGCAAACCGATCTTCGGCTACCGGCTGATGGCGCTCTCGCTGCTGGCGATCATCGTCCTGAGCTATTCGGTCTGGGCCCATCACATGTTCGTCGCAGGGATGTTCAGCTGGCTGCGGGTGCCGATGATGATGACCTCAGTGCTGATCGCAATCCCGACCGGAATCAAGATCTTCTCCTGGCTGGGCACGCTCTACTTCGGCAAGATCCACCTGCGCTCGACCTCGATGCTCTTCGCCCTGGGGTTCATCAGCAGCTTCATTCTGGGAGGGATATCCGGGGTGATGATCGCGATGGTGCCGATCGACATTCACGTCACCGACACCTACTTCATCGTCGCCCATATCCACTTCGTCCTCTTCGCCGGATCGGTGTTCACGATCTTCGCCGGCATCTACTACTGGTTTCCGAAGATCACCGGGCGGATGTATGACGAGAAGTTGGGCCGAGTCCACTTTTGGCTGACCCTGGTGGGCACCTGGGGGACGTTCGTGCCGATGCACTGGATCGGGATGGACGGGATGCCGCGGCGGGTCGTCGACTACGCTACGCAATTCGGCGAGTGGAACCTGCTGATCTCTGCGTTCGGCTTCCTGCTCGGCGCCGCACAACTGGTCTTCCTCTACAACATGGTCGTCAGCTGGCGCTTCGGGCCACGAGCAAATTCCAACCCCTGGCGGGCGAAGACCATCGAGTGGCAGGTGTCCTCACCGCCTCCTCGCTTCAACTTCGACCAGATCCCTCGTGTTGTCGGCGGGCCCTACGAATACGGGATTCCCGGCGCCAGGCACGCCCTGATGAATGAGTCCGAAAAAGCTCCGGGCCATGTTTCGACTGCCGCCGTGGCGGCGGCAGCGGGCGAGCCATCGTCGCAATGAATAGTTTGCACAGGCTGTCTTTGCAAAACTGGAATCATGGATCTACCGACCTCAACTGACGACCCGCTGACGCAGCCGACGCGAGCGCGTATCTTCGCGCTGTTGGCGGAGCTGAAGGAAGCCGTAGGAACCGACGATCTGGCGACTCGGCTCGGCCTGCACCCCAACGGTATCCGGGTCCATCTCGAGCGGCTACAGGAGGCCGGCCTCGTCGAGCGCCGCCAGGAGCGAGCGGGGAGGGGGCGCCCCGGCGACCGCTGGACGGTGGCCCCCGGCGCGCAGCCTTCAGGCCAACCTCCTTCCGCCTATGCCAGCCTGGCAATCTGGCTGGCGCGCGCGATACCTGCCGGCCCGTCCCGGCTGCGGGAAGTCGAGCGAACCGGCCGGGAGATAGGCCGGGAGCTCGCCCCGAAGGAAAACGACGATCCTGTCGAGGGGCTGCGCCAGACTTTCGCCGCGCTCGGCTTTCAACCTTCGATGAAGGTAAAGGCCGACGGCAGCCTGACCTGCCGTCTCGAGAACTGCCCCTATCGCGACTCGGTGCGCGAGAACGCCGATGTCGTCTGCACCCTGCACCGCGGGATCACGGTCGGCGTCCTGGAGAAGCTTGATCCGAAAGCCAAGCTGACCAGCTTCGAGCCTCACGATCCCGATCGGGCGGGTTGCCTGATCGAGGTCTCCAGGTGAGCAGTCCCGCCGCTCGCCACTGTCGTCAAAAACCCCGTCCCCGCCGCGAAGCTGAGTTGCGTCCGACCGATGTCGTCGGCGCCTTTTTCATTTGCGGGATTGGCTTTCTTCTCGCCGCAGCAGCGGTTGGCGTCGCCCAATGGCTCACTCCCTGGCCTTGGGGCCACTGGCTTGCTCTGCATCTGGCCTTCGTCGGAGGCGTCTCGCAGCTTGTGCTCGGCGCCACCCAGTTCTTCGCCGGCGCCTTCCTTGCCACCGATCCTCCTCCCCGAGTTCTCATCCGTGCCCAGATCCTCTACTGGAATGCCGGTGCGATCCTGCTTGCGATCGCCGTTCCCGAGCGTGCCGACACGCTGATCTGGCTCGCGATCGGCCTGCTGGTGGCCGGCCTCGCTGCCTGGGCGGCGGCGATTGCCGCGATGCGGCGATCCTCGCTGCGGCGCTCCCCGTGGGCCACCCGGTGGTACGTGAGCGGGGCCTGCTTTCTCGGGCTGGGAATGGTGGCGGGGTCACTGCTGGCTCGCGGGGTGCCCTGGAGTCACGGCGATCTCCTCGGCGCCCACATGTCTTTGAACCTGGCGGGATGGTTCGGCGCGGCAATCGTCGGCACCCTTCACACCTTCTTCCCATCGCTGACCCAAACCCAGCTTCGCTTTCCGCGCCTGCAGGGAGTCGCGTTCATCGCCTGGACCGGAGGCGTGGCGGCGCTCGCCGTCGGCTCTGCCTGGGCGGTCGCACCGCTCGCCCTCTTCGGCTGGCTCGGACTCTGCGCAGGTGCGATCGCGCTCCTCGTCAACGTCGCGGCCTGCCTCCACGGCGCCGCGCGGCCGCTTTCGCTGCCGGCACGAATCGTCGGGGCGGCCCAGCCCTTCCTCCTCGCCGGCCTCCTGTTCGCCACGGTGGCGGCGATCGAAGCTGGGCCCATGAACGCCCTGACCGGCTCGACCCGGACCACCGTCGGGACCCTTCTGGTCAGCGGCTGGATCGGCCTCACCGTGCTCGGCTCGCTGACGCACCTGCTCGCTGTGGTTGTGAGAGTCCGTGGCGGCTTCGCGGCGCGGATGCCGGCGGCGCGACCACGACTCGACGGTTTCATAGCCGCCTTGGCGACGATCGCCATCGCGGCCCTGGCGCTCTCGCAGTCGCTTGGCCTTGAAGGGTGGCGGAGACCCGCCGTGGCGGCGCTGCTGGCGGCATACGCGTTCCTCGCCGGCCGCATCGCGGTGCTCGCTGCGCGGGTCCTGCTTCGAGCCCGACCGAGCCTTTGATGAAGCGGGCGGAGGCGCTGCAACCGCTCTCACGCGACCACCTGAAGTCGCTGCTGGCCGCGACGCCTCCTCCCGCAATCAGCACGTGCGTCTTTGCGTCCTCGGTCATCGCTTCGCCTCGAGTCGTCGTGGTTTGTATGCCGGTCTATTTTACACATTGGTATTGTATAAAATAAGTAGCTCGCCCTGAACCGATGACCGAGAGGAGCAGCAATGGCATCGCGACTCGCAGCGCATTCGTCGAGGCTGCGGCCCTCTGTCCGGTCTCGCGCCTGTTCGGCGGTGCGGAGATCACGATGAGTAGCCATCTCCTGGAGGAGTAAATGGCCTATGATTTGTACATACGAAGTGTGTAAATTATCTACGGAGGCGTCCCATGGCCTATGTGATTAACGAGCCCTGCATCGGCACTAAGGACAACTCCTGCGTGGAGGTCTGTCCGGTCGACTGCATCCATCCCACGCCCGACGAGCCCGACTACGACTCGGTGGAGATGCTCTACATCGACCCCGATGAGTGCATCGACTGCGACGCCTGCGTCGAGGCCTGCCCTGTGGACGCGATCACGCCGGAGGACATGGTGCCGCCGGAGTGGCAGAAGTACATCGAGATCAATGCCGCCTACTACCGCAAGGACAAAGGGTGACCAGCGCCACCGCGTCAGTGCCCCTGATTGCGGTACACGCCCTCGCCGCTTCGATTTGGGTGGGCGGCCTGGTGGCGATCTTCGTCGTCGCTCGGGCGGCTTCACGCACTCTTGAGCCCGCTCAGCGAGTCGAGTTCTTCCGCGCGCTCGGTCGCTCCTACGGGATCGTCGGCAGCATCGCCCTGCTGGTCGCGCTTGCCAGCGGAGCGGTTCTGCTCGACGGCCATCCGTGGGACGGACTCATGGTCGCGGCCGTCGTCGTCGCCGGCGTCCTCCTGGTCGCCACCGCCGCCGGGATGGCCCAGGCCCGAGCGATGACGCGGCTGCGCCGGCAGGCCATAACTGAGGTCGGCAGTGAGCCACTGGTGGCTCGGGTCCATCGAGGGGCGATCGTCGCCGCGACCTTACGCGCCTGCATCGGCATCCTCACCCTGGTTCTCGTCGTGCTCGGCGCGGCGTTGGTGGATTAGCCGAACGAATGGACCGGCCGCCGTCATCGGGTGGGGCGCAGCCGGCCGAGGAGCCTGTCCTGGCAGCCTGGAAGCTGCCGCTGATCGTGGCGGCGATCGCTGTCGTGATCGTCGGTGGCTTCTATCTCGGCGGGCCGGGCCTTGGCATGGCGGCGGGGGCGCTCGCCGCGACCTCGATCGTCGTGATGGCAGTTCGCCGTCCGCCGCTGCGCCCGATCGTGCCCGCTCCGTTGCGAGACTTTCGCCATCACCTACTGGTGGTTGTAAGCGGCGCTCTCGAGGACGCTCGGGCGATCGGGAAGATCGCCGAGGCGGCGATCGGAGACGTCGACCAAGCCGATGCTGAGGTCCTGGTCCTGACTCCGGCCCGGCACCGATTTCTCGATCGCTGGGCGTCTGACTCTGATCCGGCATGCAACGAGGCCCAGCGCAGTCTCGTGTTGAGCATCGCCTCGTTGGCCAAGGCCGATATCGCGGCGGCCGCGCACGTAGGCGACGAGAATTTGGTCCAGGCCGTAGAGGATGAGCTACGCACCTTCCCCGCCACGGAGGTGATCTTGGTGACCGGACCTCCCGAGCGCGACATCGCCGGTAACGCCGCGGTGGCAGAACTGCAGTCCCGCCTTCAGGCCGATTTCCATCATCTGGTTCTCGAGCCGATGGAACTGCAGCGAACCAGACTCTAGATCGCGCACTCTCCCTCGCCACGCTCGACCTTGTAGGGGCTGGATCGGTTCCAGTCGATGAACTCCTCCATCGTCTCGAGGCTGAACTCGGCCGGGAGGGTCAGCTCCTTGACCTCGACTTCGAAGGGCTCGTTGCCGACCCGCTCGGCGAACGCGTTGAAGGTCTCGCCTTCGCTCCGCTCGGCCTCATACATGCGCAGCCAGCGCTCGACTGCGTCGGGCACGCGTTTGGCCGGCAGGCGGGATTTGAGGCGCTTGCCGAAGGCGACGTCGCCGGCGGTGGCACGACCGCCGATGTGAGGGATGTAGGCGGGCATCTGGCGCGCGCCGATCTTTAGCGAGGCGCCGTAGAAGCCAATCGCGCCGATGTGGTGCTGGCCGCAGCCGTTCGGGCAGCCGCTCATCTTGATCTGGATCGCCCGGGTCAGCGGGTCGTCGATCTCCATCGAGTCGATCCGCTCCTGGATCGCTTCGTTCAGACCCATCGAGGCGGTGATCCCCATTTTGCAGCTGTCGGTGCCGGGGCAGCTGATCACGTCGTCGATTTCGAATGCCCCGGCGCTCTCCAGTCCGAGTTCGCGGAGGCGGCTCCAGACGTCATAGACGGCCTCGTCGCGGACCCAAGCGCAGGACGATGTTCTGCTCGACGCTGCTGCGGGCGTAGCCGCCGCAGTACTCGCGCATGATCGCCGCCAGACCGCGGAACTGCTCGGGGGTCAAATCGCCGCGCGTAACCTTCACCGCCACGGCGGAGAAACCAGGCTGGCGCTGCGCGGTGACGTTGCGCTCGACGAAGACGTCGAACAGCGAGCGGTCGCCGTTGGGCGATGCGTGAGAGCTGCCCGCCGCCGGTGCGTTGGCCTGCTCATCGTCGTCAAAGCGCAGCCGCTCGAGTTCCGCGGTGTAGTCGCGTTCCTCGGTCCACTCGCCGCGCAGCTCCTCGTCGACGAGGTCGCGGAAGGTGTCAGGCCCGATTTTCTCGAGCAGAACCTTGATCCGGGCGCGGGCGCGGTTCTTGCGCAGCCAGTCTTGGCGATCGAAAACACGGACGATCGCCTCGCTCGTCCTCAGGTAGGAGCCGTCGTCGACGGGGACGAAGTCGTAGATCTTGTGGGCGAGGCGGGGCATGATCGCGGTGCCGCCGCCGACCCAGACCTCGAAGCCCCTGACGCCTTCCCGGAGCGCCGGCGTAGGGGGTCGGGTCGAAGACCTCGTCGGTCGCGATTCCCGCATACGGGTCGGCGGTGACGTTGCGAACCGTGTTACCGCAGCCCTCGCGTGAGGAGAGGCCGGCCTTGCCGAGCTCGCGGATCAGCTCCGCCGCGTCGGCCAGAGGGACGTGATGCAGCTGGATATTCTGCCGGGTGGTGATGTGGCCTTTTCGCAACGGCACCCAGTGCTCGATGACGTCGGCGAAGGCCTCCAGCTGGGCGGGCGAGACGCCGCCGAAGGGGAGCTTGATCCGAATCATCTGCACGTCGGCCTGACGCTGTCCGTAAACGCCCTGTTTAAGGCGGAAGGGGATGAAGACCCCGTCCTCGCGCTCGCCCTCGAGGAAGCTCCCGGCCTCGGAGCGGAAGTCGTCGAACTCGTCTTCGAGGATCGGGATCGTGAAGTCCTCCGTGTCCGGGTTGGGTGCGATTCAAGCCATATAAACAGGCCGAATGTAAAAATAGCAATCCGGACCCGGATTTAGGTATTTGCCTTCGACACCCCTGAGGTTGGCGCTCTCACTGGCATTCGAGGAGGGCCCTCAAGCTGTGGAAATCTTCCTCGCAGGCCGGACAGCCCTCGAGGTGGGCGCGCATTCCCGGCACCTGCTGATCCGGGTCGGCGTGGGCGAGGCTCAGCTCGACGTAGCGGTCCAGTTGCGCGAAGCAATCCTCGCAACCCAACTCAGTTCCACTTGGGCCGAGAAGTCGGGCAAGGACGTTCGCGGGCGACCTGCTGACCTACTCCGGCTATTACGACATCGCTCTTCGCGACTTCGGCCTGATGCTGGCGGCGCTGACCCTGGCGCGACTGGCGAGCAAGTACGACCCGCCAGGTCTCCGGATCAGTCTCTAAGTCGACGAACCTAGACTGCAGGCGTGTCGCTACTCGAGCGCCTCGGTGTCGAAGCGCCCGTCGTCCAAGCGGGAATGGGCGGCGGGCTCAGCCGGCATGAGCTGGCGGCGGCTGTGTCTGAGGGCGGCGGGCTTGGAACGATTGCTGTCAATGGCGCGGCGGCAATTCGTCGGGAGCTGGTGGCGGCGCGCGCACTGACTCGCCGGCCGCTCGCAGTCAACGTGTTGCTGCCGTTCGCCCGCCGCGACTGGTTCGTCGCGGCGGGCGAGGCCGATGCTGTCATCACCTTCTGGGGAAAGCCGCAGCGGCGCACTCCCGGCGTCTGGTTGCACCAATGCGGCTCGGTGGCCGAGGCGCGCTCGGCCCATGCGGCGGGCGCTGATGGCCTGATCCTCCAGGGCGTCGAGGCGGGCGGCCACGTCCGCGGGGTCACGCCGGCCGCCGAGCTGCTCGACCAAGTTCAGCGCGAGCTGCCTGCTGACTACCCGTTGCTGCTCGCGGGTGGGATCGCCGAGCAAGGCGACGTGCGCCGGGCGCTTGAGGCCGGGGCATGCGCGGCGGTGGCTGGCACCCGCTTCCTTTTGTCGGAGGAGAGCCGTGCACATCCCGAATACAGGCTGCGCCTGCTCGAGGCGGAGGACACCGTCCTCACCGAACTGTTTGGTGCTGGCTGGCCGGCGCCTCACCGCGTTGTAGCCAACGCGGCGACGGCGCGGTGGCTGGATGGCGACCCACGCGGCCCGTTGTTGAACCGGCTGCTCAATCGTCTCCTCGTTCCGGGTGTCCGATACATGCCGGGGGCGCTCCAGGGCCGAATGATTCGCGCCCAGCGTCCTAGCAGTCGCCTGCTCTCACCGGCCGGCCCCACCGACGATGGTCCTCAGACCCTGATCGACGCCGGGGCGCTCTATGCAGGGGAGACGGTCGCCCGCATCACTGATATCAGGCCAGCAGCCGACCTGGTCCGGGCGTTGGCCCCGTAACTGCTTCGCAGGCCGCGTCTGGGACGACTGCGGAGAGCAGGACCGCGTGGAGCGCCTGCGAGAGGAAGAGGATGCCTCTTCCGCGAACAGGGCGTTGGCGGTCTGGACTGTCCGTAGACGATCCCTGCGTCGGCGGCGGTCGTCCGCAGGAGAGGCGCGTGAGCCTCGACGGGACGCACCGATAGTCTCGGAAGCAATCGACCGTAGGAGGCAACATCACGTCAAACGACGATCTCAGGTCCCAGGACTCCGCGCCGCCCGAATCGGACAGCGCCATCGGGAGTCTGACCGGTGCAAACGAGAGTCCGACGTCTCTGGAGGCCCCTCCCGAGCCAACTGCCGCAGAGCGTCAGGTGGCCGATCTGATCCAGATCGAGACGGATCCGGAGACGGCCGCGGCCGTCCTCGATCGGGTGCCACTCTGGTTTCACACGTTCTCGCTCAACCGCTCCAGGGGGCTCTACACCCACGGCGTCGCCCGTGATCACCGCTACCGGATCCCCGCCTTGCCCGAGGATTTTGGCGGCATGAGCGTGCTCGACATCGGCACCTTCGACGGCTTCTACGCGTTCCTCGCGGAGGCGCGCGGGGCGGGGCGGGTCGTTGCCGTCGACAACGAGCAGTACAGGGAGTGGGTCAGCTCGCGCTGGGGTGTCGAGTTGCAGGGGGGCGAGGGGTTCGCCGCGATTCGGGAACTACTCGACTCCGAGGTCGACTACCAACGCATCGACGCATTCGATCTGGACGAGCTCGGGGAGACGTTCGACCTCATCCTCTGCTTCGGGATCCTGCACCGGGTGGAGAACCCGCTGGGGCTGCTGAAAATCATGCGACGGCGCCTCGCGGCCGGCGGGCAGGTGCTGCTCGAGACCCACGGGGCGGCGGATCGGACGCTCGATTCCGCGGCGGTTCACATCCCCGCGCCGGGAGAGGTCTATGCCCATGACGACTTCGTGTACTGGGGCTTCACCCCCGCAGGCTTGGACGCGATGGCTCGCCATGCAGGCTTCGAGGGCTTCGAGCTGATCGACACGCCGGTGATCGACGGCCATCCGCGTGTGCTCGGGACGCTCCGCTCTAGCCCGCTCGACTGATCGCGGTCCGATGGGGGCGGGCGGTGGTTCATTCACGCCAGCAATACATCTGTTTTCCAGGGCATTAACAACTCGGGACGGGTTTCGTGGTCCGATTCGGGTGGATCGGAGATGGCCTCGACCCTGCCCCCGCTATATGCGCACCGGCTCGGCCGCCACTACGGTCCGGACTCCTCGGCGGCCGCCCTTCGCCAGACCCTGACCGGCCCGGTCGAGGGCCTCGAGACCGATGTATGCCTGACCGCCGACGATCGGCTGGTCCTGCTGCACGATCCGCTGCTCACGCTCGGCACCACGCTTGACGGCTGGACACGCCAGAGGACCGCTGAAGAGATCCGCTCGGCGTTCATCCTTAACTCCGCGGGGGAGCCGACGGCAGAGCACCCGCTCCTGCTGGAGGAGCTGATCGACCTGGTGCCGGAAGCGGTCGGCCTCCAGCTCGAGGTCAAGGCGCACGCCGACCCGGCCCTTGCCCGCCGCACCGCCGAGGCGCTCTGCAGGCGGCTCCGGGGGGAGCCGATCCGCGACCGGGTCGAGGTGATCAGCTTTCATCGCGAGGCGTGCGTTGTCGCCGCCGCAAACGGGATCCCGTCTCGTCTCGTGATCTGGGCCGACTACGCGCCCGAAGCGCTCGCTTCCTGGGCTCTCCGGAACGGAGTGGACGGGATCTCGGTTGAGCACTTCCTGCTCTCCGAGCGGTTGGTCGGGGTGCTTCGAGACGCCGGACTGAGCGTCAACGTCGGCACTGTGAACCACCCGGAGCTCCTCAGCCGGGTGCTCGAGTTCGCTCCCGATGCGATCGGCACCGATCGCCCTCACGAGCTTCGCGCGGCGGCCGAAACACTCA
>JAENWU010000055.1 GCA_016649905.1 Thermoleophilia bacterium
CGAGGTCGGTGTGGACCGAGGACTCGTTGACGCCGCCGGACTCCGGGTAGCTGGCGCCGACCGCCATGTGCACGGTGCCGCCGATCTTCTCGTCGAGCAGAACCTCGCGGGTGCCGCGGTCGATCCCATAGTTGGTGCCGATTCCCAGCTCGCCCAGGCGGCGGGCGCCCTCGTCCGTGTCGAGCAGTTTCAGCAGGTATTCCTCGCCGCGGTCGGCGCTGGCGTCGACGACCTTCCCCGCCTCGAAGCGCAGCTTCACCCCGGAGACCTCGCGGCCGCCGATGACTGCTGGCAGGTGGAAGCTGACCTGTCCCTCGACCGAGTCCTCGACCGGGCCGGTGAAGAACTCGCCGTCGGGCATGTTGTTGTCACCGTCGCAGGGGATGAACTTGCGGCCGGCGATGCCCAGGGTGATGTCGGTCCCGGGCGCGGTCACCCGCACCTCCTCTTTCCCCTCGATCCACTGCGCCAGGCGCTCGGTCTCGGCCGAGGCCCGCTTCCAGGCGCTGAGCGGATCCGCGTCGTTGGCAAGACAAGCGGAGTAGTAGAAGTCTTCGTAATCGGCCAGGCTCATCTCCGCCTCCGAGGCGTAGGCGCTGGTCGGAAAGAGGGTGTAGACCCAGCGGAAGTCGCCCTCGGCGCTACGTTTCATCGCCCGCGTCATCAGATCGCCGGTGACCGACTGGCGCAGCATCTGGCGCTCGGGGGCGACCCCGGAGAGCTCGCGGGTGTTGGTGCTGGCGCCGACCGCGATCCGCACGTCGACGTTGTCGACCATCCACTCGGCAAACGGTGAGATCCATTCCAGCTGCGGGTCGGAGGCGTGCTTGAAGTAGGCGGCGATCTGGCCGTCTAGGGCGACGTTCATGACCGGGTGCGCGCCCGCCCGCAGGACCTCCTCGTAGACCGCGAGGAGCAGCGGTGCCGCCGCCGTCTCGCCATCAATCGCGACCACCTCGCCCTCCTTCACCTTGGTCGAGTAGCCGACCAGGATCCTCGCCAGGTTCGTCACCCTCGAGTCGCTCATCTCGCCTCCTCCTTTGCGCCGTCGCGGGCACTTACGCTGGTAGCCATCGCCATGAAGATCGCGTGGAAGCGGGAGTCGTCGGTCAGCTCCGGGTGGAAGGCGGAGGCAAGCACGCACCCCTCCCGGATCGCCACCGGGTGCCCCTCGTAGCTGGCCAGGACCTCGACCCCGGGGCCGCTGCGCTCGATCCAGGGGGCGCGGATAAAGACTGCCCGCAGCGGCTCGTCACCGATCCCCTCCACCTCGAGGTCGGCCTCGAAGCTCTGCAGCTGGCGGCCGAAGGCGTTGCGGCGGGCGCTGGCGTCGATCAGGCCGAGGTGCTCGGCGTCGCAGATGATCATCCCGGCGCAGGTGCCGAGGATCGGCGTGCCGGCCGCGTGCAGGGCGCGGATAGCCGGCTCCAGCCCGGCCGATTCGATCCCCTTGCCGATCGTCGTGCTCTCGCCGCCGGGGATGACGAGACCGTCGAGGTCGGCGAGGTCCTCGGGAGTGCGGACCTCGATTACTTCGGCGCCGAGCTGGCGCAGGATGCGGGCATGGGCCTCGAAGTCGCCCTGCAAGGCTAGGGCGCCGACGCGCAGCTCAGGCTCCGCGGTTCTGGAGAAGCGCGTCCTCGGCTTCCAGCGGGCCGATCTCGAGGCCGGACATCGCCTCGCCGAGACCGATCGAGGCGGCGGCGACGCGCTCGGGGTCGTTGAAGTGAGTGGTCGCCTCGACGATCGCCTTGGCGCGGCGTGCCGGATCGGCGCTCTTGAAGATCCCAGAGCCGACGAAGTTGCCTTCAGCGCCGAGCTGCATCATCAGCGCCGCGTCGGCGGGCGTGGCGATACCGCCGGCGCAGAACAGCGGCACCGGCAGCCTGCCGGCCGCGGCCACCTCCTGGACGACTTCCAGCGGCGCCGGCAGCTCTTTCGCCGCCGCGGCGAGCTCCTCGGGACGCAGCTGGGCGAGGTTCTTGATCCCGGTGGTGATCTCGCGCATGTGGCGGACCGCCTCGACGACGTTGCCGGTCCCGGCCTCGCCCTTGGAGCGGATCATCGCCGCCCCCTCGCCGAGCCGCCGCAGCGCCTCGCCGAGATTGGTCGCGCCGCAGACGAAGGGAACCTCGAAGGCGAGCTTGTCGATGTGATTGCGCTCGTCGGCCGGAGTCAGCACCTCTGACTCGTCGATGTAGTCGACCTCGAGCGCCTGCAGCACCTGGGCCTCGGCGAAATGGCCGATCCGGGCCTTCGCCATCACCGGGATGCTCACCGCCTCCTGGATCTCCTTGATCATCGCCGGGTCGGACATCCGGGCGACGCCGCCGTCGCGGCGGATGTCGGCGGGAACGCGCTCCAGCGCCATCACCGCGCAGGCTCCGGCCTCCTCGGCGATCTTCGCCTCCTCGGCCGTGACCACGTCCATGATCACGCCGCCCTTCAGCATCTCGGCAAGGCCGGTCTTCAGCCGAAAGGTGGCGCGTTCAGTCATCACGCCCATCTTACGCAGGCAGGGGGCCGGCTCGTCGCCGCGACTACTTCAGTTTGTAGGCGCGGATGCGATCTTTGTGCGCGGCTTCGTCCCGTGCGTACAAACCGTGGGCCAGCGCTTGTACAAGCGCCATCAGGGCCGTGTTCGAGCGCGTGAAGGACGGGCTGTTGGAAGAGAAGTAGAGCGTCAGCTCGGCGTGCTCGCCGACCTCCGACATCGTCGCGTCGGAGATCGCCAGGGTGCGGGCGCCGCGGTGCAGGGCCAGCTTCATCGCCCGCAGCAACAGCGGGTGGGCGCGGCCGGCCGAAAGGGTGATCACAAGGGTGTTTTCGTCGATCCGCCCCAGCCGCTGCAGCGACTCGCCACCGGTGCTGGCGACGATCTCGGCGCGAATGTCGAGCAAGCTGAGGGTGTGACGCAGGTAGCTGGCGAAGAAGGCCATCTGGTCGACGCCGACGATCACGATCCGCTGGGCGGTGGCCAGCGCCGAGACCGACGCATCGACCTGCTCGGGGGTCAGTTTGCGCGCGGTTTCCTCGAGGTTCGCGTAATCGGCGCTGAGCGAGCCCTCGAGCTCGGAGTGGTCGAAGGAGAAGAGGGCACCACCGTTGCTGCTGGCGGCAGCGATGGTGGCGCGGTACTCCTCGATCGCCGCCTGCTGGAGCTCTGGGTAACCCTCGAAGCCGAGGGCCTGGGAGAAGCGCACCACAGTCGAGGACGAGGTGCTCGCTCTCCGGGCCAGCTCCTCGGCGGTGAGGAAGGCTGCCTCGTCGAGATGATCGACGATGTAGCGGGCCACATCTTTCTGGGAGCGCGAGAACTCGTCGAAACGCTCCTGGATGTAGTCCGAAAGGCTTTTAAGTTGTGGGGACTTCGTCGCGGTCTTGGTCACGGCGGTCCATTTCGCCGAACCTCACCCTTTCCCTTCTGAGAAACTGCCTCAATGACGCTCGAACAAGTTCTTCGACTCACCAATCGCAACATGATTGCCTTCGATCTGCTGCTAGGCAGCGCCGCGATTGCCGCCCCCGCCGCGACCCTCAGGGTCCTTGGCCACGAGGAGCCCTCGCCCGACGCCAAGCACCTGTTTCGTCGCTGCGGCCCGATCTGGCTGACCTTCGCGGCCGCCCACGCGGTCGCCGAGCGCCGTGGCAGCGCCGCCGACTGGCAGTCGCTGGCCTGGCTGCGCGGCACCGAGATCGCCACCGACGCGCTCTGGGCGCAATCGCCGGCGGTTACCCGGCCGGGCGCGAAGCTCGGGCTCGGCCTCGCCGGGGTCGCCAACCTGGCGATGGCCGCCGGCTTCGCCTGGATGTCGAAGAGGCGTTGAGATGGGCCAGTTCGACGGCCAGCCAAGTGTCCGCTGGAGCCTCCGCGGCCTCACCGAAGAGGGTGACGAGGCCTGGCTGATCCGCGGCATCGCCCGCAAGCTCTACCACTGCCCCGGCTGCCACGGCGACATCGACGTCGGCGACGAGCACACGGTGGTCCAGTTCGTGCGGCGGCTTGGCGGCACCGATCACCACCACTGGCATCGCCGCTGTGCCGAAGAGATCCTGATCCCGGAGCTGGGCAACCTCAAGCGGATCCCCGCCTCGGAGTCGAGCCAGACGAAGCTCGAGCGCCGCGGCCGGGTTCCCTCCGGGCGCAGGCGCCGTTAGCGTGAGCTTCCTGCGCACGCTCGGCTCGTTCTACGTGCGAATCGGCCGCACCTACTTCTCCTGGTCGGCGGTGCTGATGCTGCTGGCGGTGATCGTCTTCCTGCCGCTCGGCCTGATCGACGCGCTCAGCACCGAACTCGACGTCGAATCCCTCGACCTCGACAGCGGCATCAAGATCGCGGCGCTGGTCGCGACGATCGGTGCCCTCACCGCGACCAGCCTGATCGGCGAGGTCTTCTACAGCGGCGCGATCGCGATCTCGCTCACCCACCCAGCCGACCAGCGCCCGCCGGGCGTGCGCGAGATCGCCCGCCGGATCGACTACCGGCGACTGATCGCCGTCGACCTCCTCTACGTGCTGATCGTCGTCGTCGGGATGCTCCTGTTCATCGTCCCCGGAGCGCTGGCCTTCGTCTTCCTCGGCCTCTCCGGGCCCGTGGTCGAGCTCGAGAAGCGCAGCGTGCGCGGCGCTCTGGCGCGCAGCTTCCAGCTGGTCCGCGGCCGGTTCTGGCTGGTCTTCCTGGTGCTCGTCCCGATCGAGATCGTCGGCGACGGGATCGGCGAGTCGCTCGGGCACCTCGTCCACGACGCGCTCGGCCACACCTTCTTCGCCACCTGGATGGCCGAGTCGGTCTCCAACATCGTCCTCTCGCCGATCTTCGCGATCGCCGCCGTCCTGCTGACGCTGGAGCTGATCGCCGAGAAGGACGGCTCGGCGCCGGCCCTCAACCCGCATCCCTCTCCCACGCCCGCCCCGGTGCGCGCATGAGCACCGCCTCGATCTTCAGCGACTTCTGGACCAACCAGCTGGCCGACCACGACCGCCAGGGGGTCTTCCTCGTCCTCGTCGGCTTCATCCTCTCCTTCGCCTTCATCCGCATGAGCACGCGGCTGATGCGCAGCCCCAAGGTCCCCTGGTGGCCCGGCAGCGTGGTCAGCGAGAGCGGCGTCCACCTGCACCATCTGGTCTTCGGGATCGTGACGATGATGATGGCCGGCACGCTCGGCTTCGCCGCCTTCGGCCACAGCCCCTGGGGGGAGCTCTGCGCCTTCGCCTTCGGCGTCGGCATCGGCCTGACGATCGACGAGTTCGCGCTCTGGGTCTACCTCGACGACGTCTACTGGGCCGAGGAGGGGCGCAGCTCGATCGACGCCACCGTGATCGCCGCGGGGGCGATGGGGCTGTTCGTGGTCGGGCTCAACCCGTTCGCGCTCGGCGACGATTCGGAAGGGATCCCGGCAACGATCGTCTCTGTCCTGCTGCTCTTCACGGTGGTGGCGATCTGCTTCCTGAAGGGGCGCCGCCTACACGGGATCGTCGGCTTCTTCCTCTTCCCGATCGCGGTCTACGGCGCCTGTCGGATCGGCAAGCCGGATTCCGGCTGGGCGCGGCGGCGCTATGGCGAGCGCAACCCGAAGAAGCAGGAGAAGTCAGAACGGCGCTTCCCTCCCGATCGCCGTACCGACCGCTTCAAGGAAGCCTTCCGCGACGTCGTCGGCGGCAAGCCCAGCGAGGGTCTCGCCGCGGTCAAAGACGAGACGCTCGCGGCCACCCGCGAGGCGACCGACGAAGTGCGCGCCAAAGCCGAACAGCTCACCCACCCAGAGGACCGCCGGGACGACTGAGCGCTCGCGACTTATTGGGCGCTATAGCGCCCTCAATGTCGCAAGCGGCGTTCGAGGTTGGCCCGGACGGTGGGCCACTCGTCGTCGAGGACGCTGAAATAGGCGGTGTCCCGCTGGCCGACGTCGGGGACGATCATGTGCTTGCGCAGGACGCCCTCGAACTGCGCCGGCAGCGCTGCGATCGCCGCCCGCGAGCGCTCGTTGCGGGCGTCGGTCTTGAGCTCGACGCGAACGCAGCCGAGGTCGTCGAAAGCGTGGCCGAGCATCAGTAGTTTCGTCTCCAGATTGACGCCGCTGCGCCAGGCGCTGGGGTTGAACCAGGTCCAGCCGATCTCGACGACCCGGTCGGCCGGTCGCACGCCTAAGTAACGACTGCTGCCGACGACCTTCCCTTCCGCGCGTCCGCGCACCGCGAAGGGTCCCTCCCTGCCGTCGGCGCTCGCTTCGAGCGTCAGCTCGAGCCAGCGGTCGAAGTACTCGCGACTCTCGTTGATGTGGGCCAGCCACTGCCAGATCTCGGGGGCCTGCGCGGCGGCCCATAGCTCGTCGGCGTGCGCCGGCTGAAGCGGCTCGAGGACGACGATCTCGCCCTCGAGCCGGATTGCCAAGTTCTCCACCTGGCCATCTTGCTACACGGGTCAGCCGGCCCCGTTCATGTTCATCAGGCCGATCACGTGCCCCTCGGGGTCGGCGAAGAGGCCGATCTTGCCGGTGGGGATGTCCATCGGGCCCATCACCCGGGTGGCGCCAAGGGACTCGGCCTTGGCAAGCCCGGCCTCGACGTCATCGACCTGCACCCCTTCATCGCCTCGCGGTCCCTCGCCGCCACTTCGAACCACATCGTCGGATTGCCCATCGTTTCGTTCTTCCTCTCGGTTGGTGTCGTCAGTTTTCGTCGCCGGGCGGCTCGGCGAACTCGTCGGGGCCCGGGTCGCTCCCGGTCGCCGCGATTCGCAGCCGCTCCGTGTAGTGGCGCCAGCCGTGTCCGTGTTTGGTGGCCGATTCGGCGCTCGGAAGGTCGTGGTGGATCAGTCGCAGATGGGTGCCGTCGCCGTCGGCGTCGGCGGCGAGCAGGACTTCGACCGTGCTGGAGCCCGGCGGGGTGACCGAGTCCTCACCGTTCCAGCCCCAGGTGAAGACGACCCGCTCGGGCGGCTCGACCGCGACGTAAGTGCCGCTGGCGATCGCCTCGTCGTTGATCTCGGTGCGAAAGCCGCCGCCCGGTCGCGGGTCCAGCTCCGCTCTGCGTCCCATCCACTGCACCATCAGCTTCGGGTCGGTGAAGAAGTCGAAGACCGTCTCAGGGCTTGCGGCGATCCGAACCTCCACCTCGACCGCGTCCACCGTGTTTGCGTTTGCCACGTTTGTCCCTCCTTTGCTGCTCCAGCTCGGCGGCCAGCCTCAGCCGCTCGAGACGATCGGTCCAGAACTCGTCCAAGAAGTCACGGAGGCCGGCGAGCCCCTCCGGCCGGGCGCGGTAGAAGCGGCTGGTGCCCTGGCGCCGCTCGCTGAGCAGCCCCGCCTCGCGCAGCACGGCGAGGTGCTGGGACACCGCCGGCCGCGAGACGTCGAAGCCGGCGGCGATCTCACCGGCACTCATCTCGTCGTCGCGGACCATCGCCAGGATCCGGCGCCGCCGCGGCTCGGCAATAGCCCGCGCCACCAGGTCCATCGCCTCTGGGTCTCGCAGGTCGGCCGCCATGCGAGACAGTTAAGCAGATACTTACGTAAGGCGCAACTTACGAATGAGGAAGGCTAAATCCCCCGAGTACCTCAGCTTTGGGGATTGCTGCAGACTTCGAAGCCGATTTCGTCGGAGATCCGTTCACGGTTGCTTTCGGTGTTGGTCCGCCTTTCATAGGCCTCGACGTAGGCGACCGGGTTGTTCGCTTCCGCCGCCCTCAGCGCGTCTTCGTCCCACTCCGCCACTTCTTCACGCGATTCGAGGTATTCCTGGAACTCGTCTGCCTTGCTTTTCGGCGGGTTCAACTTCTCCATTTCTTCGACCTGCCGGCCCGAGATTTTCACCAGCTGTTCGGCGTACTGAACGCTCATACCCGCTTCGGTCTCCGGTTCCGAGAATTCACTCCCGACCTGTTTGTAGGCAGTCCTGGCGATTTCGCAGCTCCTGTCGCCCTGCCTAATCAGTGCGGACGTCGTCAACCGAGGCGGTTCTGACTTCTCTTTCGGCTTGTCTTCTTCTTTCGTCTGTTCTTTCGCCGTCGTGTCGGCCGGCGTGGTGGTGGTGTCGCCCGTCGCGTCGCCGCCCCCTCCCCCGCCCGACGCGAGCACGATCCCGAGGATCACCACCACCGCGATCGCCGCCAGCGCACCGCCGATCAGCAGTGGGTTGCGTTTCGGCCCTTTGACGTCAGGCTCGGCCAGCGGCTCCGGCGGCCCTGGGCGCAGGCGGCCCGTCTCAGCGGTCGGCCGCGACGGCACCGGTTCGCGGGTTGGTTTGGTCGGCTCGCGGGTCGGCTCAGGCGGCTCGGGCGCCATCGTCTGCGGTTCGACCGTCGCCGCGGCTCCGGTCGCGACCGTGTGCTCGGGGATCGCCACGGGAGCGCCGCTAAGCGCCGCAACCGCGGCGCGGCCGAGGTCGCCGGCCGAGGGGTAGCGGTCGCCGGGCTGCTTCGACATCGCCCTGGCGACGACGTCGTCGAGCGCCATCGAGACCGCCGGCACGTACAGCGAGGGCGCCGGCGGCGGGTCGTTGAGGTGCGCGTAGAGGCGCGCCGCCTCGCCGTCGCGGGGGAAGGGCACCTCGCCGGTCAGCAGCTTGAAGAGCAGGCAGCCGAGCGCGTAGACGTCGACGCGGGCGTCGACGCTGCCGCCGGAGATCTGCTCGGGGGCGACGTAGTCGAGGGTGCCGACGAAGCGACCGGTCTGGGTCAGACCGGAGTTGGTGGCTACGTTGCGGGCGACGCCGAAATCGGTGATGTAGGCGTGCTCGGAGCCCTCCTCGCCGCTGAGCAGGACGTTGGCGGGCTTGACGTCGCGGTGGACGAGGCCGGCGGCGTGGATCGCGTCGAGGCCGTTGGCGACCTGCGCGATCAGCGCCACCGCGCGCTCGGGTTCGAGCCGCCCCTCGCGGGCGATCCTTCGGCCGAGGTCGGAGCCGGCCACGTAGCGCATCGCGATGTAGGGGACGCCGCGCTCCTCGCCGGCGGCGTAGATCGGCACCACGTTCGGGTGCTCGATCGAGGCGGCGATTCGCGACTCCTCGGCGAACCGCTTGGCGAAGACTTCCTCGGCGGCGGCCTCAGGGGCGATCAGCTTCAACGCCACGTGGCGGTCGAGGCCCGGCTCGATCGCCAAGTAGAGGATCCCCATCCCGCCCCGGCCGAGGCGGTGCTCGATCCGGTAGCCGGCGAAATCGTCGCCTGGGGAGAGATCGCTCCAGCCTTCAGCCTCAACCATCGCTCAACCCTAGCCGCAGTTTCAGCGGCCTAGACTGGCGACGGGAGCATGCGCAGACGAGTTGGCATAGCGGTTGCAGCGATTGCGATCGCCCTGCTCGGAGCGACGCTGGCGCACGGCGACGTCCGCCAGCTCGGCACCCTGCGGGTCTTCTTCGACGGCAGCTTCGCGCCGCACTCGCTGCCGCGGGACCGCTCGGTCCCGGTGACGGTCTCGGTCGAAGGCAGGATCTCGACCACCGACGGCACCCACCCCCCGTCCCTGCGCCGGCTCAAGCTCGAACTGAACCGCGCCGGTCGGCTCTCGACGGTCGGACTGCCGACCTGCACCGCTCCGCAGCTGCAGTCGACCACCCACGTGGGCGCCCTCGCTCAGTGCCAGCCGGCGCTGGTCGGCAACGGCCGGTTCGCCGCCGACCTGACCGCGGAGGGCAACCCGGTCCCGACCAGCGGCCGGATCCTCGTCTTCAACGCCCGCAGCCAGGGGAAGCCGGCCTTGCTGCTGCACCTCTACGGGACGACGCCGGTGCAGGCGACCTTCGTGCTGCCGCTGGAAATCCAGCAACGGGCACGGGGCCAGTTCGGGACGGTGCTGGCGACCCGGGTGCCGAAGCTCGCCGGCGGGATCGGCTCGATCACCGAGATCTCGCTCGAGATCGGCCGTGAGTACACCTACCGCGGCCAACGCCGTGCCTACGTCAGCGCCAGCTGCGCAGCCCCGGAGGGCTTCTCGGTGGGGATCTTCCCGTTCCTGCGCGGCAACTTCCGCTTTGCCGACGGCAAGGTGCTGGAGACCAGCTTGACCGGCGACTGCCGGGTCCGCAGGTAACGGAACCGCTCGATCAGAGGCCGAGGCCGCCGACCCCGCCCTCGTCCCAGCCGAGATGGTGGGCCAGCTCGTGGCGCAGGGTCTGCTCGACCTGGCGCGCCAGCAGCGCCCGGTCGTGGCCGAAATCGCGTTCGAGCGTGTCGCGGTAGATCACGATCCGGTCCTCGACCCCTTCGAAGGCGACCCCGTCGCCGAAGTAGTGGCCGTAGGCGTCCTGCTCCTCGCCGAAGTCGGAGATGATCACGGCGACGCGCTCCAGCAAGCGCTGGAACTGCTCCGGCAGCGCGTCGATCGCGTCGGCTACCAGGGACTCGAACTCGTCCTGCTCGGTTTCCTCGGCCATCCCCGAGATGCAATACGTTCGGAGCAGCCGGCGCAAGTGCCGGACGAATTGAACCAACCGTCTGCGGAGGCGAAACATGACTGAGGATCAGCCGACCAAACCCACGAGATCGCGCGCCATCGGCGCCGCGCTGGCGATTGCGGCGATCGTCGCCGGCGGCGCCGTCTGGTCGGGCTGCGGCAGCGACGACAGCACCAATGCTGCCAGCGACTCCAGCTCCAAGGCCCAGCAGGAAATCGAAGCCGGGGCTGACAAGGCCGAAACGGGCATCGAAGAAGGCATCGAGCAGGCCGAAAAGGGCCTCGATGAAGCGAAGGACCAGATCGAAGAAGGCAAGGGCACCGCTTCCGACAGCGTCGAAAAAGCCAAGAAGGAAGCCGAAAAGGGAATCGAAGAAGGCAAGGCCCAGGCCGAAAAGGGCCTCGATGAAGCGAAGGAAAAGGCCGAAGAATATTTGCCCTAGTCAGGGCTAGTTAGAGGCGATGAAGTGCCGGATCGCGCCCACCGCCGGCGAGCGGAAGGGAAAGTAGAGGCTCGAGGCGTGGCCGCGATCCGGCACCACATAGAGGCGTGAGCGGGGAAAACGGCGCTGCACCTGGCGCGCCTCGGCGACCGAGGTGATGTCGTCGACCTCGCCGGCCAGGACCAGGGTCGGGAAGCTGGTGGGAGCCCGCCACCCGGCCGGGACCGGCGGTTCGTGGCCGGCGGGCGGGGCCGGCCAGTAGAGGCAATTGGTCAGGTGGGCAGCCGAGGAGAGCAGGTACTCGCGGCGCCCGAATGGCGCGAAGTAGTCCTTTGGCAGCCGCGTGACGGCGGCCGAGAGCTGACGGATCCGCTCGTCGATTCCGGCCGCCGGGTCCCACGGCAGCGGGTAGTCCATGCACTCGACCGCGATCTCGAGGCCGTAGGAGAATTCGCTCAGCGCACCGTGCCCGGCGGGACCCGGGGCGATCAGCCGGTTGAGGCGGCCCGGTTCGCCGGCGAGGAAGCGGCGCACGCCGTCGTCGAGGCTGAGGTAGGAGCGCGGCGCCAGCGTCCCGGACTGCAGCAGGAAGCTCAGTAGACCCTCGGTCGAGCGGTCGACGGCGTGGAAGCGGCCGACCACGCGTGAGAAGCGGGCGACGGGGTCGCCCGAGCACTGCGGCGAGCGGCGACAGGTAATCCGCAGCCCTTGCAGGCCGGCCGGCAGCAGGGTCCGGTAATAGGGGTCGTCGCCTGGATAGGCGGAGTCGAGGATCAGCCCGCGCAGCGAGTCCGGGTAGCGGACCGCGTAGGCCTGGCCGAACAGGGTCCCGTAGGAGTCGCCGTAGAAGAAGACCTTGCCGAGGCCGAGCGCGCGGCGAACGGCGTCGAGGTCGTGGGCTGCTTCGCCGGTCGTGTAACCGGCGTAGCGGGGACCGAGTTGGTTGGCGCACTCGCCGATCGCGATCGGTTCCTGGATCAGGCCGTGCTGCAGGGACGGGCAGTCGAGCACCTGCGAGCGCCCGGTCCCGCGCTCGTCGAAGAGGACCAGGTCGTGGCGGCGCAGCAGCGGCGCCAGCACGGCGACCAGCGAGCGGGCGAATGGCGCCGCGGTCGAGCCGTAACCCGGGCCGCCGTCCATCGCCACGATCGTCCCCAGCGAGGGGCGCGAGGTGTCGGCTCGCTTGCGCACCGCGAAGGCGACGCGGGTGGTCCCTAGGGAAGGGTCGGCGCGACGCATCGGAACGGTGATCCGGCCGCACTGAAAGGGCCGCGGCAGTCCGAGGTCGCAGCGCTCGAGCTTGGGGCCGGCGGCAGCGGCCGCCGGGACGGTCGCCGGGGCCGCGAGCCCGATCAGGCACAGCGCCGCGAGGATCGCTATCGGCCAGCGGCGGGGCACGTTCATGGTCCAAGAATAGGGTGGCCCCGTGGGACGACGCCTGGCGCGAATCGGGATCTGGATCGGCGCCGTGGTCCTCGTCATCTTCGTCCTCGATCTGCTCGGGGTGCCGGTCAGCGATTGGATCGACGCCCTCTTCGACAAGCTCGGGGAGATCCCGGGCTGGGCGATCGTCGGCGGCGTCCTCCTGCAGAGCATCCAGACCTCGTTGGCGGCGCTGGCCTGGTTCGGGATCCTCCGGGCCGCCCTGCCGGGCGCCGGCGTCACCTACCGGATCGTGCTCGCCTCCTACGCGACGGCGGTGGCGCTGAACAGCTTCCTGCCGGCCAACATCGGCACCTGGGTGATGCTGCTGATGTTCACCACCCTGTTCGCCAGCGCAACCTTCACGATGATGCTCTCCGGCATCTTCGTGCAGAAGATCCCCTTCTCGATCTTCAACGTGGCGCTGTACCTGTACCTGTTCCTCACGGTCGCCGGCTCCTTCTCGATCAAGCTCGGCTTCCTCTCCGACCACACCGCCCTCCTCCTGATGATCGCCGCCGGAGGGCTCGTCCTGCTGGCGCTGGTGGGCAGGATCTTCTGGGAGCGATTGGCGGGGTTGCGGGCCCAACTCGTCAGTGGCGGCACGATCCTGCGCTCGCCGCGCCGCTTCCTCGTCGACGTCGCGCTGCCCGAGCTCGGCAGCTACGCCGCCCGCCTCGGCATCGTCGCCGTCTTCCTCGGCGCCTACGGGATCCCGGTCACCTTCCACAACGTCGCCACCGTGACCGCCTCCAACTCGATCTCCAACTCCGTCTCCGCCACCCCCGGCGGCGTCGGCGTCACCCAGGCGATGAACAGCGCCGCCCTCGCCGACGCGAAGGTGAAAAGCCGGGAGATGAAAGACAAACGCAAACGCCGCGGCGCGCAGACCGAGTAGCGCGGGTTACTGCGTCTCGGTGCGGATCACGCAGGTCTGCCGGTGGCCGCTGCGGAACCAGCAGTAGTCGTTGACCCAGTGGATCGCGTACCGGTAGTCCCAGCCGACCGAGCCGTGATCGAGCACGTAGTAGCTCGTGATCGTCCCGTAGTAGTCGTTGCCGCCCTGGTACCAGGTGACGCCGCATTTGACCTTCGCCTTGGCGACGCGCGCGCAGCGAATCCGCTTTTGGCTAGCCCTCTGGAAGTGGGAGCGGAAGCCATCCTGGAGCGCGGCCGCGCTCATTTCCCGGGCCCGTTCGAAGCTCAGCGGCGGCAGGTGGGGCCGGGAGACGGCCAGCGCCGGCGTTGGGCCCCCCGCTTCGGTCGCGGCGATCCAGCTCGCGACCCATGGCGCAATCTGATCGACCCGCGTGAAGATGTTCGGCAGGGAGAGGTTGCAGTTCGGCCCGCCGATGCTGACGATCCCGATCTGCACCGCCACCCCGTCCGCCCGTCGGGCGATCGCCGGTCCACCGCTGTCGCCATGACAGGCCCCGCTCTTGCGACCGGGAACGTCGACCGCGCATAGCTGCAGGTCGGGCGCGTAGTCGGCTTCGTAGCCCTTGGTCCGGCGCTGGCATTCCTCCGGCCCGAGGACGACCGAGGCGCCGGCCTGCAGCTGCGCCGGCCCGCCCGGAACGCGAGGGTTGGTCTGCCCCCAACCGGCGATCTCGATCGGCGCCCCGCCCGCATATAGACCGGCATCCGCCGCGCTCGCCAGCGGCAACGGCGTCGCGGTCACCGGCGCCGAGAGGATCAGCAGGCCGGCGTCGCTGCGCAGGGTCGAGGTCGCAAAGCGGGGATAGACAACCGCCCGCTCGACCGAGCTCACCGCCGAGCGCCGAACCTGGTTCAGATTCGCGCTGCCGGTGGCGACGGCGAATCCCCCAGCCGGATACAGCGCCGCCGCTTCCAGGTTCTCGACGCAGTGACCGGCAGTCAGGACCACCCGCGGCGCGACCACGGTCCCGGTGCAGCTGAAGGCGCCCGTGGCGTCTTCGCCGATGACGAAGGCCAGCGCCGGGAACTCGGCGATCGAGGCCGGGTGACCGCCGATGATCGAAGCCTTCGCGGTCCCGCCGGCGCTGGCCTTGTCCGGGGGAGTGAGCAAAGCGAGCACCGCTGCGGCGAGGCAGACCGCGCACACGAACGCAGCCAGACGATTGAGATGCATCCGTTTTCCCCCTGCTCAGGTTGCCGCGACCCCGGTTACGCCACGGGCGACCGGATGGAGCGGGGAAGGCTATCTACTAAGGCATTTCCTCGGTGGACGGAGTCGCTCCTCCGATGTTCAGGGAGTTCGGCTGGTTCGGTGGAGTCGGGGACAAGTCTCGAGACAAGGTTTCAGCGGATCAGCTGAATCTCGGCCTCCACGTCGGCCTTCGTCCATTCACGGTCTGCCGTCAGGGCCGGAATCTGTAGACGACTTGCAAGCGCGAGACACGCTCGGTCGGCCAGTGAGAGTCCCTGAGGCCGAGTCACCGGCCTAAGGCGGGCGACGGCAATGCAGTCGGCAGCGGCCCCGTGGTCATCGAATGACACTCGTGCCTGCGCCAAGATCCGTCTGCCATTCGGGGCATCCTGGAAGTCGATGCGACGCACTTCTTCCTTTTCCGAAGAAATGGGGCGGGCTGGACTCGAACCAGCGACCAAGGGATTATGAGTCCCATGCTCTGACCAACTGAGCTACCGCCCCGTGGATCGGACGATACGCGCTGATTGACGACTGGGGCGCCGACTGGCGGTTGGGGACTCGGATGTTTTGGGTAGTTACCCTCCTGGACGGATGTACGGGAGGGCAGGGATCAAGACAGGGGCTCTGGCGCTGACGGCAACCGTCGGTGCAGTCGCGATGCTCGCCTTCGCCGGCAGCACCGCCGCGGCGATGCCCGGCTGCGGCTCCTTCGCCGCCCAGGCCGACGCGCAGGATGCGTTCGTCGAACTCGGCGGCAGCCCCCAGCGCAAGGTCGGCAACCTCGACCCGAACCGCGACGGCGTCGCCTGCGAGGGCCTGCCCGGCCCCTACAAGGGCTACGCGACGATCGGCTACAACCGCAAGAAGCAGTTCTTCTACGGAATCGCGACGATGCCGCCGAACGGGACCGGCGGGACCGAGATTCCCTGTCTCTACGGCAACCGGCACTTCGACGACGCGCCGCGCAAGGTCAACATCTTCCGTGTCACCCCGAGCGGCGACAAACCGCTGATCGGCGAGTTCAAGGGGAAAGCCGAAGCGCGACCGGAAAGCGGCCACCTGCTCTGGAAGGCCGAGAAGTCCCATCCTCTTTTCGGCCGCTACTACGTCGCCTTCGAAGAGCGGATCCCGCTCAGTCCCTACGGGCCAAATGAATGCCCCGGCTTCAGCTCCCGGCCGACGCTGCTGCCGCGGCCTACGCGCTGAACAGCTGGGCCAGCGAGCGGCCGACGTCGGGCGGCTCTTCTTCGCCCTTGGCTGCCGCCACGGCTCCCTCGGCGAGGGCCTTGGCGGCATCGGCGATCTGGTGGTCTCGGCCACCGCGAATGACGCCGGTCTTCTTCGCTTCGGCGAGGTCGGACTCCATCAGCCCGGCCAGCTCGGCGAGGCGGCGTAGCCCGAGGACGCCGGCGGTGCCGCGCAGGGCGTGCGCTTCGGCCCGCATCGTCTCGAAATCGGTGGTCGCGGTGGCCAGGCCGGCGGCGATCACGTCGCAGCGGCGGCGCGCCTCCTCGGCGAAGGACTCCAGAAGCTCGGTGTCGGGGGCTGCTTTGTCGCTCATCTGATTGCTTTTTCTATCGCTTCGTCGAGAAGTTCGAGTCCGAAGGCGCCCTCGACCGCGTCGCTGACGACGCCCTGACGGTCGATCGTGAACAGCCACGGCTCGCTGGGAAGGCGGAAGGCTCGCACCTGCGGCCGGACGCCGTCGCCCGGGTCGTTGTCGTTGTAGATCTCCATGTGGATGAAGGCGGCCTGATCTCCGTACTGCTGCTTGGCCTGCTCGGTCACGTCGACCACCGGCCCGCAGACCCGACTCTGGCAGAACTGGGGGGTCGCAAACAAGAGCACGATTGGTTCTTTTCCGAGCGCCTCCGCGTAATCCACCTTGTTCTGGGAGTCGGGTGGGATCCGCGTAGTGATCTGCGAGAGGTCGCCGCCGACGTCATCGGCGGTGGGCGTGTGGATCGTCGGGGCCTTCTCGCCGACCTTCGGGATCGATTTGAATTCGCCGACGTCGGCGCCGGGCAGCTGCGTCCCCCCCAGTTCGTCGCCTTCCTTGATCAGGGCCGCGATCCGCCACTCGCCTTCGCTGGGGAAGTCGATCTGGGTCGAGTAGACGACGCTGGCAGCGTCGGGGTCCACGGCGGTCGTCTTGGCGCCGAAGGCCGGCTGCGTCCCCAGGCTTTCGATCCGCGCCGGGAAGGGGCCGATCGCGGGCTGTTCAAGCGCCTCCGCTTCGGCCTCCGCTACCTGGCCCTTGTTCCCGGATTTCGATTTCGCCCCCGACTGGACGGGCGGCACGCGCGCGAAGTAAAGGGCGACTTCGGCGTCCGGGACCTCGCTGCCGTCGCGCTCGACAACCCCAAATGGATAGCGGTTCTCGCCCTGGTAGAAGACCATCGCGGCCGGCGAGACGATCAGTTCGGAGGGTCGGTCACCCAGCTTCAGGACCTCGTCGAGGCTGCGGCCTTCGGGGCTCGGGAAGTCGCCTTTCGACGGCGCCGGTCGGCTTGCGGCGGTAGCGCCGGAAGATCCGGTCGAGTCGGAGCCCTCCGAACCGCCCCCGCAACCGACGATCAGGGCGACGACCGCGAGCACGCAGGCGGAGGCGAAGACCAGACGGGCGGCGCGCATCGGCGCCATGTTATTCCGGAGTAGGGTGGCGGCGTCGACGAAACGAAGGGGCGATGGATGGCGGATAGAGCGGCGTTGATCACGGGAGGATCCGGCGGGATCGGTCTGGCGATCGCGCGGACCCTGGCGGAAGAGGGCTACGGCCTGACCCTCTCGGCGCGGCGGGCGGAGAAACTCGAGGAGTCCGTCAAGGGCCTGCGCGACGACGGCTTCGAGGTGCTGACCGTGCCGGCGAACATGGCCGACGAGGAAGACATCACCTCGCTCTTCGCCGCTCATCGCGAGCGCTTCGGCCGCCTCGACGCGCTGGTCAACAACGCCGGCGTCGGCATCGGCGCGGCGATGGCCGAGATCGAGACGAAGTTCCTCGACATGCAGCTCAACGTCAACCTGCGGGCGCTGATCATCGGCACCCGCGAGGGCCTGCCGCTGCTGCGCGAGGCCGGTGCCGAGCACGGCAAGGCGCTGATCGTCAACACCGCTTCGCTGGCGGGAAAAAGCGGCCCGGCCTGGCTCTCGGTCTACGGCGCCACCAAGGCGGCGGTGATCAGCTTCACTGAATCGACCCAGCGCGAGGTCGCCCGCGACGGCATCCAGTGCACCGCCCTGGCACCCGGCTTCGTCGACACCGCGATGGCCGACTTCATCAAAGACCAGATCGGTGAGGACCTGATCCTGCCCTCTGACATCGGCGAGGCGGTCCGCTTCCTGCTCCATACCTCGCCCAGTTGCCACATCCCGGAGATCGTCTTCACCCGCCCGGGTGAGGAGATCGTCGCCACTGCCTGACCCCAGCGTGACGGCCGGCGTGAGCAGCGCGCCACTGCGAGTCCTGGTCGCGGCCTTCGGCGACGCCGGCCACGCCTTCCCCGCGATCGCGCTGGGACGGGCGCTCGCCGATCGCGGCCACGAGGTCGTGGTCGAGACCTGGGAGGAGCGACGCGCCGCCGTCGAGGGCGCCGGGCTCGGCTTCGCCGCGGCCGAGGAATACCGGATGTTCCCGCCGCCCGAGCCCGACTCGGCCGACGGCCAGCACGCCGCCGAGGCGGCCCGGGCGCTGCTGCCGCTGCTGGAGGAAATGCGGCCCCACGTCGCGGTCAGCGACATCCTCACCCTGGCGCCGGCGCTGGCCGCCGAGCGGGCAGGGGTGCCGCTGGCGACCCTGGTCCCCCACATCTACCCGGTCGTCGAGCCCGGCCTACCGTTCTTCGCGATCGGCCTGCGGGCGCCGCGGACGCCGCTCGGTCGAGGTATCTGGAAGGCGGGACAACGAGCGCTCGACGTCGGCCTCGAGCAGGGGCGGCAGGACCTCAACCAGCAGCGGCAGCGGCTCGACCTCCCCCCCGTCGAGCGCTTCCACGGCGGCATCAGCCCCGATCTGGCGCTCGTCGCCACCTACCCGCAGCTCGAGTACCCGCGCGCCTGGCCCGCCGGGGTAGAGGTGACGGGGCCAATGGTCTTCGAGGTCCCCCACCCCGCGATCGAGCTGCCGCCGGGCGACGACCCTCTGGTCCTGATCGCCCCCAGCACCGCCCACGACTCCGGCAATCACCTCGTCCGCACGGCGCTGCGGGCGCTGGCCTCAGAGCCGGTGCGGGTGGTGGCGACGACCAACCGGGTGGTGCCGCAGAGCCCGATCGAGGTCCCCGCCAACGCGATCCTGGTCGACTGGCTCAGCTACAGCCAGCTGATGCCGGCCGCCTCGCTGGTGGTCTCCCACGGCGGCCACGGGACCGTTGCCCGAGCCCTCGGCGCCGGCACCCCGGTGCTGATCTCGCCGATCACCGGCGATATGAGCGAGACGGCGATGCGGCTCGACTGGTCCGGCGCCGGGCTCTCGCTGCCCTGGCGGCTGTGCCGGCCGGCGCCGTTGCGTTGGGCTGCGCGGCGGATCCTGCACGAGCCCTCGTTCGCCGCCCGCGCCGAGGCGATCGCCGGCTGGGGTCGCGAGCACGACGGCGCTCGGCGTGGCGCCGAGCTGGTCGAGGAGCTGGCGCTCGCGCGGCTGGCGCGCTAATCCTGCGGTCGTCCCAGGAGGGACCAGCGAAAGCCGCGTTTGCGACTGGCGAGCGCCGGACCAAGCGGGGCAAGGACGCAGGGAGGGCGAATAGCAACGCTCATGA